>CAIXVE010000026.1 GCA_903922825.1 uncultured Micrococcales bacterium | reverse complement strand
AGCCCAAATTCGAACTTAGTGTCAGCGAGGATTAGACCTGATTTTTCAGCAAGATTGCTTGCTGTCTTGAAGATTTCCAATGAAAGCTTTCTTAGAGCCTCTGCGTTGTCTTCACCGATAAGTTCCACAACTCTTTCGAAGCTGATGTTCTCATCGTGATCACCTAGAGGTGCTTTATAGGCAGGAGTGAATATCGGTTCAGGTAGTTTGTCTCCTAGAGATAAACCTGCAGGCAGTTTCACCCCACAAATTTCACCGGTAGCCAGGTAATCCTTATATCCAGAACCAGATAGGTAGCCTCTAACCACACATTCGATAGGGAACATGTCTAGTTTGAGGCAAACCATTCCTCTATCTTTGACTTCTTCAGGAACTTCAACACTTTTGCTTGTGTGATTAGGAACATCTAGTTTCTCAAACCACCATTTAGTAAGCGTGGTTAGGTATTTACCTTTATCTGGAATTTCAGGAGAGAGGATTCGGTCAAAAGCGCTTACTCGATCACTTGCAACAACAAGAATCAGTTCAGGGTGTTCAGGAGACTCATAGAGGTCTCTCACCTTACCGCTATACACATGTTGCCAACCAGCTATAGCTTTAGTCATCTTTACCTTCATCAACTTTTGCTGCAATGTCTTTTCTGTAGTGTGAACCTTCAAGTTTTATTTGTTCAATAGCTTTATAGGCATGCTTACGTGCGTGATGGAAATTCTTTGCAATCGAAACAACACTTAGAACTCTTCCACCGGTTGCTACTAAATCAACACCCTCTTGTTTAGTTGCAGCATGAGCTATCTCAATGTGTTCGTCTTGTAGTGCTTCTGCTAAGCCAGTAATAGGTCGGTTAGGTGCTGAAGAAACTGGGTAGCCTTCACTAGCTAACACAACAGTGATAGCAACATCTTTACTGAACTCAGGTTCAATTGCAGTTGTTAGTTGGCCGGTAGCTGCTTTGTGTAATAAAGAAGCTAATGGACTCAGAAGTCTTATAAGAACTACTTGAGTTTCTGGATCGCCAAAGCGTGCATTGAATTCAATAACACGAATGCCTTTTTTAGTTACGATAAGACCGCAATACAACAGTCCAAGAAATGGCATACCTAATTTTGCTAGTTCTCTAATGGTTGGTAATGCAACTCTGTCTTGAACTTCTTGAACAAAACCTTCTGGTAACCAAGGGAGAGGAGAGTAAGCACCCATCCCTCCAGTGTTAGGTCCTTCATCGTTATCGTAAGCACGCTTGAAATCTTGTGCTGGTGATAAGGGGAGAACACTTGCTCCATCACTTAGGAAGAACAGTGAAACCTCTTCACCTTCAAGGAACTCCTCAACCAGAATTCCCATACCTTGATCTAAGAATGGTTTAGCGTGATTTAAAGCGGCCTGCTTATCACTGGTAACAATCACACCTTTACCGGCAGCAAGCCCATCAGCTTTAACAACATAAGGTGCACCAAAATCATTTAGAGCATGCTCAACTTCAGAAATATTTGAGCACTCTTTAGCCATCCCGGTAGGAACATCAGCCGCAGCCATGACCTCTTTAGCAAAAGATTTCGATCCCTCAAGCGCAGCTGCTTTTTGTGAAGGACCAAAAACAGCGATGTTCTCTTTTCTCAGCGCATCGCTAACACCTGCAACCAAAGGTGCTTCAGGTCCAATGATTACTAGATCTATAAGGTGTTCCTTAGCCCAAGACGCAACTGTTTCTGGGTCATTTGGGTTTAGAGAAATAACGGACACCTCTTGGCTTATGCCACCGTTACCAGGAGCACAGCTAATGTTTTGGGGTGCTGTGCCAGTTCTGATCAGAGCTCTTATAATCGCGTGCTCGCGAGCCCCTGAGCCAAGCACCAAGATTTTCATAACTGAAGTTTATCTTGCTCAAGTTTAACAAAATTCAGAAGAGCAAGACCAAACACTTTCAATGTCAGGGGGTTAGTGTTATTGTTCTATTACATCCCCCTTGCTTGTGGGCTCGGGGCACGAACCCCCTAATTACTTAGGGGGTTCCGTTTTTAATCCATGGGATTGGACGTTTGACGAAAGCTCCTGACACACCCACACTTTCCGACATTTGGCTATCGCTGAGTATTGAATTTCTTATGATCTTTACAAGCTGATGATTTGCTAAGACAAGCGAGCGGGACGGCTTAGGGGATGGAGAGAGCAGCCCAATTTTGACTCTGAGTTCAGATGTTAACAGTTCTAGGGTAGGGGCAAAGTCTGAATCGCTAGAGACTAAGACAAACATATCCGCTCTCCCTGCAGCGGCATCCATAACCATTCTTGAAGCCAACGCCACATCAGACCCTTTCTCTTCAGTCATGCGAACTTTTACTAGAACGGGCCTTCCGTCTTCATCGATAACAATCGGAGATTTTGGAAATAGACGATCCTTGCAAGTCATTCTTCCAAACGTTACTGTCACCTTGTTGCAGTTTGCTTGCAAGGCACGTATGTAGGCGTCTTGTCTATTTGGCGCCTGGGGGTCATTAATAGGAGGCTTTATTCTTGATGTGAAATAGTGGACAGTGACTATTTCGTGCGTGGGCAGCAGAATCTCCGCCATTTTGTAAATGTCGAGCCATTTGTACTCAGGGCTACCTTCTAGAAGTCTTTTATATAGATTCAATCCATCAACATAAACAATTGCGGTTGGCTTGGTTTCCATCACATAACAAGTATCAGTGCTACTTCTGACTTATAGATTTGCATTAGCCACGCTGTTGATACTAGTTTGTGAGGCAGAATCTTTCACTTTTGAAATAACTAAAGCAGAGCCTTGTGAATTTGTATTTAGCTGTAAGGCATGGACCTAAGGAAGGGCCGAACCGGAAGGTGTAAAACTATTCCAAAACAGAAAAGTTTTACTTATACTCTTAATCACAAGTGGATTCGGAGTTGTCTTCCGATTCGACCCTCGTCAAGAGGTTCAAATAGAGCCCTCGGTTGCTGCCGGGGGCTTTATTTCATCTCTGGCTAAACCAACCATGCGTTTTAGTCGAGCAGATGAAGTTTCACATTTATGAAAAATTTTGGTTGAAGTTATAAACAGACATATGGGGTAAGCCCCGATGTCTAGCACCGGGGCTTACTTGGTTCTTACCTGATCTTGATGAAGGCTTCGATAATCGGAGGGCCGAACCGGAAGTGCATAACTATTTCCAAAAAGCAAATAGTTATGAGATACTCGAAGCGTAGATCGCTTCGGAGTTGTCTTCCGATTCGACCCTCGTCAAGAGGTTCAAACATCACCCCCAGTTTCCGCTGGGGGTTTTGTTCTATCTCTGGCTAGACCGGCCATGCAGTCTTTCCAGCAAGGAAATTGTGGCAGGGTTAGTGTTTTGTTGCTTTGGTTATAAACAGGTCCAGCTATTCGGAGTCGATGACGTCTCTTTTACTTACCGAAAGGTAAACAACTAGAGCAACAATTAACCCTAGGAAGACCAGAGTAACGTTCTGGGCACCTAGTCCTAATGCATCTGGAGCTTCATCTTTACCTAAAGACAGGTAGTCTCCGAAACTTGCACCGAGAGGACGAGTGAGGATATAAATACTCCAGAAACCAAATACAGAACCCAATACTTCAGTACGCCATAGTCCAGCAATAATTGCAATCACACCTAAGAAGATGAATGTTGATTCCAGTAGCGGGAAACCTAGATCGTCTAGGAAGATGTCTCCTCCAGCAGTTCCCATTGCGAATGTTGCGAGCACGGCTATCCAGTAAAAGCTTTCACGCTTGCGTGTGGTAATAGTTTTGATTGAAAGAGTTTTTTCTTGGGCCCACCAAATAGCAAACACAGCAATCAAGATGACACCGAAAAGAATAGTTAGCTGCCAGTTCTGCCAACCAAAGTTGTTGTGCATGCTATCTGTAATCAAAGTTCCAACTGTGCTTACCGCAACGATAGTTGCCCAATAAACTCCCGGAACATATGTTCTTAGCAACAGCTGGGCGGTTAGCAAGACGATTAGAACAACCGTCATCACAGTAATGGTGCCGTTATCTCCTAAACCTAGGTTCGAGTTCAGGTAGTCGGCTAGAGTTTCGCCGACTGTGGTGCTGAGGACCTTAATGATCCAAAAGAACAAGGTGATTGCAGGAACTTTTACGAGCAGAGTCTTTATGTTTGTCATACCTAAATCCAAGTGGCAGTTCCTGTTAAAAACCTGAGCGTGTCGCAGGTAACCTGTTTATATGGCTAGAAGACGTATTTCACATAACGAAGGCGTCGCCTCTATTAATTCTGTTCTACGTAAACGTCAAGAAGCCTTGGATGTCACTAAGGACGATGATTTGATTATGGCTGTTAGATATCTACTTGAGGAGCTAGCTGAGAAAGCTCCAGGCAACAGTGTTGAGGTTCGTGTTCCACCTTTTGGAGCAACCCAGTGTATTGAAGGACCCAGACACACAAGAGGAACTCCACCTAACGTTGTTGAGATGAAGCCTGAAGTTTGGTTTGATCTTGCTCTGGGGATAAAGACCTGGTCCGAGGTGCTTTCAAGCCATTTGGTTAGTGCCAGCGGGGTTAGAGCAACTCTTGAAGAGGTTCTACCGCTAAAGGTAAGGCTCTAAGCGATGACTGAGTTTGTTGGGGTTCAGGAGCTAAAGAAACTGCAGGCTATGCAGGTTGATAAGTTCAGATCTTGGGCCAAGGGAGGCCATTGGGATGCTTTCCATTCAAATCACTATGACTGGTGGACCTTCCCCATCGACGCCCCCAGTTCATTCGGGTTTAAATACACAGTAAACAAAGAAACCATAGATGAGCTTGCCAAAGATGAGCAGTTCATAGCCAGTCTTCGTAAGGCAGCTGAACTGCTACTGTCTTCCTGGGGTTGGAATGCAACCCTGAATCACCCTATTCAACATCCTGCTTTAGGGCAGTCCTGGTCGAACTGGCCTATCCGGTTAGCTAAATGCAACAGGTCTTTGGTTCTGTTTAAACAACAAGATTTAGTTGAAAGCACGCGCATCTTTGCAAAGCATTTGGAGAGCCAGGGCAACTCATTTGAGTATTCAGGTCGCAACCTGCTACCTGAGATCCTCGAGGGCTAACTCAACCGCTAAACTTCTTATGTAATGCGAGTTAATCGCAATACAGCCCACCGAGACCCCCTATATAAAGAGGATCTGCCTGTGCTTCGTGGCGATGGACTACTGAATCATGATTTGCTACCTGACGAGTCAGGACCGCAAGACCAGTGTGGTGTATTCGGTGTTTGGGCTCCTGGTGAAGAAGTAGCAAAGCTAACTTTCTTCGGACTTTATTCTTTACAACACCGCGGTCAAGAATCTGCAGGTATTGCTACCTCTGATGGTAAAAAGATTCTTGTTTATAAAGACATGGGTCTTGTTTCTCAAGTTTTCTCAGAATCTTCTCTTGAATCTCTAGTTGGTCACATTGCTGTTGGACACAACCGTTACTCAACAACTGGTGCTTCATCTTGGAGAAATGCTCAACCAACTCTAGGTAGAACAGCTTCAGGAACTGTTGCTTTAGGTCACAACGGTAACCTGATTAACACGGCTGAACTTCTTGAAATGTTGAAACTGAAGTATCCAGATCAAACAGAGAATGAGATTACCGGTGGCAACACCACCGATACAGCAGTGCTAACCGCATTGCTTGCTGGGGACATGGATCACACTTTAGAAGCAACAGCTCTAGAACTTCTTCCTAAAGTTCGCGGAGCATATTGTTTAGTGTTCATGGATGAAACAACTTTGTATGCAGCTAGAGACCCTCAGGGTGTTAGACCTTTAGTTCTTGGAAGGTTAGAACGTGGTTGGGTTGTTGCATCTGAAACAGCAGCACTAGATATTGTTGGTGCAAGTTATGTTAGAGAAATTGAACCAGGTGAACTCATTGCTATTGATGAGCATGGTCTACGTTCAACTAGATTTGCTGAAGTCAAAAGAGCCGGTTGTGTTTTTGAATATGTTTATCTAGCCAGACCTGACACCACAATCAACGGCAGAGTTGTTTATGAAGCACGAGTTGAGATGGGTAAAACACTTGCTAAAGAATATCCAGTTGAAGCAGACCTAGTTATTCCAACTCCTGAATCAGGAACACCTGCTGCTATTGGTTATAGCCAAGAGTCAGGTATTCCTTTTGGTCACGGTTTAGTTAAGAACGCTTATGTTGGTAGAACTTTCATTCAGCCTTCACAAACAATTAGACAGCGCGGTATACGTCTAAAGCTGAACCCGCTAAAGGAGCAAATCAAAGGCAAACGAATTATCGTTGTTGATGACTCAATTGTTAGAGGTAACACTCAAAGAGCCTTAGTTCAAATGCTCAGAGAAGCAGGAGCTAAAGAGATCCACGTCAGAATCTCATCCCCTCCGATTACTTGGCCTTGCTTTTATGGAATTGACTTTGCTACCCGCGCAGAACTTATTGCAACTGGTTTAGGTGTTGAAGAAGTTAGACAATCTATTGGTGCTGATTCACTCGGTTACCTATCTAAAGATGGAATGGTTCGAGCAACCAACCAGGAAGAGAAGCAGCTCTGCACAGCCTGTTTCACAGGTAAATATCCAATCGAACTTCCAGCTGAAGACAGATTAGGTAAAGATCTGTTAGAGAAACCTGCTGCTGCCTGTGAGCCAGGACCAGACAGTGAACTCGATGCCATCTTGAAAGCTTCAGATGACTGACGCTTACGCTCAATCAGGTGTTGACACTCACGCAGGTGACCTTGCCGTTGAGTTGATGAAGAAGTCAATCAAAGGAACATTGAACGACAACGTTGTTGGTGGCTTTGGTGGTTTCGCTGGAATGTTTGATGTTTCTTTTCTAAAGAACTTTGATAGACCACTACTAGCAACATCAACAGATGGTGTTGGAACCAAGGTTGCTATAGCGCAGATCATGGATAAGCATGACACCATCGGTCAAGATCTAGTTGGCATGGTTGTTGATGACATTGTTGTGGTTGGGGCTAAGAGCATGTTCATGACTGACTACATCGCAACCGGCAAAGTTTTTCCAGAACGTATTGCCGATATTGTTTCAGGTATTGCTAGAGCATGTTCAACTGTTGGAGTTGCCCTTATCGGTGGTGAAACAGCAGAGCACCCAGGTTTACTTAAACCAGACGAGTATGACGTTGCTGGTGCTGCGGTTGGTGCAGTTGAATACTCAAAACTACTTGGTCCACACAAGGTTCAGGTGGGTGATGTTGTTTTAGGTTTGGAAGCATCCGGACTTCACTCAAATGGCTTCTCGTTGGTTAGAAAAATCATTGCTGATAACAAGCTTGACTATAGAGTTACCTACCCAGAGTTCGGAAATGCCACTTTAGGTGAAGCATTACTTGAGCCAACCAGACTTTACACCCACGTGCTGAATAGCCTTTTAGAAAGTGATCTTGGTTCATCAGTGAAAGCCATGAGTCACATCACCGGCGGAGGGATTGGAGCTAACCTTGCCCGAGTTCTCCCTAAAAACACAACACTTGATGTTGAGAGATCTACTTGGCGACCACTGGATGTTTTCCAAATACTCACCACTTGGGGAAAGCTTAATCTCACTCAAGTTGAATCAACCTGGAACCTAGGACTTGGGTTCGCGGTTATCGTCAAAGCAGATAAAGCTCAAGAAATTGAGAATTTCCTGAATCAGCACATCAACACCTGGCAACTAGGAATTGTTGAATCCAACGACTGCACCCTCGAAGGCTATATCCAGGGTGCTAAAGGTGTTGATGGTGGGGCGGTTCGACTTGTTGGAAATTACAAGTAGCCCTCCCACCTTTTACTAGCCTGGCTGGCAGAATTGTTCCGTAAACAACTAAGGAGCTGTGCCCATGTCAGAAGAAACAACCACTACAAAGGAATCCTTCTGGGCTCCTGTAATTCAAATCTCAATTATGGTGACCGTTATAGTCAGCACCATTCTCACAATCTTTGCTTGGCCTTTGGCTAATGCAGCACCACACAATGTCCCAATAGGTGTGACTTCATCAGTGCCTAATGTGACTTCAGGTTTGCAGAGTCAATTCGATCAAGTTGAACCTGGTGCTTTCAAGTTCATCGAATATAAGGACTTAGCTGCTGCCAAGAACGCGATTGCGCACCGAGAAGTTTATGGAGCAATCGTTTTAAATGCCAAGGCAGAAGTGCTTATCGCATCTGGTGCTAGCCCGGCTGTTGCTCAGCTGCTTACCAATATGAGCGTGAAGTTGGGTCAACAACTAACTCAGGCTAATGGTGGGCACCAACTTATTTTTGCATCAACTGATTTAGCTCCATTGGGAACCAAAGACCCTAGAGGGCTAGGCCTTAGTGCTGGCTCATTGCCTCTGATCATCGCAGGTATCGTGGTTGGAATCCTTGGTTCTATGCGACTAAAGAGAAGATCTCAGAAGTTCGCCGTTGCAGGTATTTCTGGTGTTCTTGCGGGTCTTTCGATTATTGCAATCTTGAACCTCTGGTTGGGTTCCCTTCAAGGAAACTACTTCCTTGAAGTTCTTGTTGTCGCTCTAGGTATAGCAGCTGTTTCTCTAACCGTGATGGGTGCTGCAGGAATAGCTAATCGAGCAGGACTACTAACCGTTATCGGCTTGTTCTTTATTATTGGTAACCCACTTGCTGGCGTTGCATTACCTGAAGAACTATATCCATCTGATTTAGGTTCATTCGGACAGAAACTACCGCTGGGAGCTGAAGTTAACCTTCTAAGAAGAATTAGTTACTTCCCTGAAGCCAACACACTAACCCAATGGCTAACTTTGGTTGTTTGGTTGGCAGTTGGAGCGCTCTTGGTTTATCTCTCAGGGTTCAGAAAACCTAAAGCTAACTAACTAGTTTGAAGCAGAACCGCTATCTGGATCCTGGGTAGCGGTTTTGTCGTCTTCGTCAGGATAAAGATCAGCCCATTTGTCTTCATAGTCGGGCTCATTAGTTTTAGAGGTTGCGAGCTCTGCTTGCAGGGCAGTCAGGTCGGTGTCTGGGCTGAAGTATTTCAACTCACGAGCGACCTTGGTGTTTTTCGCTTTTTGACGGCCACGCCCCATGGCGAGACCCCCTTTTTTACTTGGCTAAACCCTTTAGAGGCTTAGGAATCAATAAGTCTGCCTTTGAGTATATCAGGGCTTAGCCCAGGATTAGTCCTAAATAGGCGGCTGTGGATGAAAGTATCAGGGTCAGTAGCGTATAAGCAAGCGGTGCAAATACCTTGTTTCTAGCGGCCAAATGGACCGTTCCTGCAGCCCAAGAGCTGAAAGTGGATAATCCACCAGCGAAACCAACGACTATGAGTGCAACGGTTCTATCATCAGAGAAGTTGGTGCTGGCCCAACCAGCAATGAATGAGGCTAAAACGTTGGCAACTAGGATTCCCCAGTGCAGGTAACCGTTCCACTTGCTTAACGCAAATCTAATCACGGAACCGATACCAGCCAGAGCAGCAATGCCAAGAATTACTAAAGGATCGAAGGAGTTCATTATTTGCCTGCCTGAACTCGACCCAGATTACTTCCAGCTGCATATCCAATGAACCCTAAACCAAACATGATGGCAAGAGTTGGCAACACTAGTACCGGGGCTTGGGTATAGGTGAGGATTGCAATACCTGACATCGTGGTGAAACCACCAGAGAAGCCAACTCCCCAAAAGAGTTGGTTTACAGGTCCTGGCTTGGTGTTTATCCAACCTAAAAATGTTGCACCGGCGATATTCACAATGAACAAAGACAGCACATTCGCATTAGTTGGTCCAACAGATTGTTCTAATGCAACAGCGATGAAATATCGAAGCAGAGCACCGATAGCTCCACCGGCAAAAACTAAAGCAAGTTCTTTGCTCGATATTTTATTCATTGTCGTTAGGGTCTAGAACATCATCAGGAGTTGCATCTTCTCTAGCAACCATCTTGATGACTCGGTTCTTACCACCTTCGTGTCTTCTCATGGTGCTTCGACCACGAAGTGTTTCACCACGACGAACATCTCCAGGCAGCGGTGCTCTTGAGAAAAGATCAAAGTTATCTGCAGACTCTAATCTCCAAGGAACAAGCACAATCATAGCTCCGCGAACATACATTAGCTGTTTACGGATTCGGTTTGCACGGTGGTTGTGGAAGATGTGCTCCCACCAGTGACCAACAACATACTTAGGAAGGTAAACAGCCATGCGTTGTTGTTCATGTTGTGCACGATATTCGGTTAGGTATTCGCTGAGGGGAGCGCCGAAATCTCTAAATGGTGAAGGAATGATTCTTAATGGAATCTGGATTCCATACTCTTCCCACTCTTTTTCAAACTGCTCTGCACGTTCAGGATCAACAGCGATGTGAACAACTTCCAACTTGTCATGCTTACTTGATAAGGCATAGTCCAGAGCTTTTAGCTGTGGTGCAGTTAGCTTGTCCATAAGAACGATGGCGTAGTCACCTTTGCTACCAAAAACAATTTCAGGCTTTAGTTTGATTTCTTCTTCAACTTCGGCGTAATACTTCTTCGTCTCATACATAACAACCCAAAGCACAGGCATGATGATGAAAACTAACCAGGCTCCGTGAGTGAATTTGGTTAGAGTAACGATAATCAAAACTGATGAGGTTAGGAAAGCTCCGAAACCGTTGATAGCAAGACCACTTAAGGCTTCCTTGCGTGAAATAGTCTTCTCGCGGAGCCCTCTTCTCCAGTGAACAATCATTCCTAACTGGCCAACGGTGAACGAGGTGAAAACACCGATGATATAAAGCTGGATAAGGCCAGACACAGATGCCTGATAGACCAAAATCAATGATCCTGCCGCAGTTGCTAAGGAAAGCATTCCGTTTGAATAAACCAGACGGTCACCGCGAGTTTGCAGCATCTTAGGAGCGAAGCCATCTTTAGATAGAACAGATGAGAGTAACGGGAATCCGTTGAAAGCTGTGTTAGCTGCTAGCAATAGCACCGCTGCAGTTGCAGCTTGAAGAATATAGAACATTATGGAGCCTTCACCGAAGACCGATGTTCCGATCTGAGCCATCAAAGATTGCTGAGGGTTGGTGGAGAAGAAGTTAGCACTTCCCAACTGAACATCAGGGTCTTCAATGTATTGAACACCAACTGTCAGAGCTAACCAGGTTGTTCCTAAGAACATAGTTACCGCGGTTAGACCCATCAAACTCATCGTGAAGTTAGCGTTCTTGATTTTAGGAGCACGGAAAGCCGGAACACCGTTAGCGATAGCTTCGATACCGGTTAGTGCCGAACAGCCAGAAGCGAATGCTCTAAGCAACAAGAGAATAACAGCAATCTGTGCTGGGTTATTTGCGTAATCCGAAAGGGGATTCAAGTTATAGCCAGCCGAAACAGCAGGAGCTAAAGTTTCATGCAGGACGAATACTCGGTAGAGGCCTGAACCGATCATCACAAGAACCGTTGTGATGAATACATAAGTCGGAATAGCGAATGAGACACCCGATTCACGAATACCACGAAGGTTGATGGCAAATATTAGAACCAAGAATCCAAAAGCTATTTCAACTCGATAGTCGGCTATCTGCGGGAAAGCAGAAATCAGGTTATCTGTTCCTGAGGCAATAGACACTGCAACAGTCATGATGTAGTCGAGTAGCAAAGCTGCAGCCACCACAAGAGATGCTCCACGACCCAAGTTGGTTTTAGCAACCTCGTAGTCGCCACCACCTGAAGGGTAAGCCTGAATTACTTTCCGATAAGACAAAACGATTACGGTAAGCAAAAGTGCAACCATAAGTGCAATACCTGGAGCGAAAGTTAGGAAAGACACTCCACCTAGGGTCAAGATCATCAAAAGCTCTTGCGGACCGTATGCAACTGACGATAGTGGGTCAGATGCAAAGATCGGTAGCGCGATGGTCTTCGGAAGTAGTTCACCTTCTAGACGTTCGTTACGTAGTGCTCGTCCTAAGAAGATCCTTCTAAATGCGTGACTCTGCTTAGGTGCGGTTTTGTCGTGTTCGTGTCTATCAGGCATAATCTCTAACTTACTTCTCTTATTCGCCGTGTTGTCTCTTGGTCAATCTGAATGTTGCGAGGAAACCTAGAGCCAAGAAAATAGCAGCAGCCACTGCAGCGAACTGGACGCTTTCGGTGAAAGCATCTTTAGCGGCCATGATGTTTTCAGCTGTAACACCAGGGGTGTTAGCTAATGCAGGAACAGCACCTCCGGCTGATTCAACAACGGCATTGGTTAGTGAATCTGCGGTTGCCTTGTTCATACCTGAGGCGGTTAATCTGTCCACTAGGTTGCTCTGCAGCTGGGTGAAAAGCACTGTTCCTAGAACAGCTATACCTAGAGCTGAACCGATCTGACGAACGGTGCTCTGGGAGCCTGATCCTTGACCGATCTTGTCTTGAGGAACATCAACCATAATCACACCGGTTAGTTGTGCTGTAGCTAAACCGACGCCGATACCGTAAACAAATAGGCATGGAGCCAAAGGACCCCAGCCGTTATCGGTGTTGGCAAAGATTGCAACACCGATAACACCTAGCATTTCAAGTCCAACACCGATGCGAACTGCAACAGCAGGAGCTATCTTGCCGCTCATAGCGCCACCAACACCTGAAGCTAGGAAGGCACCGCCGGCTAGGAATAGGAGAACTAGACCTGAATCAACAGGAGAAAGACCAAGGATGTTTTGGAACCAAAGTGGAAGAGCAAAGAGGATTCCAAATTCACCCATAGAGATAATTAGTGCGGCGATTGAACCATTTCTGAAAGATGCAATCTTGAACAGGTTTAGATCAAGCAGGACTGGCTTGTGAGCGTGCTCCCTCCTGATTTCCCAGATCACGAAGATAACTCCGAAGACAACTGAAAGTAATAGTGAGACTGGAATTACAGAAATACCTGGGTTACCCCAATCGAAAGAACCAATCTTGAAGTCTTTGTTCACACTCCACCAACCATAGTTACGGCCCTCAATAAGACTGAAGACCAAGGTTAGGAAAAGAAGCACAGAAAGCACTGCACCAAAAATGTCAGGGAAGCCTGAGCGCTGCTTAACTTTCGACTCATTCACAAATAACAAGAGCCCAGCAACAATCAAAATACCGATAGGTAGGTTGATGTTGAAAGCTAGACGCCAACCATCAGTTCCAAAGCTAGTTGCAAGCCAACCACCAAGAACAGGTCCTAGCGCTACCATTCCACCGATGGTGGCACCCCAAACAGCAAAAGCAATTCCACGTTCTTTACCTTGGAAGTTAGCGTTCACAAGTGAAAGCGTGGTTGGAAGCACCATTGAGCCACCGAACCCTTGAACTACTCGAGCCAAGATCATCTGTGTTGCATCTTGGGAGTATCCAGCCCAAACTGATGCAGCAATGAAGATGATGATACCTATTACTAGGAGCAGTCTTCTTCCAATTCGATCAGCTATCGAACCCCAAACCAAGAGCAATGCAGCAAAAACGAGAACGTAGCTCTCCTGAACCCACTGGACCTGGTCGCTTGAGATCTTGAGAGCCTCGATGACCTTAGGGAATATGGTGTTGACAATGGTTCCATCGATAATGACCAGTGAGATGGCCATAGAGATGAAAACTAGACCGACCCAACGTAAACGAGCTAAAACTGCCATTTTTATATGCTTTCTTGGTAATAGGTAGTAGACCAAAGACAAGCCTAGTATTCAGCGGTCAAAGTAGAGTAAAGCGTGATTAAGTATTTGGGCTCTAAGCGCACCCTGGTAGGGGTTTTAGGCGCTATAGCTCAGGCCGCAGAGGCTAACACGGCTGTGGACCTCTTCACTGGAACCACTAGGGTCGCTCAAGAGTTCAAACGCCAGGGCTTAGAGGTAATAGCATCGGATGCTGCTACCTATAGCGATGTTTTAGCCAAGTGCTACATCGAAACCGATGCAGACAAAATAGATCGAAACGAATTACAAGAAAAGATTGACTACCTGAACTCTTTATCTGGATTGAAAGGTTATGTCACAGAGAATTTCTGCATTAATGCCCGCTTCTTTCAACCTAAGAATGGCGAACGCATTGATGCTATTCGTGAAGAGCTAGCCAAGAGCTTCACTAAAGACGAGCACTACAACATCCTGTTAACTTCATTGATGCTGGCTGCTGATCGAGTCGATAGCACCACAGGTCAACACATGGCATATCTGAAGAGTTGGTCACACAGATCTAAACATGATTTGGTTTTGCAAATTCCTGAACTGATATCTGGAACCGGGAAGAGCGTCTTGGGTTTAGCTGAAGAGGTTGTTGAGGAACTTCCTAGTGTTGATTTGTTTTATATGGACCCTCCATATAACCAACATAGATATTTCACTAACTATCACATCTGGGAAACATTAGTCAGGTGGGATAAACCAGAAGTGTATGGAGTTTCAAATAGAAGAATTGATAGTCGTGATTTAGAAAACCATTCTGTTTTCAATAAAAGAAAACTTATGCCTAATGCTTTCAAAGATGTGATTATGAAAGCTAAATGTGAAACTCTAGTTGTTTCTTATAACAATGAGAGTTGGGTTGAACCACATGACATAGCTCAAGCTTGTTTAGATTCGGGACATGCATCTGTTGCACTATTCGAATTTGATTACAAAAGATATATCGGATCGCAAATAGGTATCTATAACAAAGCGGGGGATTTGGTTGGTAGTAAAGGTAAAAGAGAAAATAAAGAATTGATTTTTGTTGCCGGGGATTTTGAGAGAGTTGAAAGAATTGAATCAGTGGTGGCTGGACGCGGGATTGAACCGCGGACCTAACGATTTTCAGTCGTTCGCTCTACCAACTGAGCTATCCAGCCTCAACCTAAATTAAGGCTGAGCGATATTTTTATCGCAGCGATCCTGACGAGACTTGAACTCGCGACCTCCGCCGTGACAGGGCGGCGCGCTAACCAACTGCGCTACAGGACCTTAAGTACTTTGAACACCAACGCCTACGTGACCCCAACGGGATTCGAACCCGTGCTACTGCCGTGAAAGGGCAGCGTCCTAGGCCACTAAACGATGGGGCCGCAAAGCGTTGGAGCTTCATCGCACCAAAGGTCAAGGTTACTGGGTTTATCGGCCTTAGGCAACCCGCAGATTGGCTCTTGCGGTGTTAGTTTAGAGAAAAGACCAAAAACATGGAGGTGACTAGCTTTGAAAATCAAGCCGTCACGTCTACTGGCTCTTTTTATGGTCGCTGGGCTTATTTTCACCCCTATTTCAATAGATTCCGCCTCAGCTAAGAAACCATACCCTAGCCAACAGGAAGTCCTGAATGCTAGAAAAAACGTGGCTAAAAAGCGAGCCATGATCAAAAAGCTTCAGGGGATCATTACCAGCCTGACCTACCAGGAGGTCGCTTTAGAGAAAATTGCGATGCTCAAGGCTGAGAAATACAACCAGGCTAAAGACGCTGAAGATGCAGTGGCAGCAAAGGTAAAGGTGCTGCAGAAGAAAGTTAATGCTGCTTCTGCAGAAGCCAATCAAGCTCAGACTCAGTTAGCTCAGATTGCTAGCCAGATGTGGCGTAATGGTGCTGCTGGAACTTCATTGAACCTGTTCTTGAACGGCAATAAGGCAGGCAACCTTTTATATAAACTCGGGGCCCAGGAGCAGATAGCTCAATCGTCAGATCAAATCTTCAAAGTTGCTATTCAAAGAAAACAATATGCAAAAGCACTGCAACTTCAATTGAAAGCCGCGAAAGCTGATTTAGCAATTAAAACTGATGCCGCTCAAACTGCTTTGCAGCAAGCGCAGAACGCAGCCAATACTCTGCAAAGAAAAGTTGATGAGCAGAAATCACTTAATGTTACTTTCACAGCACAACTAGCAACTTTAGAGAACATCTCACTCTCACTTGAAGCTCAAAGAGTTAAAGGTTTGGCTGATGAAGCCAGACAGAATGATCCAAACGCACCTGGACCTATCGATGCACCAAGTTTGTATGACGTTGGTCCACCAGACACAAACAAGGTTGCGGTTGCTGTTGCATTTGCTAAACAACAGTTAGGTGAGCACTACGTTCTTGGAGCGATGGGTCCTAACCTTTGGGACTGCTCTGGTTTAACTAAAGGTTCTTATGCGGCAGCTGGTATCTATATTGGAACGCATTCAGCTACCAATCAGTTCTATAACATGGCGGCTAAACGCAGACTTGTTCCACTAAAAGATGCTCAACCTGGAGATCTAATGTGGTACTCCTATACTTCAGATTTCAATGGCGATAAGTATCACGTTGTGATTTACTTAGGTGACGGCATGATGATTGAGTCTCCTAACCCACTACGTGTTGTTCGAATAGTTCCCTTGAGACATGGTGACCTGTTTGAATATGCCGGACGACCTAGCCCCTAAGGATTAACGATGACTGATGCACGTCAGGTTAGACCTACAACCGAGGGCTGGCAGCAAAAGAAGGACGCTGCGGGTAGGCCAATCCTTGAATTTGAAGCTAAGCCTAGGATCAAACAGCCCCCCAGTCATCTCGTTGATATGACCAGTGAAGAGGCTTTGGCTAAAGCCAAAGAGTTAGGTGTGCCTGGATTCAGAGTCAAGCAGATGGCTAAGCACTACTTTGTTCATCACACAAATAACCCTGATGACATGACTGATCTTCCTAAAGAGGGCAGAGCAGAATTGGTTTCTGCTTTCCTACCTAAACTGCTTACTGAAGTGAAGAGGCTTAGAACTGATAACGGTGACACCATTAAGTTCTTGTGGCGGTTATTCGATGGTGCTCTAGTCGAATCTGTTTTGATGCGTTATCCCGGTCGAATAACACTATGCGTTAGCTCACAAGCAGGTTGCGGAATGAACTGCCCGTTTTGTGCAACAGGTCAAGCAGGGCTAACTAGAAACATGTCAGCTGCTGAGATTGTTGATCAGGTGGTTGCAGCTAATGCAGCTATTGCTGCCGGTGAACTCGGTGGCAAGAAGAACTCTGAATATCAAGAGCGAGTAAGCAACATAGTCTTTATGGGCATGGGTGAACCGTTAGCGAACTACAACCGTCTAATGCAGGCCGTTCGTTGCATGGTTAATCCGGATGAGTTGGCGATGTCGGCCCGAAACATAACTGTTTCAACAGTTGGTTTGGTGCCAGCAATCAAGAAGTTATCTGATGAAAAGATTCCGGTTACCTTTGCTCTTTCACTGCACGCGCCAGATGATCAACTCAGAGACGAACTTATTCCAGTGAACTCTCGTTGGAAAGTCGATGAAGCTTTAGATGCAGCTCGTGAATACTTCGAGAAGACTGGTAGAAGAGTTTCGATTGAGTATGCATTAATCAAGGACATGAATGACCACAAGTGGCGTGCTGAATTACTGGCAGATAAATTAAATGCCAGAGGTAAAGGTTGGGTGCATGTGAATCCAATTCCTTTGAACCCAACACCTGGATCTATTTGGACAGCCTCAACTAGCGATGTCATGAATACTTTTGTGAATACGTTAGAGCGTGCTGGTATTCCAACCACACTTAGAGACACCAGAGGTAAAGAGATTGATGGTGCTTGTGGTCAGCTGGCTGCAACAGAATAATCAGTAAAGCCCCCCTTGACTAAATAGGCTATGAAGTCTAGGCTTAGACCATGACAATAAAGCTCCCTTATGAATTTGGATTAGACACCTTCGGTGACATGGAGGTTGACGAGCAAGGAAATAAGGTTTCAGCCGGTCAAACCATTAGAAACATTGTTGAGCAAGCCAAACTTGCAGATCAAATAAGCATCAACCATTTCAACATCGGTGAACACCACCGTGATGACTTTGCTGTGTCTGCACCAGACACAGTGCTAGCTGGTATTGCGACTGTGACTGAAAACATCATTCTTGGAACTGGCGTGACTGTTCTCTCTAGCGAGGAACCAGTAAGGGTCTACCAGCGGTTTGCCACCATTGCAGGATTATCAAACGGTCGTGTTGAGATTACTGCAGGACGTGGATCTTTCACTGAAAGCTTCCCGCTGTTTGGCTATAACCTAGCTGACTACGAAAGATTGTTTGAAGAGAAGCTTGAGCTTCTTGTCGAGCTATTAAAAGAGGAGCCAGTCAACTGGTCAGGGGAAACTAGGGCTGCTCTAGTGAACCAAGAGGTATACCCAAAGACTGAGATAGGCAGAATACCGCTACGAGTTGGTGTTGGAGGATCCCCTCATTCAGTAATTCGTGCAGCTAAGCATGGAGCAACTCTTGCTCTTGCCATCATCGGTGGGCATCCAGCTAGGTTCAAACCTTTTGCAGAACTATACCGAGAATCACTTGAAAGATTTAATCAGCCGCAGCTACCAATCGGTATTCACTCACCAGGTCACGTAGCGGAAACAGATGAGCAAGCAGCTAAAGAACTCTGGCCACACTACCGTGACGGCTTTGGAAGAATTGGAAGAGAACGTGGCTGGGGTCCAATGACTTACGAGCACTTCTTTAACGAAGTCACCAATGGTTCTGTTTATGCGGGATCACCTGAAACAGTTGCAGAGAAGATTATCGTTGCACTCAAATCAACTGGTGCCAATAGATTTGATTTGAAGTATGCAAACGGTGGAATGCCACACGCGCAACTAATGAAATCAATTGAACTTTATGGCTCCAAAGTCATTCCACTGGTTCGTCAAGAACTCGGTGATGAAATAGAAATAGGTTAAAACAAATGGAGCCATCTTTGCAGATGGCTCCAAATGTTTAAGTACTAGCTATTGACTAGTGACCTTCTTCTTTCGCGAAAGCCTTGTCGTCTTCAGCGCTCTTGATACGAGCAACTGTGAAGATGATCAGACCGAATACACACTTAGCCAAGATGTCAGCAATGCTGTATCCGACTTCACGTGCAACTACGTCTTCAGCTGTTGGAACTGCGTGTCCCATAGCCAAGATGAAGGTGATTGGGTAAACGCCCCATGTTGCGATCAACAATAGACGTAGACCTAGGAACAAGCCACGGATCTTTGCTGACTGGCTTGCAAGGCTCTTTGACAATTCAACCCATAGAACATACATGATGTATAGGAATGGAATTGTTGATAGAGCACCCCATGTGCCAGGGTCGCTGATTCCGAATACTGTCAACTTTAGGTCACCAGGGTAACCAAGGATGATCATCAAGGCTGCAGCTGGAACAAGTCTCTTCAACAATGAAGACTGCTTGTCGCGAGCCAAACCTAGAACAGCAACTAGCTCAACTAGAAGTAGTGGAACAGTTAGGAACCAGTCAACGTAGCGGTAACCAACGTTGTAGTGCGCGAACGCCTCAACTAGACCCATACCTGCTGTGTGTGTGCCTCCGTAAGCTGCATGGAAGCTGTCGAACATTCTGAAGTAGTGGTAAGCAGCGATTGATGTAACAGTAGCTGAAACCATAACTGCAAGGCGGTACTTAGGTAGAACGCGGTCTCTTGCAAACCACAAGAAGATCGAGGTGAATAGCATGCTAGCGATACCCAGTGAAAGCATGTTGTAAACGATGCTGAACTGGGTGTTCGTCATCACGTCAGATAGGAGATTATCCATTTCTGTATTGCCTTTCCGTTTAAATTTGGCCGAGGCAAAAAACACCCCGACATTGGGATAATGCACGTTAACCCTAGGGGTTTATTACGAAACATTTCAGTTGTTGAGTGGTAACCCGGATAACAATTTTGTTGCTTAAATTCCCCATCTTGAGGTCAATTTAGAGGCTAATTGCCTGACCGGTAGCAAAATAATAGACAAAACCACGAAGAAGGCCGTGATAACGCAGATCCAGGTCAACATAGATCCAATGCCGTACTGAGGGTCTAGGAACCAGTAAGGCCACCAGCCTTTAGCTAAGCCGCGGATAATTGTGAAGGCAAGCCAGGCCAGTGGGTATAAAAGGACCCAGAATACGCTTTTCAGGTTGATCTTGAATTCGGTGTTGAAAATCAACCATTCAAAGAAAATGATTATTGGCATGTAGGTGTGCATGATCAGGTTTGGCAGTACTGGCCAGGCGTAGCCGATGTCTCTAGGGTCTGGAGCTGAGTTAGCTAGCAGAGCGTTATAAATAACCCCGACAATCACCATAGAAACGGCAGTGGTCAAGCGAACCAAAGTAAGGGATTTAGTTTCCTTTTGGTTTCTAAGAATCGCAACACCTGAATAACCCAGAACGGCTCCGGCTAGTAAGCAGGAAGTAATTGTGAAGTATGAGAAGTATTCGCTTGGGCGGAAAAGGTTATGAGCTAAGCGATCTGTGATCTGCCAGTAGACGCTGTATAGAAGGGTATAGGCCATCACTATGCGAATAAGGCCAATCGTTAGTCTGCTTTTAAAGTTCATTCGGCAAGCCTAACTATTAACTGGATGCGGGATGGGTCAGGCAAGCGCGTTGATGCGAAAGTGTTATAGATTTGCCACATGTTTAGAGTGCTGGTTACTGGATTTGAACCTTTCAACAATGCAAAGTTGAATCCCAGTGAAGAACTAGTTCGATCTCTAAAGCAAGATGATGTTGCTGGTGCTCAAATCATCACGGCTGTCCTGCCGGTGGTTTACACAAAGGCAGCAGAGCACCTTCTAGCACTAATTGAGGAACATCAACCTGATGCAGTGATATCTTTCGGTCAAGCCGAAGGCCGTAAAGCTATAACCCCAGAACGTTTTGCAGTTAACCTGGATGATGCTTCAATTTCTGATAACTCTGGTTCAATCAGAATCGATCGGATTATTCAACCTGAAGGTGAAACCGCTTATTCAAGCACTCTTCCAGTCAAGGAACTGGTTGCTTCCATTAAGGCAACAGGAGTAACAGCAGCAATATCTCTAACCGCTGGGACATTTGTTTGTAATCACATCTTCTATGAAATGCAGCATGCACTAAGAGGAAAAAGTGTTTTGAGTGGATTTGTTCACGTGCCACTTATGACTGAACAGGAAAATGATTTCCCAGGTTTATTCACGATGGAAATAGAACAGATGGTTTTAGCGGCTAAAGCGATTATTGCGTTGTTAGTGGCTCATGCAGAAAACTAATCAGGCCGTTTTTTAGAAGAGCCAACTAAAGCCCAGATTATTGATGAAGAATCAATGAATTCTTGTGAGATCGCAGCTTCACTCGCATTCAAATAACCGAAGGCCGCAAATGCCATTGCGACTAAAGCTAAAGCCATGCCAATGGTGCTTGCCTGAAGAGCCCGCTTTCTTGAAGTTTTAGAAATAGCTATTGCTGAAGTTAATCTTCGAATCGAATCTTCGACTATTACCACCGAAGCGGCTTGGCTAGCGGCTGTGGTTCCTCGCGCACCCATAGCTATTCCAACATCTGAAGCAGCCAAGGCAGGTGCATCATTAATCCCATCCCCAACAACTAAAACCGAACCTTTAGCTGATGCTTGCTCCGCTTTCAAGATCTCTAATTTTTGGATGGGGGTGCATTCTGCGAAACTTTCGGTCACACCTAAAGTTTTTGCAACAGCATCAACGGTTGATTTTCTATCACCAGAGACAATCAAAATGCGTTTGACCCCGAGTTCTTTAAGCTTGGAAACCGTGGACATTGATTCTGCACGAATCGGATCTGAAAGCCCAAGAAAACCAACAGGTTGGTTATCTATAGTTATTTGAACTACAAGATCACTTGTGAGCGGAGCCCAATCCGGAAGTGTTTGAGTAGGCGCTCCAACAGTAATTGATTTCCCATCAACTAGCCCGGATAGCCCATGGCCATGAGTCTCAATTACATTTGATGCACCAACAAGGTTGAGGTTTAGGGTTTTTGCATAGGACACGATGGATCTTCCAACCACATTTGCGCTTTGCTGTTCCAATGATGCAGCTAACATCAGAATCTCTTTTGAATCGAAATCTGTGCGGAAGAAAGTTTGGGTAATTTGCGCCCCACCTTCGGTTAGAGTTCCAGTCTTATCCAGTATTACAACCTCAGCTTGAGCTAAACGTTCAACAGCCATACCATCTTTGATTATCACTCCGGCTTTAGCAGCTCTAGAGATGCCTGCAACGATGGCCACCGGAACCGCCAGGATAAGTGGGCATGGAGTTGCAGCAACTAAAACAGCAACTGCTTGTTTAGCATCTTGAGTGATAATCCAAGTTCCTAGAGTCATCAGTAGCGCAATCGGAACAAATCGGTTAGCCCAAACATTTGCGATTCGAACACCTTTAGAAGCTTGCTGTTTAGCGCTTGAAACCAGACGAATTAGGTTCGCATAGGTAGAGGTTTCAGTTGTTGTGGTGGTGGTTATGTTGATTGGGTTCCCGACATTCACAACACCAGAATCAACTACAGTTCCACTTTCTCGCCAGATGGGCATGGATTCACCAGTCAGAGCAGATTCGTCAAACAGTCCTTCGGTTTCTAGAAATCCATCCAGTGGAACGACTTCTCCAGATCTAACTAAGACTCTACTTTTAAGTTGGACTTCGGTTAGCGGGATATCTTCAGTTTCACCAGAGGCTCCATAGACATGTGCTGTTTGAGGGACTCTTGAAATAAGAGCATCTAGATGCTTACTAGCTTGACCTTCGGCCCATCGTTCCAGTGCTCTACCTGTTGAAAGCATCAGTGCGATGATACTCGATGCTAGCCACTCGTTAGTTATTGCCGTTGCTGCAATAGATAAAAGTGCAAGGACATCGCTACCTAGCTCTTTACGTCTAATTGCAGCAAACAGCCAGACCGCACTGAAATAGAAACCGAATAGGGTTCCGATCCCCCAAGAAATATTTGCTTGAAAATCTAAACCAAGAGCAGAGAGAAATAAACCTGAGACAACACTCAGAAGTGCTACTAAGACAAACCAGTATCTACTCATGGGAACATTGTCCCACCTCACATAGACTGAACACCATGAACAATATAAATGAACCAACCATCACATTTCTTGGAGCAGCCGGAACTGTTACTGGTTCCAGATTCATTCTTAGCAACGGGGAAACCAACATCATGGTTGACTGTGGTTTGTTTCAAGGGTTGAAAGAGTTAAGGCTCAAGAACTGGGATCCGCTAGGTTTCGATGTTAAAAAGATTGACGCAGTTGTGTTAACCCACGCTCACCTTGATCACTGTGGTTACATTCCTAAACTTGTTCAGCAGGGTTTCGAAGGCAAGATTCACTCGACCCTTTACACAGCTAAATTGGCGGAAGTTATTCTTTTGGATTCAGCTCGAATTCAAACTGAAGATGCGAAGTGGGCAGCTAAAAAAGGGTTTAGTAAACACAACCCTGTGAAGCCTTTGTATGACGAAGCGGATGCCACCAAAGCGATTGGTCAGTTCCAGACTGAAGAGTTTGACACCAGAATTCAAATTGCTCCAGAAACCTTTGTTACCTTCAAGCCTTCAGGGCACATCCTGGGAGCAGCCATTGTTGAGGTTGAGTTCTTCGGGAAGAAACTGATGTTCTCAGGAGATCTAGGTAGAGACCATCATCCACTTTTAGTGAACCCAAGTCCGGTGGCTTCAGGGCAACTTGATGCGATTCTCACAGAGTCAACTTATGGTGATCGTGAGCATGTTGCTCCTACTACAGATTTTGAAAAGTGCATCAACGAAACTGTTGCTGCTGGCGGGTCTGTCTTGATTCCTGCCTTTGCGGTTGACCGCACAGAAATTATCCTTATGCGCATCAGAGAGCTGATGGAAGCTGGGAGCATCCCAAGGATTCCGGTTTATGCAGATTCTCCTATGGCTTTGAAGGCCTTGGATTATTACCGTGAAGCAATCAACACTGAGTCGAAAGAGATTAGACCCGAGGTTATAGCTAAGTGGAAAAACAAAGATCCTTTTGATCCAGGTAGCTTGGTTGAACTTCACACAGTTGATGAATCGAAGACCATTAACAATCCGACTCAACCTTGTTTGATCATCTCAGCTTCAGGTATGGGTACTGGTGGTCGAGTAGTTCATCATTTGAGGCAAATGCTTCCCAACCCTATTCACACTGTTCTTATGGTGGGTTATCAAGCGATTGGAACTAGAGGGCGAGCATTAGTTGATGGTGCTAAAGAGGTGAAGATGCATGGAGAACTTGTTCCAGTGCGTGCAAGAGTTGAGCAGATAGGTGAGTTCTCAGCTCACGCCGACTCAACTGAACTTATAGCCTGGTTGGCAACATCAACTGCTGCTCCTAAGCAGATCTTTGTGGTGCACGGCGAGGCTGGAGTCGCAGAATCCTTTAGTGATTTAGTTCATTCGAAACTTGGCTGGAATTCTAGAGCCCCCAAAGATGGGGAAGTCGCCAGTCTCTAAAAATCGTTGTTCTAGGCTAGATTCAAATTAGGTCAAAGGCGACGAAAGGTTCACAATGCGTGCTCTGCTGAAAGCTAGTGCTGCGCCAGGTCTAGAGATGGCTGAAGTTCCGGAGCCAATCGTTGGAGAAACCGACGTAAAGATTAGAGTTCTGCGCACAGGTATATGTGGAACAGACCTACATATAGACACTTGGGACCACTGGGCCCAGGAAACAATTCAACCACCGCTTATCCCTGGCCATGAATTTTATGGTGAGGTAGTCGAGATTGGGCCAAGCGTTCATGAAGTTGCTTTGGGGGCAAAAGTTTCTGGTGAAGGACATATAGTTTGTGGTGTTTGTCGTAACTGTCGAGCAGGCCGAAGGCATATGTGCATTAGGACTGAAGGGGTGGGCCTGCACCGCAACGGTGCTTTCGCAGAATATGTTGTGATTCCAGAATCTAATGTCTGGGTGCATCCAGACCCAATAGATCCTGACTTAGGTGCAATCTTTGATCCTTTTGGTAATGCCACTCACACCGCACTGACGTTCAGTTTGGTTGGCGAAGATGTTCTCATCACAGGAGCCGGACCGATTGGTCTAATGTCTGCCGCGATTGCCAGACATGCAGGGGCAAGGTTCATTGTTATCACAGATGTTTCAGAGCCTAGGTTGGCACTTGCTCGAAACATGGGTGTTGATATCGCTCTGGATGTTTCTAAACACAGAATCTCTGAAACTCAGGAGCAACTTGGTATGCGTGAAGGCTTTGATGTTGGGTTTGAGATGTCTGGTCACAAACTAGCTCTGCCAGAGATGATTGATAACCTCACCCATGGTGGAAGAGTGGCGATGCTTGGATTGCCTGCTGAAGCTATAGATATTGATTGGGCCAAGGTCGTTTCACACATGATCACACTAAAAGGTATTTATGGCCGTGAGATGTTTGAGTCTTGGACTGCTATGAGCTCTATGTTGAAATCAAGCCAGGTGCTTAGAGAAAGAATTGCGTCCACAATCACTGACCGACTTCCAGCCAGAGATTGGCGTAAGGGGTTCACTATCGCGGAAGCCGCTGTTGGTGGCAAGGTTGTGTTGGATTGGACTGAGCTATAAATGTTTGAAGGTTTGAAGGAGCAGTTAGAAAATAATCTAGAAGAGATTAGAACTGCTGGTTTATATAAGAATGAGCGTGAGATAGATTCCGCTCAGCAGGCTCACATCGAATCCAGTAATCGTGAACTTTTGAACTTTTGTGCCAACAACTATCTTGGGCTAGCCAATGACCCAAGGGTGATAGCAGCTGCGAAGAGGGAACTGGATGAGCGTGGTTTTGGGGTTGCCAGTGTTCGTTTCATTTGTGGTACGCAGGACATTCACAAGGAACTTGAACTTGAGGTGTCTAGGTTTTTAGGCACTGATGACACAATTTTGTTTAGCTCGTGCTTTGATGCAAATGGAGGTGTTTTTGAAGCTTTGTTTGGTGAGGAGGATGCAATCATCAGTGATGAACTCAATCACGCTAGCATCATTGATGGCATTCGATTATCCAAGGCAGCTAGGTTTCGCTATAGGAACAGAGACATGGCAGATCTCGAGCGGTGTCTTAAGGAATCTTCAAATGCACGAAATCGGGTTATTGTGACCGATGGCGTTTTCTCTATGGACGGTTATCTGGCTCCACTTCAAGAGATCTGTGAGCTGGCAGCTAAATACCAAGCGGTAGTGATGGTTGATGACTCACACGCTGTTGGGTTAGTTGGTGCGGGT
>CAIXVE010000025.1 GCA_903922825.1 uncultured Micrococcales bacterium | reverse complement strand
TTAGAAGTAGACAAAGGCCGGGTAATCCACCACGACCAACACGTCCTCGGAGCTGATGAAGCTGTGAAACACCAAACCTATCTGCATCAAGAATCACCATGGTGGTGGCATTAGGAACATCAACCCCAACTTCAATAACCGTGGTTGAAACTAGAACATCAATTTCTTTGTTGGTGAATTTAGCCATAACTTCGGCTTTGACATCACTAGGTTGTTTACCGTGCAATAAACCAATTCGAAGATTCTTCAAGAATGGGTTCGCTTCAAGACTCTTTGCCACGGCAACTGCTGCAGCTAGTGGTCTCTTGTTTTCTTGTTCACTGTCAGGATCAAGTAATTCCTGATGATCATCGGAGTCATCAATTCTTGGACAGACCACAAATGCTTGCCTACCGTTAGCAACCTCTTCAGCTATTCGTTGCCAAACTCTTGCAACTAATTGCGGCTGGCTATCAGTAACCACATGGGTGGTGATTGGCTGTCTGCCTTGAGGTAGTTGATCGAGAATTGAAATATCCAAATCACCAAAGACTGTTACGGCAAGTGTTCTAGGGATAGGGGTCGCAGTCATGGTTAGAACATGTGGTGCTGTTTTACCCTTCAGCCTCAGCGCTTCTCTTTGCTCAACCCCGAATCTGTGTTGTTCATCAATCACTGTTAATCCAAGATCAAAGAACTCTACCTTTTGAGCGAACAACGCGTGCGTTCCAACAATGATCTTGGCCTTACCCGAAACAATGGCTAGCATTGCACTCTTACGCTCAGCGGTCGACATTTGTCCGGTGAGTAATGTTAGGCCCAGATCTTTGGTTAACTTCTCACCAAGAGTCTTTTGAATTGATTGGAAGTGCTGACTAGCGAGAACTTCAGTGGGTGCCAGAAGTGCCGATTGGCCATCACTTTCAGCCACAGTCAGCATTGCTCTTATTGCAACCAATGTCTTACCTGAACCAACTTCACCTTGCAGTAGTCGGTTCATGGGATGACCACTTGCTAAATCTTTAGCTATCTCATCTCCAATAAGAATTTGTTTGTCAGTTAATTGGAAAGGGAGATTTCTGTCAAAGGATTCAAGGATGCCTTTAGGTTTAGCTTCACGAACAGAGCTGATTTGATGTTGGAACTCTGCACGAGATTTGATGAGGGTGGCTTGCAACATGAAAGCTTCGTGATATTTCAAAGTCTTGATGGCTTCTTGCGCTTCAACAAGGTTGTTCGGCTGATGCACCTGTTTGATGGCTTGCATTAAAGGAAGCAGATTCTCTTTGGCTCTAAGCTCCTCAGGTATTTCATCTTCGATGTTGGCTAGACCATCAATGATGATGCTCATGGATCTTTGAATCATCCAGGTGGTGCAGGTTGAAGATGCTGGATAGATAGGGATAGGTAATTCAGCCCAGGCTTTAGCCACCTCATCTTCTATCTCATCGTTGAATAATGCATAGTCAGGGTGAGATAGCTGCAACTTTCCGTTGAAACTTCCGATCTTTCCAGCCCAAAGTCCTCTTGTTCCTGGAGTTAGTTTTTGTTTACGCCAAGACTGGTTGAAGAAGGTGGCTGTGACAAACCCTTTCCCGTCGGTGATCCTAACTTCAAGGATGGAACCGGATTTGCCTTTCATTCTTCGTTCATTCACA
>CAIXVE010000024.1 GCA_903922825.1 uncultured Micrococcales bacterium | reverse complement strand
TCTGATTGGACCTAGAGCGTTAACAACAACATCGGCAACTTCACCTTTGAGGACTCCGTAACCAGCTCCAGCAAATCTGTCTTCGAGAGACAGGATTGATTCACCACTTAGCGATGAGTGAATAGATAACAGGTTTGAAACTCCTGGTTTGTTTTCCCAATTGAGCTTGATAGTTGCATCGGTGTCTGTAACAGCACTCTTGATTTTCTTAGTAATGGTTGTGTCATCATCCATCAGGTTGATTAGACCTTTAGGGTCTGCTGCAGATTTAGACATCTTTGCGGTTGGGTTCTGCAGGTCATAAATCTTTGCTGTTTCTTTCAGGATGTGAGCTTCAGGCATTGTGAAAGTTTGACCAAATCTTGAGTTGAATCTTTCAGCAAGATCTCTGGTTAGTTCAAGGTGTTGTCTTTGATCTTCACCAACAGGAACTGCTTTAGGTTGGTAGAGAAGAATGTCTGCTGCTTGCAGGATTGGGTAGGTGAAAAGTCCAACTGACGTTGAATCACTTCCAGCTTTTTGTGATTTGTCTTTGAACTGAGTCATACGACTGGCTTCACCAAAACCGGTGATGCAGTTAAGCACCCAGGCTAGTTCAGCGTGGGCTGGAACATGGCTCTGAACAAACAGTGCTGACTCAGCTGGATTAATACCTGCGGCAATATATTGGGCAGCTGTTCTTCTGGTGTTTAGGCGAAGTTCGTTAGGGTCCTGAGGAACAGTGATGGCGTGCAAGTCAACGATGACATAGAAGGCATTGAAGTCTCTTTGCATGTTGACCCAGTTAACTAAAGCCCCTAGGTAGTTGCCTAGGTGAAGGCTGGAAGCGCTCGGCTGCATGCCGGAAAGAAGGTTAGGTTTGCCACTCATGTTAGATAGCGTACTCAACAACTACAGGGGAATGGTCTGTGAAACGGGTATCGTAACTAGCTGCTTTGTGAACTAGGTAGTTTGAAGCTAGCTTGGCAAGCTTAGGTGTTGCAATCTGATAGTCGATTCTCCAGCCAGTATTGGTGTCAAAGGCCTGACCTCTAAAGGACCACCAGGTGTATGGGCCAGGAGTCTCAGGGTGAGCAGCACGGCCAAGATCAACCCAACCCTGCTTATGCATCCAGGTGTCGAAGTAGGCGCGTTCTTCTGGAAGGAACCCTGCGTTTTTCAGGTTACCTTTCCAGTTCTTGATGTCTAATTCGGTGTGACCAACGTTTAGATCTCCCACCACAACCACTAAGCCATCAGCTTTCTTCAGCTCATCCATGCGCTTGGTCATAGCATCTAGAAACTTGTATTTCTCAACCTGTTTAGGTGTATCAACTTCACCCGAATGAACGTAGGTCGAAATAACAGTTAGTGTTTTGGTTTTGAACTTGAAATCAACTTCAAGCCATCTGCCAGCACTATCAAAACTCTTCGGCCCTAATTCAGTTCTTGAAGCGATTGGCTTTACTTTGCTAACAATCGCAACACCGGCACGACCTTTAGCTGAAGCTGCATCGTGGAGGATGTGCCAGGTGATGCCGTCTTTTTCACCTATCTCACCAAAGATGGTTTCAAGATCAGTCGTCTCAGCTCTAACTTCTTGCAAAGCGATAATGTCAGGGGAGTTTTCTAAAACCCATTCTGCTAACCCCTTTTTATAGGCAGCACGAACACCATTGACATTTATTGTTGCGACTTTGATAGGCATGGCTCAAGTTTAAGCCGTAAAACCTTTAGATAGAGATGTATAGGGTGGTTCCAGTTTGGCTTAGCGTGTATTTGCCCAAAGCTGATCTAGCTGGGCCACCTGTGGGGGCACCAGTACTTGTGTTGAATGTGGCACCGTGAACATTACAGACCAAGTTGGTTCCGTTTATGCCACCCAAAGTTGCTCCCGCGTGTGTGCAAGAAGGGTTGAAGGCTCGGAAGACACCTGCTTTAGGTTGTGTGATCAAAACAAGCAGCCCACCGGCCGCGGCAACCTGAAAAATGTTAGCTGATTTTACTTTCACATCTTTAGTGGAACAAACTTTGTATTTCTTGGTGGCTGCGCTTGCCGATTCAGCGATGCCAGAGAGACCAACTGTTGCGGCGACTGAGGCAATCGCACCAAGGAAATGTTTACGTGACAGCTGTGACTTTGTTTCTTTGACTACGGTCACATTACGGTTAGTGCAAGTATTTTCAGACATGTGTTTAGCCTAAAACAGGCTAGAAGAAATACTTTGGGGTGTTGATAACTCTCTGGGGTAACTCCCAGAAAAGGCTATCTACGTCCGCGAAGAACCGCCTGCTTTACTTCAGCAATAGCCTTGGTTACTTCAATACCTCGAGGGCAGGCCTCGGTGCAGTTGAAGGTGGTGCGGCAGCGCCAAACACCTTCCTTATCGTTCAAGATGTCTAGGCGAACTTCAGCAGCTTCATCTCTAGAGTCAAAGATGAAACGGTGAGCGTTCACAATAGCTGCAGGACCAAAGTATTGGTTATCTGTCCAGAACACTGGGCATGAAGATGTGCAGGCAGCACAAAGGATGCACTTGGTGGTTTCATCGAAACGAGCACGATCTTCAGGTGACTGCAGTCTTTCCTTTTCAGGCTTATCTGAGGCAATCAAGAACGGCTTCACATCTCTATATGCCTGGTAGAACGGGTTCATGTCTACTACCAAATCTTTTTCAACTTTTAGACCCTTGATAGGTTCAACATAGATTGGCTGAGAGATATCTAGATCTTTGATAAGTGTCTTACAAGCCAGACGGTTTCTACCGTTAATACGCATCGCATCTGAACCACAAACACCGTGAGCACAACTTCTTCTGAAAGTTAGTGAGCCATCCATTTCCCACTTGATCTTGTGAAGAGCATCTAGAACACGGTCTGTTCCGAAAACCTGAACATCGAAGTCCTGCCATTTAGGTTCAGCATCATTCTCAGGATCGAATCTTCTAACAAACAGGGTCACTGTGAAAGAAGGAACCGCAGCAATCTCTTTGGTGGTGTCAACAGCTGTACTCATTAGTACTTACGCTCCATCGGTGGGTAGTTGGTAACGGTAACTGGTTTCCAACCAAGACGAATATCTTCACCTTGCTTGTATGCCATTGAGTGAACCATGAACTTCTCATCGTCACGAGTTTCAAAGTCTTCACGGAAGTGACCACCACGAGATTCACGGCGTTCACGAGCTGTGTAAGCAAGAACTTCGGCTAGATCTAATAAGAAACCAAGTTCAATAGCTTCAAGAAGATCAGTGTTGAAACGTAAGCCTCGGTCTTGAACGTGAATGTTCTCGTAGCGCTTACGAAGTTCTTTAATCTTGTCTAAAGCTTCATTCAGAGACTCTTCAGTTCTATAAACCTGAGCATTCTTATCCATGGTGTCTTGAAGCTCCTTACGGATAACAGCAATCTTCTCGGTTCCATTTGCTTTACGCATGTGCTCAATCAGTTTCACTGTCACATCAACAGCATCCTGAGGAACTGGAACGAACTCGGCAGTCTTTGCATATTCAACAGAGTAAATACCGGCACGCTTACCAAACACGTTGATATCCAACAGAGAGTTGGTTCCTAGTCGGTTAGCACCGTGAACAGAAACACAAGCACATTCACCAGCAGCATAAAGTCCAGGAACAACAGTGTCGTTATCTCTTAGAACTTCAGCTTTGATGTTGGTTGGAATACCACCCATTGCATAGTGAGCTGTTGGGAAAACTGGAACTGGTTCGGTATAAGGCTCAACACCAAGATAGGTTCGAGCAAACTCTGTGATGTCTGGAAGCTTTGCATCGATAACAGCAGGTTCAAGGTGAGTTAGATCTAAAAGAACATAGTCCTTGTGAGGACCAGCACCGCGACCTTCACGAACTTCGTTGGCCATAGCTCTTGCAACCATGTCTCTAGGAGCTAGGTCCTTGATGGTTGGGGCATAGCGCTCCATGAATCTTTCACCTGAAGCGTTACGAAGGATTCCACCTTCACCACGAGCTGCTTCTGAAAGCAAAATACCAAGACCAGCTAGGCCGGTTGGGTGGAATTGGTAGAACTCCATGTCTTCAAGTGGAAGACCTTTACGATAGATGATTCCAACACCATCACCGGTGAGGGTGTGAGCGTTAGAAGTGGTCTTGAAGATCTTTCCGAAACCACCGGTAGCAAAAACAATCGACTTACCTTGGAAAACGTGTAGGTCACCGGTCGCTAGTTCATAAGCAACAACAGCAGCCGGCCTTTCAACACCATCAACAGTGTTCATAACAAGATCTAGAACATAGAACTCGTTATAGAACTCAATACCAAGCTTGACGCAGTTTTGGTACAAGGTCTGCAAAATCATATGACCGGTTCGGTCAGCTGCATAGCAGGATCTTCTTACTGGAGCTTTACCGTGGTCACGAGTGTGACCACCGAATCTTCTCTGGTCAATCTTGCCATCAGGGGTTCTGTTGAAAGGCAGACCCATGTT
>CAIXVE010000023.1 GCA_903922825.1 uncultured Micrococcales bacterium | reverse complement strand
TTGAAGGCTTTGGTTCTTTTGGTTTCTGTAAGGCTCATGGTGCTGCCTTTGCCATGCCGACCTATCAGTCGGCTTGGCTTAGGACTCACTTCCCTACCGAGTTCATTGCAGGTCTTATGACCCATGATCCAGGCATGTATCCAAGGAGACTGTTATTGGCTGAAGCTAGAAGATTAGGAGTCAAGATACTGCCAATAGATATCAACAAGTCCTCTAGAGAGTTTCATGTTGAGAAGGTTGGTAAAGATACTGCTATTCGAATGTCTTTTGTTGATCTGCATTCAATCAGTGAAAAAGAGATTGATCGCATTATTGATAACCAACCGTTCAAAGATGTTACCGATGTTTATCTAAGAGCTAAACCTTCAAGGCGAACCTTTGAAAGGTTAGCTAGTATCGGTGCTTTTGATTCTTTGGCTAAAGGTGGAACCAGAGGTGATGTCTTAGTGAGGGTCAAAGAACTAAACAGCCTCAAGAAAAGAGTTAGTGAAGATGATTCGCTGTTTAGCTTTGACGAAGTATTACCTAAAGGTAATCCTGAGCCTAGTAAAGCTGAAAAAGTTGCTGTTGAGATGCAACTACTCGGTATGGATATAACCGAGCATCTTTTAGAGAAGTATCGACCAATGTTAGATGAACTGGGTGTGGTCTATGCAAGTGAGCTATCTGAGATTAGAAATAAGACCAATGTTTTAGTTGCTGGGGTTAGAGTTGCTACCCAAACACCACCTATGCGATCAGGAAAAAGAGTGGTGTTTGTTTCTTTGGATGATGGCAGTGGTTGTTCTGATGCAACTTTCTTTGAAGATGCTCAGAACAGATGTTCACATCTGTTGTTTAACACCAAGCTGATGCTCATTGGTGGTCAGGTTAGAAGAACCGGTGTTAAAGGTGTTTCTATCATGGCCGAGAATGCTTGGCGTCTAGATGAACTGTGGGAACAGTATTTGGCTAAACATTCTGTAAAACCAGAACTGGTGGCTAGTTAGCCTTCTCGGAGAACTCTTTCAGGATTGCTGTTGTTCCTGATGCTCCAACTCTGGAAGCTCCTGCCTCAGCCATATCAATCAGCGCATCAAGGCTTCTAATCCCACCTGAGGCCTTAACTCCTAGCCTGTTGCCAACAGTTCTTCTCATGGTGGCTATAGCTTCTGTGGTTGCTCCAGAAGCTGCAAAACCAGTTGAGGTCTTCACGAAATCAGCTCCAGCTGCTTCACAAAGTTCACAGGCTTTTACAATCTGCTCTTCAGACCAGAGGCAGGTTTCTAGGATTACCTTGATTTCAGCATCAGGGTTTGTGCTCTTAGCTGCTCTAACCACAGAAGCAATATCTTCCTGAACAAAGTCATAATCCCCTGAAGCAAAGGCACCTAGGTTCATGACCATGTCCACTTCAATGGCACCGTTCTTTACAGCTTCAATGGTCTCTTGAACCTTGGTGTGCGTTGTGACTGTTCCATGCGGAAAGCCGATTACTGTGCAAAGCAAGACACCAGAACCTTCAAGAGCCTTAGCTGAATAAGCCACATCCATAGGCCTAATACACATGGCCATAACCTTGGTATCTATTGCAACCGCAATAGTTGCATCAAGATCTGCCCTGGTAGCTTCTGGCTTTAGAAGAGTGTGGTCAATAAGAGACACGATTTGCTCTTGGGTGTATCCGCGGTATGAGGTCATGGACTAAGTCTAGATTTGTTTCATCAAAGGCGTTGAACCTTTTGGCTTTGAGGCTTAAGAACGAAAACCATCCGTAAATTGGATGGTTTTCATGTTTTGTGGACCTAAGGGGATTTGAACCCCTGACCCCCTGCATGCCATGCAGGTGCGCTACCAGCTGCGCCATAGGCCCGTAATCAACTTCTCTAGATTACTACAGTTTGACGACCGGAGCATCTTTCCAAAGTCGCTCAATGTCATAGAACACTCGCTCTTGCTCATGCATCACGTGAATGATCATGTCACCGTAATCCATCAAGATCCAACGAGCGGTGCTCTTACCTTCTTTGCGAAGCAGCTTGTATTTGTTTTCCAACATCTTCTCTTCGATGCCGTCGGCAATGGCAACAACCTGACGTTCATTTCTTGCAGAAACAAACATGAAGATGTCGGTAAGTGCAAAAGGAATGCTGACATCTAATGCAACGATGTTTTCACCTAGTTTGTCTAATGAAGCCTCATTGACAACTCTTGCCATGGCTACTGCTCTATCTGATGCGGTCAACTATTTCCTTACTTGAAAAAACCATAAATTAAAGCAACGGTAACTCCGCCACCAATAAGTAGTGCTGCTAAGGTCAGAAGACCGAAGTATAGATAAGGGTTCATGCCACGGTGTGCTCCCCCAGGCATGCCAGGTTGCCCTTGCGTTTTAGCTATCACACCGGATGCTCTGATCGGTGGAATACCTGGGATGTATCCAGCCTGAGCATCGTTATCCAAATCTTTATCAGAATCATCTATGACTTGAATGATATCTATTTCACCGGTAGGTGTAATCAAACCACTGATGTCAATGCTTCCGGTGATAACCAGTTCACCTGAGTCAGTGATGATAGAACCACCAGCGGTGATATCTTTTGGAACTTCAACAACCAAGTTGGTCCCGGTAGTCTCACCAGTTAGAGCAGCAGAGACCTTGAATTGAGGATTACCCTCATCATCTATTTCAACCTGCTTCACGGCTTCTTCGTGAACTAGATTCTGTTCTTCTTTTTGCTTACGCGCAATAGCTTCAGCTTGCTCACGCATCTCTTTACGGGTTAATGGCTTATCAGACATGAATACCGTATAACTCGTTTTTAGCGATGTATTGCACCACACCATCTGGAACTAGATACCAAACTGGTTTACCTGATTTAGCTCTGGCTCTAACATCGGTTGATGAAATTGCTAGAGCAGGAATCTCTAGAGATGAAATTGAACCCTCTGGT
>CAIXVE010000022.1 GCA_903922825.1 uncultured Micrococcales bacterium | reverse complement strand
TTGAGGTGCAATCCGTAAATCAATCATTTTTCTTCTTCCTGGTTATCTGTTCACTAAGTGCAATTAATAACATCTCGACTACTGCCATTTCTTTGCAACAGTTATCGTGGTTCTGCCAAACTCTGGAACTGATATGGGATCAACTCTTGAACCAGCTATAACTAGTTGACCATCTGCAACCGTTGGCTTGGAATCATAGAAATCACCGGTTAGAGAATTGAAGTTAAGAGTTATCTCAGACGTTGCAGCTGGAATCACGTAGAAAGCCCAAACATATGATCCGCTTTCAAGAGCCACTCTCGCCCTTAGAGTTTGCCCTTCACACTTTGAAAAGTCACCGGTAATTTTCATTACCTTTATTGAATCTGCGTCAGGGTTAGAAGTGTCGACCGGAGTTGTGATGATGAGTTGTGAAATACAGTTAGCGGCGCTTGTGCCTTCACCAGGTGCTGTATTGCCACCGTCTATCCCACCTGGCCCTGCAGGTCCAGCAGGACCAGTTGGACCCATAGGCCCAGTTGCTCCTGTGGCACCAGTTGCCCCGGTGTCTCCCTTAGGGCCTTGGGGTCCGGCAACAAGAACAGAGCCAAGCACACCTTGAGGCCCAGTGGCACCTTGGTCACTTAGATCTGGGGTTTGTGTTGAACCCTGAGGTCCAATTGCAACAGCAACTGGTCCAGGAGGGCCAACGATGTCTGTTGGTAGGGCGACTACTCTGGTGAAGCCAGTTAGCACAATAAAAGCTGTGATAACTCCAATGATTGTCAAAGACATGACCAAAGTGGACTTAACCACCACATCAGGCAGTGGTTTTGAGGGAACTCGGTCATCCCTAATCTGGTATTCAATCACCACACCAGCCTATTCCCCAAAGGGAACGAAACTGCCCAATAATTTGGTCAGATGTTTTCCCAGAAAATAGATCAATTAGTTCATCAAATGGCGCCCTCGGCAGGAATCGAACCTGCGACCAAGAGATTAGAAGGCTCTTGCTCTATCCACTGAGCTACGAAGGCAATACCTACCTATTTTAGACCATTGACGGCTGAACACCTAAGCCATGTAGGGCAGTATTGAGGTATAGGTGTTGCCGTGTGGTATTGTTTACCTCGGTAAATAAATCTTTGGGAGAATAATGTTTCGTCTGTCTAAATTAAGCTTGGCTAACCGATCTGTAGTTGCACTAATCACAGTAATCATCGGTCTATTTGGTTTTGTTTCTGTGGGTGCTCTAAAGCAAGAGTTATTCCCCTCACTTGAGTTCCCTCAAGCAGCAATCGTGACTACTTACCCAGGCGCTTCACCTGAGGTTATGGACTCACAGGTCAGTCGTGTGATTGAAAGTGCTGTTGGAACACTTGATGGTGTTACCACCACTTCTTCAACAAGCCAAAGCTCTCTTTCAACAGTTCGAGTTACTTTTGATTTTGGTAATTCAACTCAAAAGGTTACCGATGCACTCAACACAGCTCTTGACTCTGTTAAAGCTTCTCTCCCAAGCGGAGCTTCTGCAAAAGTATTCGGTGGCGGACTAGACAGCATTCCAGTTGTGATCATGAGCGTTACCGCTAACAGTGGAAACAACACTGAGATTTCTAAAACACTTCCTGACATTGCAACAACCATGTTCAAGAAAGTTGCTGGTGTTAAAGATGTTCAGATTGGTGGTATTCAGGAATACCGTATCAATATTGCCCCAAACACATTCCAGATGACGGCTAATGGTATTAGCAGTCAGTCAATCCAACAGGCTCTAAAGACCAATGGTTTTGTTATTCCTGCAGGGACACTTGCAGATAGCAAGGGTCAAATCACAATTGAAGTTGGCTCCCCTGTTGAATCTGTTGCTACTTTAACGTCTCTTCCTATTGTTGGACAGACCGGTAAAGTTCTAACCCTGTCACAGTTCGCAACTGTTACCTATGACCTAGCACCTGTTACCTCAATCTCGCGTGTTGATGGTAAACCTGCTTTGGCTATATCGATTACCAAAACTTCAGATGGCAACACTGTTGCTATTTCTAATGCTGTTAAACCTTTAGAAAAAGAACTGGTTCAGAAACTTGGTGGCAAGGTCACTCTAAAGGAAACCTTCAACCAGGCACCATACGTTCAAAAGTCAATCAACGACCTTATTGAAGAAGGACTATTAGGTCTACTCTTCGCTGTGATTATCATCCTGTTGTTCCTGCGTTCATGGCGATCAACTTTAGTAACAGCAATCTCAATTCCAACTTCATTGTTGATTGCTTTTATTGGTCTAAATGGCTTTGGCTATTCTTTGAACCTATTTACTCTTAGCGCTCTAACCATTGCTATTGGTCGTGTTGTTGATGACTCAATCGTGGTTATCGAAAACATCAACCGCCACTTGGCTTACGGTGAGAAGAAGCTTGATGCCATCTTGAACTCTGTGAAAGAAGTTTCTGGTGCTATTACCGCAGCAACTCTAACCACAGTTGCAGTATTCCTGCCTATCGCCGGTGTTGGTGGACTTGTTGGTCAGCTGTTTAGACCATTTGCGCTGACCTTCTCATTGGCGCTAGTGGCTTCACTTTTTGTTTCACTGACTCTGGTTCCAGTTATTGCTTACTGGTTCCTAAAGGCTCCAGCAGTTGAGCAGGCTAAGACTGAAGCTGCAGCGAATAAACTAGCTGCCAAGGTTATGGCTGAAGAGCACGAGCGTGAGCGCAATTCGCTGCTGCAGCGTGCTTATCTTCCAGTTCTTCGTGGAACCCAGAAGCGTCCAGTTATCACTATCGTGGCTTCATTCCTTATTCTTATCTTCACCTTCGGTTTGGTGCCATTTATCAAGACCAACTTCATTGGGTCTTCAGGTTCGAACAGCTTCAGCATCTCGCAGACCGTTTCACCATCTGCTTCCCTAGCAGAGAAATCAACGGCTGCAGCTGGTGTTGAGAAGATCTTGTTGGATAGCGGATCAACCGATGCCATCACCACGACTATCGGTGGTAGCGATTCAAGAGTTGCTTTTGGTCAAGCAGCTAACGGTATTCAGTTCCAGGTTTCAACAAAGACCGGTGTGAACGGTGATACCTTCCAGAAAGATATGACCGCACAGTTTGATAAGCACCCAGAACTTGGCAAAGTTAAGTTCGAATCTGGACAGTCATTCGGTTCTTCAGGAACTGTTGATGTGACAGTGACCGCTAAAACCGATGAGCAACTTCGTCAGGGTATTGCGGTTGTTCAATCTGCACTGACTGGCAAGATCGATAATGTTGGCAAGGAGATCACAACAACTCTTTCTGATAAGCAAAGAACTCTAAAAGTCGTTGTTGACAGAACCAAGGTAAGCCAGATGGGCCTAAGTGAGATTGCTGTTGCTGGATTAGTTTCCTCAGCTATGACACCACAGAGCATTGGAACCATAAACATCAATAACAAGGCAACCAGCATTTATGTGAAGTCCGGTTCAGTGCCAACAACTATTGATCAGGTCAAAGCAATTCAGATTCCAACCATGATGGGTATGGTTCCGCTTTACCAGGTTGCAACTGTTGAACTGGTTTCAGTGCCAACTAAGGTAACCACTAAAGATGGTGACCGTGCTGCAACTGTTTCACTCACTCCTAACGCTGATGCAAGCTTGACCACCATTACTGCTCAGGTTGCAACTGTTCTAGACACAGTGAAGAACAAGATGCCAGTTGGAACCACCTTGCTTCCTATCGGTGGTGTTTCAGCAGATCAGGCTTCATCATTCAGTCAGCTATTGCTTGCCCTGCTTGCAGCTATCTGTATTGTTTACCTAGTTATGGTGGCAACCTTCAGAAGCTTGGTTCAGCCTTTGGTATTGCTAATCTCAATTCCATTCGCTGCTACCGGTGCTTTCGTAGCGTTGTTGATCACCAACACCGCACTTGGTCTTCCAGCCTTGATTGGTATGTTGCTGCTGGTTGGAATCGTGGTGACCAACGCGATTGTTTTGATTGACCTAATCAACCAGTATCGCAAGCAAGGTGTTGATCTTGAAACAGCAATCATGGATGGTGCTAGACAGCGTCTAAGACCTATTCTGATGACAGCCCTAGCTACCATTGGTGCTCTTTCACCATTGGTTCTAGGTATCACCGGTTCAGGTGGATTCATTTCACAGCCTCTAGGTGTTGTAGTTATCGGTGGTCTGTTCTCTTCAACCATCCTGACTTTGATCATTGTGCCTGTTCTCTACAGACTGATTGAAGGCAGAAAGCTAAAGCGTCAACTCAAGAAGGCTAAGGCCTAACAACTAAACTTAGTTAGGACCGCCCCAGTCGGTGGTCCTAACTAGTTTGAGAGCATGATGAAACTACCTGAATACTTAGTCTGGATTGACTGTGAGATGACTGGGCTTAACCCAGATAAAGACTGTTTAGTCGAAATCGCAGTGGTCATCACCGACTTTGAATTGAACGTGGTTGACGAAGGTTTAGATCTGGTCATCAAACCAAACCCAGAATCCCTTGCCGGCATGGGTGAATACGTTAGAAACATGCACACCACATCAGGTTTAATTAATGAATTTGATTCAGGTTTAGATTTAGCTAAAGCAGAAGCCCAGGTGCTTGACTACATCAAGAAATATATCCCGGTGGCTAAAAGCTCTCCCCTGGCCGGTAACACTATTGGCACCGACCGCATGTTTATTGCCAAATATATGCCTGAGCTCGATGCTCACCTGCACTACCGAAACATCGATGTTTCGACCATCAAAGAGCTTTCTAAGCGTTGGTATCCAAGGGCTTACTTCCAGTCACCTAAGAAAGATGGCGGTCACAGAGCCCTTGCCGACATCTTGGAGTCGGTAGCAGAATTGCGTTACTACCGTGAAACAGTATTTGTTGAGGCTCCAGGCCCAACAACGGAGCAAGCTCAAGCTGTTTCGCAGAGCCTTAATTCTTTGCCTGAAAACTGATAAACTTTAGGCTGTGCTTATCTAGGTAAGCCATGGTGGGTATAGCTCAGCTGGTAGAGCGCCTGGTTGTGGTCCAGGATGTCGCGGGTTCGAGTCCCGTTACTCACCCCAATAACCACTTGGGAGATCCATGCAGTTCCTAATCAACGTTTTAGACAACAACTCCGGTTCAGCTAACAGCAGTGAAATTGCTCAAATTGATGAGTTCAACGAGATGCTCCAAAATAATGGTCATTGGGTTTATGCCAATGGAATTTCAGCACCAAGTGAAGCAGTTCAAATCGATAATCGTTTAGATAAAAACATTTTGATCAACGAACCTCTCTATAAAGAAGAGTTCTATGTTTCTGGTTTCTGGATCATCAAAGCCGAGAATAAAGAACAAGCCCTAGAACTAGCAAAACTAGGTTCTAAGGCTTGTAATAGAAAAGTTGAATTAAGACCTATGCACGGTTAGCTCGTTCAAGAACTAGTTCTCGAACTCGAGCAGCATCTGCCTGACCCTTCATAGCTTGCATAACAGCACCAATAACCGCTCCTGCTGCTTGCAGCTTACCTTCACGAATCTTCTCTAGAACATCAGGTTGTTTAGCCAGCGCTTCATCGATGGCAGCAATTAGTGCACCATCATCAGAGACGACTTCAAGGTTTCGTGATGTGACAATTTCATCTGGATTACCTTCACCTGCTAGAACCGCTGAAAGTACTTCACGCGCAATTCGGTCATTGATCTTGCCTGATTCAACTAGCCTTGCAAGTTCTGCAACCTGCGCAGGCGTGATGTTCATCTCTGAAACATCTTTATCCTCAGAGTTAGCAATACGAGCAATTTCACCTGAATACCATTTACGAGCAGCCTGAGGCTTAGCACCTTCAGCAACTGCTTCTTCAATGAAGTCCATAAGACCTGCGTTAACCACATCTCTGAATTCCATTTCAGCAAAACCCCACTCTCCAGCAAGTCGCTTACGTTTAGCAGCCGGATTCTCAGGTAGTTCCGAACGTAGTTTTTCGATTAGTTCAATTGAAGGCTGAACTGGAACTAGATCAGGTTCTGGGAAGTAACGGTAATCATCGGCATCAGACTTAGGTCGTCCTGAGCTTGTTGAGCCTTTGTCTTCATGCCAGTGTCTGGTCTCCTGGATGATTGAACCACCGTCAGCCAAAATCTGTGCTTGTCTTTGAATTTCATATCTGACTGCGCGTTCAATGCTTCGAAGAGAATTAACGTTCTTGGTTTCAGTTCTAGTTCCAAGTTTTTCTTGACCTTTAGGTCGAAGCGAAACGTTGGCATCACAGCGAACGTTTCCTCTTTCCATGCGGGCTTCAGATACGTTTAGTGCTTTGACAATTTCACGAATAGAACGAACATATGCTGCGGCTAGTTCTGGAGCTTCACTTCCAGCACCAAGGATTGGTCTAGTCACGATCTCAACCAGTGGAACACCGGCACGGTTGTAGTCAACGAGTGAGTATTCAGCTCCCTGAATACGACCGGTTGCACCGCCGATGTGAGTTAGTTTTCCAGCATCTTCTTCCATGTGTGCTCGTTCAATTTGAACAGTGAACTTATTACCTGAAGGAACTTCAACTTCTAGCTGACCATCATAAGCAATAGGGTCTTTGAACTGAGATGTTTGGTAGTTCTTAGCTAGATCTGGATAGAAGTAGTTCTTTCTAGAGAACCCACCGTTAGCTTCAATCTTGCAGCCAATAGCTAGACCGATAGCGATAGAAGATTCAACTGCTTTCCTGTTAACCACTGGAAGAGAACCAGGTAATCCAATACAAACCGGGCAAACGTTTGTGTTCGGTTCATCACCAAAGTCGTTACGACAGCCACAGAACATCTTGGTTTTAGTATTAAGTTCAACGTGAACCTCTAGACCGATGACAACTTCAAAAAGCTCTAGAGCCTTCTCGTAATCCATCAAGTTCGCTTTAGCCATTATTTGACCTCCAAGTTCGGAGCAAAATCAATCATTCGTTTACCCCAAATACCTTCAAGGATTCCTTCAAGAGCGGCACCAACTTCATAGAGTTTCGCATCCTGATAGTTAGGAGCTAGGAACTGAATACCAACCGGCAGGTTATCTTCATCGGCTAGGCCAATAGGAATACTCATACCTGGAATACCGGCGAGGTTAGCTGGGATAGTTGCAATGTCGTTTAGATACATAGCCAAAGGATCGGCAACCTTCTCACCGAATTTGAATGCGGTGGTTGGTGCAGTTGGTGAAATCAGAATGTCTGCTTTCGAGAAAGCATTATCGAAATCTCTTTGAATCAGTGTTCTGACCTTTAGAGCAGCACCGTAGAACTTGTCAAAAGAGCCAGCAGAAAGTGCGTAGGTTCCTAGGATGATTCTTCGCTTAACCTCAGGACCGAACCCAAGTTCACGAGTAGCAGCCATAACCTTTTCGATAGTTGGATTACCTTCAGGGGTTACCCGCATACCAAATCGAACTGAGTCAAATTTAGCTAGGTTTGATGATGCTTCAGCCGGAAGGATTAGGTAATAAGCATCGATTGCATAATCAAAAGATGGGCAATCGACTTCAACTATTTCACCGCCAGCTTCAGTAATTAGTTGAATAGCTTCAGCAAAGCGGTTTTTGACTCCCTGTTGGAAACCTTCACCAGCTAACTGCTTGATTAGACCAAACTTCTTACCTTTCACACTTCCACTCTTGGCCGCTTCAACCATTGAACCCAAAGATTGAGTTAGCGATGTGCTGTCATAAGGATCGTGACCTGCAATCACATCTTGAAGATAAGCAGCATCAAGAACATTTCTTGCAACCGGACCAATCTGATCAAGGGATGATGCCAGAGCAATCAAACCGTATCTAGAAACAGCACCGTAGGTTGGCTTAGTTCCAACAGTTCCAGTGACAGCTCCTGGGAAGCGAATTGAACCACCAGTATCAGACCCGATAGCCAGAGGCGCTTGGAATGATGCAACAACAGAGGATGAACCGCCACCGGAACCACCAGGGATACGAGTTAAATCCCAAGGATTCTTGCTAGGTCCATACGCTGAGAATTCAGTTGATGAACCCATAGCAAATTCATCAAGGTTAGTTTTACCCAGGATAGGCATTAGTTCATTACGAAGTTTGGTAACAACTGTTGCATCGTAAGGTGAAATCCAACCTTCAAGAATCTTTGAACCAGCAGTAGTTGGTGCATCGGTTGTGGCTAAGTTATCTTTCACGGCGATAGGAAGACCAGCTAGAGTGGGCAGTTTTTCTCCTGCGGCTCTTCTGCGATCAACTTCTTTAGCAGTTGCTAGAGCTGAATCTGCGCTGGTGAATAAGAATGAGTGAACCGCATCGCCTACTTTATTAATCTGGTCGATGTGAGCTTGGGTTACTTCAACTGAAGAAACCTCTCCTTTAGCCATTAGTGCAACTAGCTCAGCAGCTGTCTTTTTGATGAGTTCAGACATGTTTTCTACTCCTCATCCAAGATTGCTGAAACTCGGAATCTGCCCTGTGCTTGATCAGGAGCACCTGATAGTGCCTGCTCCTGGGTTAGTGAAGGCAATACAACGTCTTCGCGGAACACGTTAGCCAGCGGGATGGGGTGGCTAGTGATTGGGGTCTCGGCATCAATAATGTTGGCGATTTTGGCTACCGAATCAACAATTACTGATAATTGTTCGGTGAAACGCACAACTTCATCCTCGGTGAGGTCAATTCGAGCCAAACCGGCTAGGTGACGCACCAAATCGGGGGTAATTTCAGACACTGGGTTCCTTATTGCTAGATAAACCTAGTATATCGGGGCTGACAGGCTCTTGAATACTAGATAAACTTACATAGTTGTCTGGTGGCTGAGCTTACCCCAGAAAAACTTAAGTTTCAGGAGAACAAAATGGCCGAAGATTTGAACTTTGACGTCGTCATGCGCGGATATGACCGTGACCAGGTCGATAAGACTATGGACGAACTCCGTACCGAAATCGACCACCTATCCGAATACAACGACACTGCCGCTAAGGAGATGTCTGTTCTAAAGGCTGAAATTGACAATCTTAAAGAGCAGGTCAAAAAAGGTGGCCCTAATGGCTACGCTGCCCTAGGTGCACAGTTCGAACAAACCCTTCGTCTAGCTGAAGAGCAAGCAAAGAAGATGATCGCTGATGCCGGTCAAGATGCCCTGCGTATTCGTGAAGAGGCAACCGGAGAAGCTGAAGCTCAAAAGAGAATTGCCAAAGAAAAAGCTGACCGTGTTGTTCAAGAAGCTGAAATCCGCATGGAAGAGAAAACCCTTGAAGCAGATCGTCGTCACGCAGAACTTCTAAACGCCGCCTCTGCGGCCCTTTCTGAAGCCAATGAGAAGATTCAAACTGCAACTCGAGAATCCTCAGCAATCAAATCTGATGGCGAGAGATATGCAGCAGAATTACGCGCTCAGGTTCACCGTGAGACCGAGGAAGCAAGATCTGTTGCAACAGAATTAAACCAGAGAACTGCTCAGTCACGTGTTGACCTTGAAGCTGAACTTAGAGCTAAGCGTGACGAAGCAGAGCAGGAAGCGCTTCGTATTTACCAAGCATCTGTTGCTCAAGCTCAAGTTCTAACCGAAG
>CAIXVE010000021.1 GCA_903922825.1 uncultured Micrococcales bacterium | reverse complement strand
GAGCGAAGATAACCGCTTTGGATCCATACTTCTTGAAGAAGTCTTCAGCGCGGACTGCATTCTTGGAACTAAACAGCTTTGAATCTTGTCGGTTAAACACTCTCGGTCCGGTTTTGTAGCCGATGTAGTAACCAATCTGATCACCGAAAATCGCTGAAACAGCTATTGCTAAACAGGCAACCCAGATAGGTGTTTGAATCACTCCACCACCAATCATTAGCCCAACTGTGAAAAGGAGGGAGTCACCAGGGAGGAAGAAACCCAACAGCAAGCCCGTCTCGGCTATCACTATTAGACAGGCGAAGACCAGAGCCAATGAACCTAGGCTGGCAAGGAGTGTTTCAGGGTGCAGGATGTCATTTATATTCACGTGCCCCCAGCAGGACTTGAACCTGCGCTCCCGCCTCCGGAGGGCGATGCTCTATCCCCTGAGCTATGGGGGCAAAGGGTTATTCCCAGACTACCAGCGAGTAAAATTAGGTCCATAAGGTTTGGAGTTTTATGGCATTGAAGTTGCCTGGACAGTGGGTCTGGGATTCGTGGTTTGTTCGTGATGGAGAAGACTTTCACGTTTTTTACCTGCAAGCTAGCAAAGGGCTAGGGGATCCGGAACGACGTCATAGAAATGTCACGGTGGGACATGCAGTTTCAACCGACCTTACCAATTGGATTGTTTTACCGGACGCTTTAACTCCTTCGGAGCCTAGTCAGGATTTTAGAGTTTTCGATTCCTGGACAACTTGGACTGGGTCTGTAATTAGAGCTGATGACACTTGGCACATGTTTTACACCGGAACCAGCCGGGAAGATAATGGCGTGGTTCAATCGGTAGGACATGCCACCTCCAACGATCTAATTACCTGGACGAAAGAAAGCAACAAGGCTGTACTGGAAGCCTCAGCAAGTCTTTACTCGGTGTTAGCTGATGGAATTTGGCCAGATGAGGCATTTAGAGACCCTTGGGTCTTCAAAAAAACAGATGATTCAACGTCATGGCATATGCTTTTCACTGCTCGAGGTAGGGGTGGCGAATACGGTCAGAGTGGGGTTGCAGGACACGCTATGAGTCTTGATCTAAAGAACTGGACACTGCAACCTCCTCTAAATGATGTGAATCAGGGATTTGGCGAAGTGGAGGTGCTGCAATTCGAAATTGTTGATGGGGTTCCAATAATTTTGTTCTGTTGTGGTCCTCAGTGGCTAACGGGTAAACACAGAGCAGCTGAACCAGGGGGAGTGTATTCCCTTGTTGTTGATCCATTACTTCAAGATGTTGACTTTAGGAAAGCAGTCTGGTTCAACATGCCAGGGCTTTATGCATCGCGGTTAATTCAAGACAAAAAAGGTCAATGGAATTTAATCGGGTTCTGGGACAAAGTCGATGGTGAATTCATAGGCGAACTCAGCGATCCCATTCCGGTGACGGCGGACCTTAATAAAGGTTTAGTAGCTCTTTAGCCTTTGATGGCAGAAGCAGCCACGCTTTGAATAAACCATCTTTGGAACAGCAAGAAAACCGCCAAGACAGGTAGCACCAAAATCACACCGAATGCAAATATGGGTCCCCAGTCTGTCGGCGGCTGGGTGAAATAAACCTGAATTTCCAAAGGAAGTGGAACATAAAGCGGATCATCAACCATCATCAGAGGGAACAGGAACGAGGACCAAGCGCTTAGGAAAGAAAGAATCGTTACCGATGCGAAGACAGGTTTTGACATAGGAACAATAATCGCTCTAAAGACTCGCCAAGGGCTAGCCCCATCAAGTCTGGCTGATTCTTGGATTTCCAAAGGCAGTCCAATGAAAAAGGTGTAGAACAAATAAATCGAGAATGCACTTGCTATGAAGGGTAAGAACTGGACGAAATAGGTATTTCTATAATCTCTGAGCAAGTAGAAAAGCGGAATGGCGATTGCTTCAAATGGGAGAATCACTAAAAGCACAATGATCACCTGGATGGCATTGCGGCCCCTCCACCGTAATCTTGCCAGCGCATAGGCAATCATAGAATTTACGATTAGTCCACCAAAAACTATTACAAAGCTCACGATCACTGAGTTTGAATAGAACCGCCAAAGGAAACCCATCGAGTCATCATTGAACGTTGAAAAAACTTGAAGGTAGTTTGCGAAGGAAAGATCTTTCAGAGCGAAACCATTGATGCCATCAAGAACTTCTGCTGTTGGCTTTAGTGAACCTATAAGCATGTAAGCGATTGGTGCAAAGAAAATAGCTGTAACAAAGGTCAAGAAAAGATAGTGCAAAACAGTTTTGAAAACTTTTTTGGGTGACCTAGAGCGTCTAATTCGACGCATAACTTCTTTTTTGGATGAAAGTTCGTGAGTTGTCATTTAACTTCTCTATTCTGCCTAAGCACCAATCTTTGGATAAGCGTGATGATAATGATGATCACAACAAAAACAACTGTGATTGCTGATGCTCTACCGACATTTCCTTCAACGAAGGCAGATGTTACAGCCTGGTACATCACCGTCTGCGTTGCGTCTATTGGACCACCTTTGGTCAAAATGAAGATTTGATCAAAGAGTCTAAGCGAGAAAATTGTTGTGATTATGATTACAAAAATCAAGGTGTTTCGAAGTCCAGGAATAGTGACATTCCAGAATCTTTGCCACCAGTTCGCCCTATCCAAGCTGGCTGCCTCGTAAAGCTCAAGTGGAATCTCTTGCAGCCCAGCCAGAACAATAACCATTTGAAAACCAACTCCAGCCCAAACGGATAAGAGTGCAATTGACAATAGAGCAATCTTTGGATCCCCTAGCCAGTCGATTGGCTGAATGAAACCGAAGGAAAGCATGTTGAGGAGACCGTTCAACATTCCTAATGAATCTCTGCTGAACATTAGAGCCCAGATGATTGCAACCAGAGACATAGGAAAAACAACTGGAAGAAAGAAAAAGGATCTAAAGAATGCGATGCCTCTTAGTTTTACATTAAGCATCACCGCTAACAGAACAGCCAGGCCAGTTTGAACAGGAACAACTATTAGCGCAAAGGTGAAGTTGTTCATCAAGGCTTTATAAAAAATTGGACTTGTCACGGGGTCAACAAGGATTCGGCGATATTGTTCAAATCCCCAGAATTTTGGTCCGTCAACCATGCTGAAATCTACGTTGTAGAAGGACAAAACTATAGCTGTGAAAAACGGGACTACTACGAAAAGCACTAACAAAATTAGGCCGGGTAGCGACATCAATATCCCCGCAAGATTGTCTTGACCAAACTTGATTCTTTTAGTTTTTCCCATGAGGTTCCTTCTGTAGGAAAGTCTTGTAAAAAATAATAGTGGGGGTCAGGCCAAGCCTGACCCCCACACTTTTATCGATAGGTTTAGTAACCGCTGTGGTCAGTGTTGTCCTGGTCGATGGTTGTAGCTGCAGTGTGTAGTGCAGTTGCTACGTTTCCACCATTCCAGATTGTCTGAACCGCAGTACCAAATGCTGTGTTGATAACTGGCCAAGCAGCACTGATAGTGCGAGGAACAGTTACACAAGCCTTGGTTGGAGTTCCAGTTCCACAAGAAGCAGCCAACTGGTCAGCGTAAAGCTGAAGTGGGCCACCCTTACGGTAGTTAACGCTCTTGTTAAGCGCAGTCTTGGTAGCTGGAACAGCACCGTTCTGGTCTGTTACGTTCAGAATCCACTGATCCTTCATGATGTACTGAAGGAATACGTTTGCGGCGGCTAGTTCATCACCAGAAGTGTTCTTGCCGATAGCCCAGCTGTGTGATCCTTGACCTGACTTAGTTCCGGTTCCGAAATCTGGAAGTGGAAGAACTGCTAGGTCGCTGCCTAGAGCCTTGCTGAATGCTGGGTACTGCCAGTGGCCAACCCATGCCAAACCAACGCGGCCGTTTTCAAAAGCCTTGTCGTCTGAGCTTGGATCAACGTACTGCTTCCAAGAAGCGAAAGTCTTGAATGCCGCGACAACCTTTGCGTTGTCAAGAGCTCCAACAGCTTTGCCCTTGGTCACAATCTGGAAACCAGCTGAGTTCACAATAGGAGTGAATGCGTAACCAGGCCAGCCTGGACCCATTCCGTAGTTCTCTTTAATGTCTAGAGCTTTCTTTCCTGGAGCCTTCGCAGCAAGAGCCTTTAGCACTGCGGTGAAACGTGTTGCAGTCCAAGCGTTCTTCCATGATGTTGGAACATCTTTGATGCCTGCAGCTGCTAGCTTCTTCTTGCTCGCGTATAGACCCAAACCTGAGTCGTACTGTGAGACAGAATATTTGTGTCCGTCTTTGTATGTACCTTCAGCCTGAATTGAAACAAGTTCGTTGTTGAAAACAGATGCTGGAACAAGTCCGTCAAGCTGCTTTAGCTTGCCTGCATAAACATATGCTGCAAGGTTTTCACCGTCGAATTCGAAAACGCTAGGTAGCGATCCGACTGAAGTGGAATTGATAGCAGTACCCATGTCAGCCTTGCATGTAAGGGTGGCGTGGTATTGACCATCGTAATAACCATTGAATGCAGAAACTTGCTCGCGCGCAGCAGCAATTTCACCTGCTTCTGAACACATAGCCCAGACAGTGATCTCTTGTGCGCCAGAAGCGTGAGCAGGAGCAATGGCTCCCAATCCAAGAGTTAATGCGGCTATAGCACTAGCAACTGCAAAAGTTTGCTTTACCTTCAACCTAGTAACCTTTCTTAGTTTCACCCGAAAGTGAAAATTGTTTTCTGCAAACTTTTGTTTGCAAATCGTTGTGTTTTATTTGTTGCTTTTTTTGTTTACACGCGTAAACTACAAAAAAGAATAAACCCAGTTTCAGCAAAAAATACGCGTGTGCGATTACATTTAGATAACAACCGAATTGGACGGCAAGAATGGCAACTAGAGCAGATGTGGCAAAGCTTGCTGGCGTGTCTGAAGCGACAGTTTCCTACGTCATCACCGGAAAGCGCAAGATCTCTCAACCGGTGCAGGTTCGAGTCAACAAAGCTATGGAAAAGCTTGATTACAGGCCAAACCGAATGGCTCAGGCCCTGGCGGGCGGGAAATCAAGGGTAATTGCACTACTGTTCCCAACTACAGCTCGAGGTGTTGCCCACGTTGACTTGGAATATGGGCTAGGAGCAGCACAAGCGGCCCAAGAACTCGGGTATCACCTTGTTATGTGGCCAACTTTAGATCGCAGTGTTGACGAACTTATTGCAACCGCTAAATCAGGTTTATTGGATGGCGTTATCTTGATGGAGGTTGCCCTTGAGGATGAACGCGTACAACAGCTAAAGAAGGCTGGAATAAAGGTTGGTCTTATTGGCCGCACCGGTCCAGAATTTGGGGATGAAATATTTGCAGACCGAGACTTTGAGACTGCAGCCTATGATGCCTGCAAGTACATATCGTCCCTTGGCCACAAAGAGGTAGCATTCCTAACTGAAAGAACCCGAGGAAAGTCCGTGGTTGTGGCTGCTTTGACTAGGACTAAGGCCTCGATGAAGATCTCTGGTAAGAATCATGGAATAAACATCCATAATTTCGAATGCTCGACAGATCCAGATGAAGGAAGAAAGTTCCTAAAGCAAATACTTGATCACAAGCCAAAAATAACAGCAGTTATTGGTTTGAATCCTGGTGCAATGGTCGGCTTACTGCAGGAAGCAAATTCCCAAAGAATCGAAGTCCCAGGCAGATTATCCCTGTTGTCTATGGCAACTCCGGAGAGTTTCGTTTCAGCAACATCGCCTAGATTGACCACAATCAGCCCACCAGCTTTTGAGATGGGGGATTCGGCTGCCAGACGCTTGATTGCAAGCCTTGAGGGCGCCTCTCAAGATGATCTTCCCAAGCAACTATGGTCTGGATCCCTTGTTATCAGGGAAACCACAGGTCCGGTTAGGGCTTAATCAACTAAGACTCTTAGTTATCTGGCCGAGCACGGATAAACTTGAGTAGATAGCCTTACGCAGCGCGGCGGGGCTTAACCCCACCAATAAAAGGTAAGTCGATGACACCCGAAGATCTAGCCAAGAGCATTCTGCATGCTTTGCGCGCCTTGCAGGTCGACGGATTCATCTCAGAATTCGAACTCCCAGCAGAAGTGACTGTCGAAAGACCTAAGAACCGCGATCACGGTGATTGGGCAACCAACCTAGCCATGCAGCTTGCTCCTAAGTTGGGGTTAGTTCCAAGAGAGTTCGCTACAACTTTGGCAACAGAGTTAGCTAAAGTGTCTGGAATTGAAAAAGTTGATGTTGCAGGACCGGGTTTTATAAACATCACTCTTAGCGCTGCTGCCGCTGGTGAACTAGCGAAACAGATTGTCACGAGCGGATCTTCCTATGGGCAGGGTGACATTTATAAAGGTCTCAAGATGAACCTTGAGTTCGTCTCAGCCAACCCAACCGGTCCTATCCATATCGGTGGAACCAGATGGGCTGCAGTTGGTGATTCTTTGGCTCGCATCTTTGAGTCTCAGGGAGCAGCTGTTACCCGTGAGTATTACTTCAATGATCACGGTGCTCAAATTGATCGTTTTGCAAGATCTCTTTATGCAGCAGCCAAAGGCGATCCAGCTCCTGAGGATGGTTATGCAGGAGAATACATCAATCAGATTGCAAGTGATGTTCTAAAAGCTGTTCCGAATGCCCTTTCGCTTTCCGAGGCAGACGCTATAGAAACATTCAGAGCAAACGGCGTTGAACTCATGTTTGGTGAGATCAAAATCTCACTAGAAGAATTTGGTGTTCACTTCGATGTTTACTTCCATGAGAACTCTCTTTACGAATCAGGTGCGGTTCAAAAAGCAATCGAAAGATTGAGGGCTCTAGGTCACATCTATGAACAAGATGGTGCTATTTGGTTGCGTTCAACAACTTTCGGTGATGACAGAGACAGAGTTGTTATCAAAAGCGATGGTGAAGCTGCTTATATTGCTGGAGATCTTGCTTACTACCTAGACAAACGTGAACGTGGGTTTGACAGAGCAATCTATATGCTCGGTGCTGATCACCACGGTTATGTTCAACGAATGATGGCCATGTGTGCTGCCTTTGGTGATGAGCCAGGTGTGAACTTGGAGATTCTTATCGGTCAACTAGTGAACCTGGTTAAAGATGGTGAACCAGTGAGGATGTCGAAGCGTGCTGGAACTGTTGTCACGATGGAAGATTTAGTTGAAGCTGTTGGTGTTGATGCTGCCAGATACGCACTCACACGCTCATCAATTAACTCAATGCTTGATATAGATCTTGACCAGTTATCTAAAAAGACGAACGATAACCCAGTCTTCTATGTTCAGTATGCTCATGCAAGAACTAAGCAGGTAGCTAATAATGCTGCATCACTGGGGGTTACCGATGAAGAGTTTGACCCATCACTTCTAAATCACTCCAGTGAATCAGACTTGTTGGCTGTGCTTGCTCGTTTCCCAGCAGTGATGAACCACTCAGCTATAGAAAGAGCACCGCATCTGGTTGCTAGATATCTTGAAGAAGTCGCTGGTGCTTATCACCGTTGGTATGACAACTGTCGTGTCACTCCGCTATCGGGTAATCCGGTTGAATCTGTTCACAGGACCAGACTCTGGCTGAACAGTGCATCAGGTGTAGTGCTAGCCAATGGGCTTCGTGTCCTAGGCGTTAGCGCACCGGAGCGGATGTAGCGATGAGTAATTCTTTGAAACCTGAATGGCTATCTAAGCCAGCTGATGTGAATCTCTTTGATTCAAATATTTGGCCCAAGAGCATGGTTAGAGATCAAGAAGGACACACTTTCATTGGCGGTGTTGCTGTTGGTGATCTTGCTGCTGAGTTTGGAACACCACTTTATGTTTTAGATAAGAAGGAATTCTTTGATAGAGCTAACCAGGTTATTTCTGCTTTTGGCTCAGCCTGCAAGAAGTATGGAACCAGCGCAAAGGTTTATTACGCGGGTAAGGCGATGCTTTCAACCGAGATAGCACGTTGGGTTGATGAACTTGGTCTCTATTTAGATGCATCTTCAGGTGGTGAGTTGGCAGTGGCTTTAGCCGGAGGCATTTCACCTACTCGAGTTGGTCTTCACGGTAACAACAAATCTCACACTGAAATTGGCAGAGCAGTTTCATCTGGATTGGGTGTAATCGTTATTGACTCAGAGATTGAAGTTGAACGAATCGCTTCAGCTGCAGGAGCGCAAGACCGAATTCAACCAGTAAGACTTCGTGTTAACTCTGGCGTTCATGCGCACACACATGAGTATTTAGCCACCGCTCGCGAAGATCAGAAGTTTGGTATTGCTATCAATGATGTTCCAGCAATCGTTGAGAAGATTCGTTCACATAAGCATCTGCAATTCTTAGGTTTGCATTCACACATCGGTTCACAAATCTTTGCTGTTGAAGGTTTCGTTGAAGCCGCAAAGCGTTTAGTTGCTCTTCACGCTCAACTGCTTGCTGGTGGAGATATCCCTGAACTGAACCTGGGTGGTGGTTTTGGTGTTGCTTACACCGAGGCAGATAAACCAATGCCGATTGAAGATATCGCAGAGCAGATTGTTGCTGCAGTTGCAGAAGAATGTTCCAAGCTAGGAATAGATATTCCAGGTCTTTGTTTTGAACCAGGTCGAGTAATTGTTGGTCCTGCTGGGATAACTATCTATAACGTTGGAACCACCAAAGATGTTTTGGTGGGGGATAACGGGGATGTTAGGAAATACGTCAGCATTGATGGCGGCATGAGTGATAACGCTAGACCTGCTTTGTATTCAGCTGATTATTCGGTGAGCTTAGTTTCTAGGGAATCTAAAGAAGAACCTGTCCTTTCTCGAGTTGTTGGTAAGCACTGTGAGTCAGGAGACATTGTGGTGAAAGATGCGTTTTTACCTGAAGATGTTTCCCCGAATGACCTGCTTGCTGTTGCAACTACCGGGGCCTACTGTTTCTCACTATCGAGTAACTACAACTACCTAGCGCGACCTGCAGTGGCTGCGGTCATTAACGGTGAAGCAGATCTTTTGGTTAGAGCTGAGACGGAAGTAGATTTACTTTCAAGAGATGCAAAGGTTTCAAAATGATTGAGTATCGTCCACTGAAGATAGCCCTTTTGGGAGCAGGTGTTGTTGGCTCTCAGGTGGCTAAGTTGCTTCTGGAAAACAAGGAGGAACTAGCTGCTCGTGTTGGTGCTGAATTAGAACTTATTGGTGTTCTAGTCAGAGATAAGAATGCTGCTCGTTTATCAAACATTCCTTCCGAACTTATTACCACTGAGGCAGATGCGCTAATTCTTGGTGCCGACATTGTGATTGAAGTTATGGGTGGCATTGAGCCAGCTAGAACATATATTCTTCAAGCTTTAAATTCCGGTAGTGATGTGATCACAGCAAATAAGGCCTTGCTGGCCACAAACGGTGTTGAACTATTTGATACTGCAGAGCAAGTTGGTGCTCAACTTTACTTTGAAGCAGCAGTTGCTGGTGCTATCCCTATTATTAGACCGCTTAGAGAATCTCTTGCTGGAGATAAAATCAAGCGCATCATGGGTATCGTCAATGGTTCAACCAACTACATTCTCGATCGCATGGATTCAACTGGTTGCACTTTGGAATCAGCTATCGCTGAGGCAACCAAGCTGGGCTATCTTGAAGCAGATCCAACTCTAGATCTTGAAGGCTTTGATGCTGCTCAAAAAGCAGCCATCCTGGCTTCTCTTGCTTTTCACACTGAAGTTCCGCTTGAGAAGGTATACCGCGAAGGTATTACTAAAGTCACAAGTGAACAGATGGCAGCAGCGAAGCGCGATGGTTACGTAATTAAGCTTTTGGCTATTTGCGAAAAGATTGATGCCACTGAAACTGAAGAAGAGGGAATCTCAGTTCGGGTTTATCCAGCGATGGTTCCTCTGGAACATCCGCTGGCATCTGTTCGCGGTGCTTTCAATGCTGTCTTCGTTGAAGCTGAAGCTGCAGGCTCTTTGATGTTCTATGGCTCTGGAGCTGGAGGTTTGCAAACGGCATCTGCAGTTATGGGTGATTTGGTTTCAGCTGCTAAGCGTCACGTTGCCGGAGGTCCAGGTCTTGCTGATTCTGTGCACGCTGATCTTGAAGTTTTACCGATCAGCAGAATCAAGACTCGTTATCAAATTACTTTGGAAGTCACTGACGCTCCTGGTGTTTTGGCAACTGTGGCTAACGCTTTTGCTAAGCACGATGTTTCGATTGAAACAGTTGAGCAGTCAGCAAAGATGATTGAAGCTGAAAGCACAGCCTGGTTGGAAATCGGAACTCATGAAGCAACTGATAAGGATCTTGCTGCGGTTGTTGAAGAACTAAGAAACAGTAGTGCGGTTGAACAGATTACTTCGGTAATCAGAGTTGAAGGTGTCTAATGGCTAAACAGTGGCAAGGTGTTATCTCTGAATACATCGATCGACTAGATATTGATAAGAACACTCCGATCATTACTTTGGGTGAAGGTGGCACACCTTTAGTGCATGCACCTGCTCTTGCAAAGCTGGTTGGAGCTCAAGATGTTTGGCTAAAGGTTGAAGGAATGAACCCAACTGGTTCATTCAAGGACCGCGGTATGACTATGGCTGTTACTAAAGCTGTTGCCCATGGAGCTAAAGCAGTTATCTGTGCTTCAACTGGTAATACCTCAGCTAGTGCTGCAGCATATGCCGCTAAGGCAGGCATCAAGTCTGTGGTTTTGATCCCTGAAGGAAAAATCACTTTAGGTAAGTTGGCACAGGCGATTGCTCACAAGGCAGTTATCTTGCAGGTTAGAGGCAACTTCGATGACTGTTTGGTGTTAGCTCGAGATTTGAGTGAAAACTATGCGGTTCACCTTGTGAACTCGGTTAACCCAGACCGACTTGAAGGGCAGAAGACAGCTTCGTTTGAAGTTTTTGATTATTTAGGTTTTGCTCCTGACTATCACGTTATGCCGGTAGGTAATGCGGGTAACTATTCTGCTTATTTCAAGGGATATAAAGAACTGCAACGTGATGGTTTCATTTCAACCCTGCCTAAGCAGCTAGGGTTCCAGGCTGCTGGTTCTGCACCGTTTGTTGCAGGTCACCCAATAGCTAACCCAGAAACTATTGCAACTGCTATTCGTATCGGTAATCCTGCTTCCTGGGATCTGGCAATCAATGCTCGTGAAGAAAGTAACGGGGAGTTTGATTCGGTTACCGATGAAGAGATTCTTTCTATGCACCGCTATCTTTCAAATGAGATTGGTGTTTTCGTTGAACCTTCATCGGCAACTGGTGCTGCTGGTTTATTGAAGTTTGCTAAAGCAGGCAAAGTTCCATCTGATGCAAAGATAGTCATCACCGTAACTGGGCATGGACTAAAAGATGTTGGTTGGGCTTTGAAAGATGAAAATGGTGAAGAAGTTAAACCAACTTCATGTTCAAAAGATGCTTCAGAAGTTGCTGATCTTTTAGGTCTGGAAAAGAACTAATGCGTCTTGAAGAGATGAACTCAATCATAGGTCGCCGAGTGGTGGTGAAGGTTCCAGCAACCTCAGCGAATTTGGGTCCTGGTTTTGATTCGATGGGGTTAGCTCTAGCTTTCTATGACGAGTTAGAAGTTGAAGCAGTTGATTCGAGCGATGTTAAGGTCACTGTTGTTGGTGAAGGTGAAGGGGATGTTCCTACCGACGAAAGCAATCTAGTTGTTAAAGCGATTGCCTACACTTTTGAACAGTTCAGAATTCCAATGCCAGGTCTTCGTCTTACCGCCCACAACTTTATTCCGCACGGTAGGGGAATGGGATCTTCAGGTGCGGCCGTTGTTTCAGGAATCATGGCAGCGAAAGGTCTTTTAGAAGGCATTGCTGAAATCTCCACCACTAAGTTATTGGAACTGGCAACTGAACTTGAAGGTCATCCAGATAACGTAGCGCCGGCACTTTTTGGTGGCTTGAATATTGCGTGGACTGATGAGAATGGTCCTAAGACTAAAAAGCTCTATGTTCACCGAGGCGTTTCACCTTTGCTTCTAGTTCCTAAGAACAAGATGTCAACTGAGCTGGCGAGAAGCCTGCAACCAGACTCAGTGCCACATGATGATGCTGTCTTTAACCTGTCTAGATCTGCTCTTTTGGTAGCAGCTCTTACCCAGTCACCAGAGCTGCTTTTGGCCGCCACCGAAGACCGTTTGCATCAGAATTACCGGGCTGCAGCTATGCCTGAAACCGATGAAGTTATCACTTTGCTTCGTAAATCAGGCTATGCAGCCGTGGTTTCAGGGGCCGGTCCATCAGTGCTAGTTTTAGCCAGCGACCCAGCAGCCAGGCTGGAAGCAGCCCGTTTGGCGGCTAAAAACTTCCCACAATGGAGACCTTTATTGTTGGCGGTTGATTTCAAAGGTGCTACAGTTACTTCTGTACCAAGATAGACACCAACAATTGGTGATCGGGTACCAAATCCCGTAAGAACTTACGGATTGGTCATGACAAGTGTCGTGAACCTAGGCAATCCACCTCAAAACAAGAAACTGATTGCCATACAAGAAAGAGTCATATAAACATGGATGAAGTCCAAAAAGAAACCTCACCTAAGCGTTCAAGAAGAGTGACTGCGGTTCCAGTAACTGATGCTGCCCCAGCCGAGGCCAAGAAGCCTGCTCGCGCTAAGAAGGTTGTTGAAACTACTGGTGAAGCACCAGCACAAGAATCTAGATCTGAAAAGCCAGCTGCTTCGAATGACGAAGTGAAGGCAGATCGTCCGCAGCGTGATTACGACAGCGAACGTAGCGAACGACCAAACAATAACAACAATCGCAACCGTAACCGTAACCGTAACCGTAACGATCGTTTCCGCGACCGTAACAACCGCCCTAACCGTAATGACCGTGAAGAGTCTGAGCCAGAGATCTCTCCGGATGATGTTCTAATTCCAGTTGCCGGTATCTTAGACATTCTCGATAACTATGCATTCGTAAGAACTACCGGCTACCTAGCTGGTCCCAACGATGTTTATGTTTCTTTAGGTCAGGTTAAGAAGTATTCACTTCGAAAAGGTGACGCTGTTGTTGGTGCTATTCGTCAGCCTCGCGAAGGTGACCAGGGTCGTCAGAAGTTCAACGCGATTGTTCGCATTGACACTGTTAACGGACAAACACCAGATCAGGCAGCTGGTCGTGTTGAGTTC
>CAIXVE010000020.1 GCA_903922825.1 uncultured Micrococcales bacterium | reverse complement strand
TGAGGCGGATAGTTCTTGACTCAGTGGAATCTGGGCTAGGAGCGAGGTCCCTAAAGTTGTGGCAACTTCCTGACCACCACCAACCCCGAAAAGGTAGTTCTTTGAGCCATCAGGGTTTTCTAACCAGCTCATGTTTTCAACTACCCCGATGATTTCATGCTTAGCGTTTTTGGCGGCCATACCTGATCTAACAGCAACCAAGCTTGCTGCCTGTTGAGGTGTCGTGATGACAAGCGCTTGGGCATTTGGAAGTAGTTGGCCGATAGAGATAGCAACATCGCCAGTTCCTGGGGGCATATCAATCAAAAGGAAATCTAAATCATCCCAATAAACATCGGTAAGGAACTGCTCTATTGCTTTATGAAGCAGGGGTCCTCGCCAAGATACCGGTTCATTACCATCCAAGAACATACCTATGGAGATAACTTGAACACCGAAAGCTATTGGCGGGAGCATCAGATCATCTAATCTGGTTGGCCTAGAGGTTATGCCTAGCTGGTTGGTAATGCTAAAGCCAAAGATGTCCGCATCGATAAGGCCAACACGATATCCGTTTCGACTTAGCTCAACTGCAAGGTTTGAAGTGAGTGTGCTCTTCCCAACCCCACCTTTGCCTGAACCCACCAAGATTACTCTCGTTGAAGTTCCAGGACCAAAAGGATTAGTTCTAGGTGCTTTGTTACCGCGAAGTTTGAGTTTTAGAGAATCAAGTTCCTCTTTGGTCATAACAGTCATTTGAATATTTATTTCATGACCCACAAACTCAGTGCTTAGCTCATCCCTAACTGCTGTTTGGATATATTCAGCTTGAGGACAGTGACTAACGGTTAGTTTGATTTCAACTGACACACTCGTATCACCTGTGACAATATTGCCAACCATGTCTAGTTCATTAATGGGGAAGCGTAATTCAGGGTCAATGACTTTACTGAGAGCAAGAATGACTCTCTGCTCGTTATCGCTCATTCAGATTTGCCGTTTGGCTTAGCTTCGTTCTTTAGTTCGGTCAGAAGTTCTTCCAACATGTCTTTGAGTTCATCTCGAACAAACTCCTTGGTTGCAACATCTTGCATCGCAAGGCGCAGAGCAACAACTTCACGAGCAAGATACTCAGTGTCAGCTAGGTTTCTTTCTGCACGTTGCCTGTCCTGCTCGCTCTTAACACGGTCACGGTCGTCCTGGCGGTTCTGCGCCAACAAGATGAGGGGAGCGGCATATGAAGCCTGAAGTGAAAGCAACAAAGTTAGCAAAGTGAAATTAGTTGCCCGTGGATCAAAGGCTAGATCACTTGGTGCATAGGTGTTATAGAAGAGCCAAATAATACAGAAAATGGTTAGGCCAATAAGGAACCCACCGGTTCCGAGGGCTCTAGCAAAAGTTTCTGAGGCACGTCCAAAGCGCTCGCGGTCAATTCGAGGAACGATTGGCTTACGCTTACCGAGCATAGGAGTGTCGAGGCGGTCACGGGTCTTAGCCATGAGTTTCCTCCTCGTCTTCAGTTCTCCAGTCTTCTGGAAGTAGATGGTCCAAAACGTCATCCACGGTGACAACACCGATCAAGCGGTGATCTCTATCAACAACAGGCAACACAACAAGGTTGTAGTTAGCAAGAGTTCTGTGGATTTTAGAAATGTGAGTGTCTGGGCTTACCGGCTCAACGTCGGTATCAAGTATTGTTCCAAGTTTCTCATGAGGTGGGTAACGAAGCAACCTCTGGAAGTGAACCATACCTAAATATCTTCCAGTCACAGTTTCATGTGGCGGAAGAGTTACGAATACGGAAGCAGCTAAAGCAGGGGCTACTTCTTTACGTCTAATCAAAGCCATAGCTTCGGCGACAGTTGCATCGGCTGAGCAGATAACCGGCTCTGAGGTCATCAAACCACCGGCGGTAAGTTCATCGAACTGCATCAAACGACGAATATCATCCGCTTCATCTTCATCCATAAGATCAAGAATTGCTTCAGCTCTATCTTCAGGAAGGTTTTGCATAAGGTCAGCCGCGTCATCTGGCTGCATCAAATCTAGAACTTCAGCTGCACGCTCATCATCCAGGTCTTGAAGGATTTCAATCTGCTCTTCTTCAGGCAGCTCTTCCAAGACATCAGCTAGACGCTCGTCATCAAGCTCTTCAGCAACCTCAATCATTCGCTCTTCAGGAAGATCCATCAAAGCAGAAGCCAAGTCTGCAGGGTTCATTTCAGAATAGGTAGCTATAAGTTGTTCAGCTGACTGAGCTTCAACGTTGTCCTGGTCTTCGGTTACCTGCTCCCACTCAACAAACATTGTTGAGCCACGACCAAAAGGTCCTGGGGAAGTTTTAGGTCTTCTTACAAATAGGTCAGAGACAATCCACTCTTTGCGGTTGTTCTCTTCAATGGCTAAATCTTCGATGGTAGCTGAGCCGGAACCATCCTTGAGGTTCACTTTTCTACCTAGGATTTCAGCAATAACTCGAACTTCTTGTCCGCGCTGGGTGAACCTTCTCAAATCGATAAGTCCGTTAGTGATTACTTGGCCTGGGGCAATTGAGGTCACTCGAGAAATTGGAACAAAAACTCTTCTGCGGCCAGTTATTTCAACCAGCATTCCGGTGGTCTTAGGAGCACCTGAATTACGGTATGCGACTAGCACATCGATGACCTTGCCTACGCGGTCACCGACTGGATCAAAGACGCCACAGCCAGCAAGGCGGGCGATAAAAACTCTAGTCGTATTCACCCTTTAACCTTAGACGATGTCAGTGGTGGCTGAAAGGGTTGAAAAATGGCACTAATCAAACGAGAAGAACGAGTTTCTTATAACTTCGACCCTCTAACCGAGGGGACACCTGTGATGAGCTTCGCTCATGAACATCAGGCTACTGAATATGTAAACAAATTAGTCAAGGGCGAATTCCCATCAGAAGCGATTGCTATTCGTGGCACGGACCTCTTCACCATTGAAAAAGTCACAGGCGAACTAAATTATGCAAAATCTGCTTGGGATGGTTTCAAAGAAGGTATCTACTACGCTTTGAGCTTCTTCGCAGTACTTGGATTTCTTGATGGTTTCACCCAAGAAATCTTAACCCTGTCAGTTTTTATTGGCTTGGGTTATGGCTGCGTCATGGTGATCTTCCGGGTGTTCAGCGCGTGGAGAGGATCAAAGTCTCAGAACTATGTTTCAAAGACCGAATACATGGCCAACCGCTATGAAGTGTTGGTCAATCCTGAACTAGAAGAGCAGGTTCAAGATGCCTTTCTAAAAGGTGCACTTGGGGCTAAGCCTGGAGTTTAGCCATCCAAGCTTCAATCTCTTCAGGTTTTCTTGGAAGGTTGCCGGTTAGATTGACCACACCGGTTTTGGTAACAAGAACGTCGTCTTCAATGCGAACACCAAT
>CAIXVE010000019.1 GCA_903922825.1 uncultured Micrococcales bacterium | reverse complement strand
TATCTTTCGCTTAGTCTCAGGGTCAGAGACCCCGTCTAGAGCAGTCAAAAAGCGATCCTCTGCATCGACAGTAACAAGTCTGATTCCGGTTGCAGCTACGTAGTCTTTTTCAACCTGCTCAACTTCACCCTGGCGCAAAAGGCCATGGTTCACAAAAACACAGACTAGTTGATCGCCAACTGCCTTATGAACGAGTGCTGCGGCAACAGCTGAATCAACCCCACCGGAAAGGCCACAGATGACTCGTGCTGAACCAACCTGAGCTTTAATCTTTGCCACTTGGTCAGCAATAACATTTCCACTATTCCAGTCAGCCGGAATGCCAGCGACAATGTGGAGGAAGTTCTCTAAAACTTTTTGACCAAACTCAGAGTGCTTTACCTCTGGATGCCACTGAACACCGTAGATCTTCTTTTCAGCACTACCAAAAGCCGCAACCGGAGTTGTTGCCGTGCTTGCAAGAACCTGATAACCATCTGGGGCAACCATTACCTGATCACCGTGACTCATCCAACAAATCTGGTTTGCGGGCTGGTTTTCTAGAAGTCCATTAGCTGAACTCACCACTAGATCAGTTGCACCATATTCTCGAAGGCCTGTCTTATCAACGCGCCCACCTAAGTTCTGAGCAAGGATTTGAAAGCCATAGCAAATTCCTAGAACTGGAATACCCAGTTCCAAAATAGCTTTATCTAGTTGTGGTGAGTTAGGTTCATAAACACTTGAAGGTCCGCCTGAAAGAATGATGGCTAGTGGGTTCTTATTCTTAACCTCTTGCGCTGAAACATTATGGTGAACAATTTCACTATAAACACCAGCTTCACGGACTCTTCTTGCGATTAGCTGAGCATACTGTGCTCCAAAGTCAACAACTAGGACTGGACGGTTGGAACTCATTTGAAAAGCTTCTTGTGATATTGGCGTTCAATAACGAACGATGTTACTGGGATTACTCCACCCATAGCAATAATTAGGAAATCCTTGAACTTCAGGTTAGCTAAACGCCAAACTCTGAAATCTGCAAAAAGATATACGACATAAAGCAGACCGTGAATCTGCAATAGTAGTCTGCTCAGATCAACGCCATCCGTCGGGAGCCCAGTCTCATCAACAGGGTTTGGAACAAGTCCGATAAAACCAACATTTCCTCCAGACCAAATAGTCTGGCCAAAACCATATTTCAGTACCATTTCAAGTACTACTAAAAGAAGGAACGAGCCTGTAATAAGGGCGCAAACGCGATAAAAGGCCAGGGCTGATTTGAGGGTTTCCATTACCCTAGTTTATCCAAAGGCTAGTTAGGAAGGGCCGCTAGGGCCAGTTGCTTAGCCTCTAAAACGTTCTTTCCTTGAAGAGCCGAACTGGCAACAGCCTTGGCCTCATCCATGGTCACTGAACTCAGGTATTCGATAGCCTGACCTACTGCAGGAGCAGCCATGCTCAAGGATTGCACTCCAAGCCCTGCCAATACAATGGCAAGCAAAGGGTCGGCTGCCGCCTCACCGCAAACACCTGCGGCGATTCCAGCTAGAGTCGCCTGACTAACAATACGTTGAATCATCTGCAGCAGATCCGGTTGCCAAGGGTCAGTTAAGCTTGCCAAGTTTGGGTTAGCCCGATCAGCCTGGAACAAATCTCTGGATAAGTCATTTGTTCCAATGCTCACAAAATCGACAACTCCCTCAAGCTCTGATATAGCCCCGGCCAACGCAACGGTCTCAACCATCACTCCAACATTGGTGATACCAGATGCTCGTGCTTGTTTCTCAAAATCTCTAACTTCACTGAGACTGGAGAGCATTGGGGCCATAACAGATACATTTCGACCAACAGTTTTTTGCGAGTTTGAAATGGCTTGCAGCTGATTTTCTAAAACTTCCGATGGATTTATCTCCAAAAATACCAAAGGTTTATCTGAAGCTGAATCGAAAGTCCTGAAAATGAATTCCCCTAGAGGTGCTGCTTCAAGTATTTCAACATAGAGTTCAGTTTGTTCAGAGATAGTTGGTGCTGTATTTCTTGAAAGGAACATGAACTCAGTTCGCATCAAACCAACTCCACTTGCTTGCGTTTTAGCAAGCGCCTTAGCATCCTGAACGTTTCCGATGTTGCCTCGCACCGGAACAAGTAATGATCCCTTTGGAATTCGAATGGTCTGTTTAGCATCAAATTCGACTGACACATCAGAAAGTGTTGCCATGCCATAGGCAGCATCGACAATTATTCCAACGCCATTGCCTATTTGAAGTGCATCTTTAACTGCGACTAAAGCCGGAATGTTTTTCTGACGGCAAATAATAGCTGTGTGAGAAGTTGGTCCTCCACCTGAAGTAATCACAGCAACCACTGCATCAGTAAATAGTGCTGTTTCTGAAGGTGATAGATCTTCGGCAACCACGACAATTGGTCCAACAGCTGGAAGTTCCAAAGTCCACGGCGTATTACTTAAAACACCAACAACTCTCAAAGCTAGATCTTCGAGATCTGAGATCCGATCTTCAAAAGTTGGAATTCCACTTAGGCTTTCAGTGAAAATCTCCATTGCCTTTTGAATGCTGGTTTCTGAAGTCCAACCAGATAATATTTCTCTCTCCGCCTCTGCCAAAAGCGCAGAATCCTGAACCATCAACTGAAGTGCTCTGAGGATCTCGGCGCTCTGGTCATCAACTGAATAGGCTGTTGCCTCTAGCTGCAAGGAAACAACTGCAATTGCTTCTCTGAGTCTTTTAGTCTCCTCTGCTGGATCTAAAGCGGACTTTGTTGAAGCTGGAAACTTGGGGCGTGCAATAACTACTGTTTTCCCCCAGGCAGAATTATTCCCAACTCCGATGCCTTCAAAAATGCCTAGCTCCATGCCTTCACCCCAGCAGAGCCTCTTGTTGTTTTTTATAAGAATCAGCAAGTAAGCGCCACCATATAAAGATCGCAAACCCAGCAAAGAACGTCCACTCGATTGCATAGAAAGATGAAAGCCAATTAACTTGGCCATCAGTTTTCGAAAGCCCTATGTCTAAAGTCTGAATATATCTGCTATTAGCAAGAATGGTTTTGGAAGTGTCAGCCACAAAGCCGGCATAGGTCGTATTTGCCTTGCCAGTCCAATTTAGATTATTTAGAAGCTGAGGAACTGAAAGTGAAGCATAAGTTCCATCTTGTTTCACATTAAACGGCTCTTCACTTGGCAGGTATCTACCTTTTAGATCAGTTGCCGTTGGTGGCAATGTAGACAGCGCGTCCTTAACCATTACAGCTGATGCTTTATCTTTAACAAAACCTAAAGCCACGAACAAATTACCTTCAGTAGTGTTGCCTGGAACTACTATCCAAAAACCTTGTTCACCTTTTTGTTGGAAACGATCAGAAATGATTACTGCTTGCGCGGGAGCAATAATTGCTTTAGTTTCAACCTCAGTTAGGAAACCCATATTCCCTGAAGTTTGTAGTTCATTAAAAGTGAAGGGTTTGCCAGGTGCTGCAACAGTTTGGAGTTTTTTTGTTGCAACTGCAAAACCTGTGATCTCATTAGAGTTTGGCACTACAGCACGACCTACCTGCCATTGTGCTAAAAGTGAGAATGCAACAGCTAGAAGCAAACTGAGCAATAACCCAGAGATCCACTTAACGCTTAGAGCAAGTTTCAACATTTAGTTATGCATCATAAGGAGCAACAACGGTGTCAACCTTTTGGAATTCCTTTAGGTCGCTATAACCGGTTGTGGCCATTGCTTTGCGAAGAGCACCCATTAGGTTAGTTCTGCCATCGGCAGCATTGGAAGGGCCCTGCAGGATTTGCTCAAGTGAACCGGAGGTTCCAACCTGAACTCTTTCACCACGGACCAACTGTGGGTTATAGCTCTCTGGGCCCCAGTGCCAACCCTGACCTGGAGCTTCAGTTGCTCGAGCAAGAACTGATCCAAGCATTACGGCATCAGCACCACAGGCAACAGCCTTGACGATATCCCCTGAAGTTCCAAGTCCACCATCAGCAATAACGTGAACGTAGCGACCACCTGATTCATCCAAGTAATCTCTTCTGGCTCCAGCAACATCCGCAACAGCAGTTGCCATTGGAGCGTGAATACCAAGAACTTTTCTAGTGGTAGAGGCTGCTCCTCCACCAAAACCAACAAGCACACCGGCGGCACCAGTTCTCATTAGGTGAAGAGCGGCTGTGTAGGTTGCTGCTCCACCGACAATCACCGGAACATCCAACTCATAGATGAACTGCTTCAGGTTTAGTGCTTCCTGAGTTTTTGAAACATGCTCAGCTGAAACAGTTGTTCCACGAATCACAAAAAGGTCAACACCGGCTGCAATAACCGCCTTGGCATACTCTTTGGTGTTCTGCGGTGACAGTGCACCAGCAACAGTCACACCTGATTTACGGATGTAAGCAAGACGTTCTTTGATAAGTTCTGCCTTGATTGGCTCTGCGTATATCTCTTGCATACGCTTAGTTGCTTCATCGCCTGAAAGTTTAGCAATTTCATTTAGCTGCTTGGTTGGGTCTTCATATCTAGTCCAAAGACCTTCGAGATCTAGAACACCAAGGCCACCAAGTTTTCCAATTGCAATTGCGGTGTCTGGTGAAACCACAGAGTCCATAGGTGCTGCCAGCACTGGTAGAGCGAAACTATAAGCATCGATGTTCCAACTAGTTGAAACATCTTTGGGGTCACGAGTTCTTCTTGATGGAACTACCGCAACGTCGTCAAAAGCCCAACTACGATTACCGCGTTTGCCGCGACCAATCTCAATTTCACTCATTTAGTTGTTCTCCTAGCGGTTGTTGTAGTTCGGTGCTTCAACAGTCATTTCAATATCGTGCGGGTGTGACTCTCTCAAACCAGCAGGAGTGATACGAACGAACTTGCCCTTATCTTGTAATTCTGGAATGGTTCCTGCCCCAACATAGCCCATAGCAGCGCGAAGGCCACCAATCAACTGGTGAGCAACAGTGGCAACTGTTCCTCTGTAAGGCACTCGCCCTTCAATACCTTCAGGAACTAGCTTGTCTTCACGAAGCACATCATCCTGGAAATAACGGTCCTTGGAATAGCTCTTGGCTTCACCGCGTGATTGCATAGCGCCTAGAGATCCCATACCCCTATAGGTCTTGTATTGCTTGCCCCCAACGAAAGTGATATCTCCCGGAGCTTCATCGGTACCAGCCAAAAGTGAACCAATCATCACAGCATTGGCACCAGCAACAAGTGCTTTAGGGATATCTCCCGAGAACTGCAAACCACCATCAGCGATAACTGGAACTCCAGCAGGTTTGCAAACCAAGCTTGCTTGATAAACAGCAGTGATCTGTGGAACACCGACACCGGCAACAACACGAGTTGTGCAAATAGAGCCTGGACCAACACCAACCTTCACACCATCAGCACCAGCTGCAACAAGAGCTTCAGCACCTTCTTTGGTAGCGACGTTTCCACCGATAACATCTACGTGTTTAGCCACCGGTTCAGCCTTAAGTTTTGCAACCATCTCTAACACAGCTGAGTTATGACCGTGCG
>CAIXVE010000018.1 GCA_903922825.1 uncultured Micrococcales bacterium | reverse complement strand
GCCAGGATCAAACTCTCCGTAAAAGTTTTTTAGGAACAAAGCAAGCTCTGTTCCAAGTTTTACGAAATCCCCGGAAATTGGGGACATCAATTTGATCTGACTAAATCAGATTGTCTGACAATCTGTCTAATCCAATTACTACTGAACAATCAAAAAGGCAAGCCTTCTTGAAGCCAGGTTCTTGGCATCGACATTGTGCACGCTGTTGAGTTCTCAAGGATCGGATGCATCTACGATTTCCCGCTAGGGTCCTACGCAGAGCAACTTCACTAACTTACCACTTATTTCTCGTAAATCAAAGAGATATACGAGAAAAAACCTGATATTTTTCAGGCTCTTTATCATGATAAATTTTTCAACCAAAGACACCAAAAACAGCCTATTTTCAAGGCTTTTCTCGAACTTTGATTGGTTGCACTTGAGCCGGGTTCCTAAGCAGGATTCCCAAACTTTGGGCAACGAGTCACTACATTACGCCTGAATAACAATATAGTCAAATCCAAACACCCCTATTTCAAGGGTTTTTGACTATTTCTGAATAAAAATTCCAGCCAAAGTCTTCTTGCCACGACGAAGTACCGCGAACTCCCCCATCAAAGCTCCATCAAGTTTGGCCAGTTCATCTTCTACCTTCAAATTATTGACGTAAACCCCACCTTCGGCAATGGCTCGACGTCCGGCGCTGTTACTTGCCACCAGACCAGTCTCAACTAGAAGATCAACAACTGTTGCTCCTAGTTTTGCCTGAGTATTTGGTAACTCCTTGAGTGCAGCCAGCAAAGTTGCCTTATCCAAGCTCTCGAGATCACCCTGTCCAAAAAGTGCAGCGGATGCGGCAATGGCACCATTTGCGGCCTCTGCTGAATGAACCAGTGATGTCACTTCCAAAGCTAAACGCTTTTGAGCAGCGCGAAGATGCGGCTCACTTGCTAACTGTGATTCAAGATCTTCAATTTCTGTTCTAGTCAAGAAAGTAAAAACTCTAAGCAAGTTGATTACGTTTGAATCTTCAACGTTTAGCCAGAACTGATAGAAGGCGTAAGGAGATGTCAGCTCTGAATCTAACCAAACTGCGTTGCCCTCCGACTTACCAAACTTCTTACCTTCCGAGTCAGTAATCAATGGTGTGGCAAGAATGTGAGCGCTCTTCCCTTCAACCTTGTGAATCAAATCTGTTCCGCTGGTTAGGTTCCCCCATTGATCACTTCCACCGATTTGCAAAACACAATTGTTTCTTCGGTAAAGTTCCAGAAAATCCATCCCCTGCAAAATTTGATAAGAGAACTCAGTGAAAGAAATACCTGCATCTGAATTAAGCCGAGCAGAAACTGCGTCCTTACTCAACATTTTTCCAACTCTGAAGTGCTTACCAATGTCTCTCAAGAAATCAATTGAACTCATCGGTTGAGTCCAATCCAGGTTGTTTACTAACGTTGCCGCATTGCTACCCTCGAAAGACAAAAACTTTGCTGCCTGGTTTCTCAAACTTTCAACCCACTCAGCAACTGTGTCCTTTGTGTTCAAAGTTCTTTCTGCAGTCGGCTTCGGGTCTCCAATCAAACCTGTCGCGCCACCAATAACAGCTATCGGATTGTGGCCAGCAAGTTGCAATCGACGCATCACCAAAAGTTGAACCAAGTTACCTAAATGCAAGCTAGGTGCGGTTGGGTCGAACCCACAGTAGTAAGAGATTGGTCCACTGTTCAACGCTTTACGTAGCTCGTCTTCATCCGTAGATAAAGCAATCAGTCCTCGCCAACGAAGCTCTTCCCAAATCTCTTTGAAAGACTCATCGTTCTTCTGTGCGTTCAATGCCGGATTGCTCATAATAAAAACCTATCTGGACCCTTGCGGCACAAGCTTACGCAACGCACTAATTTGATCCAACACTCTTGCAACTGAAGTGCCACCTGCACCAGTTCGAGATTTAATTGACCCTGCGACAGTTAGGACTTCTCTAACTTCAGGAGTCAGATGTTTGCTAATAGCCGCAAACTCAACGTCGGTCACATCGCTCAGTTCAATATTTTTTGCCTCGGCAAATGAAACTAACTGACCAGTGATTTCGTGTGCGTCACGGAAAGGAACTTTTTGCTTCACTAACCACTCGGCAACATCCGTTGCAAGAGAATATCCTGCGGAAGAAAGTTCTTCCATACGTTCAGTATTGAAAGTTAGAGTCGCTACCATTCCCGTGAAAGCTGGAAGCAACAGAGAAAGATTATCCACGATGTCAAAAACTGGTTCTTTGTCTTCTTGAAGATCTCTGTTGTATGAAAGTGGAAGCCCCTTAAGCGTTGCAAGTAGTCCAGTGAGATCACCAATGATTCGACCTGCTTTGCCACGAGCCAACTCTGCCACATCTGGATTTTTCTTCTGCGGCATAATTGATGAGCCAGTTGAGAATGCATCAGCTAACTTCACGTAATTGAACTCCGCACTAGCCCAAATAATAATCTCTTCAGCAAATCTTGAAAGATTTATTGCAATCAATGAACCGATAAAAGCAAACTCCGCAACCACATCACGACTAGCTGTAGCATCCATAGAGTTAGCCATCGGTGCAGTTAACCCAAGCGCCTGAGAAACAATGTTTGGATCAAGTGCTAGTGAGGTGCCAGCCAGAGCTCCAGCTCCATAAGGAGAGAAAGAAGCTCTCGCTTTCCACTCTGATAAGCGCTCAAGATCTCTGACTAGTGGCCAAGCGTGAGCCAGAAGGTGGTGTGAAAGTAACACTGGTTGTGCATGTTGGAAATGTGTTCTACCTGGCATAGGGGCGCTCATGTGCTCTTGAGCCAAGGTTGCTAAAACATCAATCAAATCCAAAACCTGATCGCGAATCAAACCGGCTTGGTCCAGTAAATAAATTCTGATTAAAGTTGCAATCTGATCATTGCGGGATCTTCCTGCTCGAACCTTGCCGCCTAACTCAGGTCCGACCATTTCAATAAGTCCACGCTCTAGTGCGGAATGGACGTCCTCGTCGATTGGCTTGGCCTGGAACATTCCAGATGCAACTCGCTTATCTAATTCGGTAAGAGCCTTGTCGATTCGAGTTTGTTCCGCATCAGAGAGGTAACCTGCAGCTTTCAAAGCAAGGATATGAGCCTTGGTTCCCAGGATGTCGTATTTAGCTAAGCGCCAATCAAAGTCAATAGAGCGACTCAACGCTGCAACAGCATCATTTGTGCTGCCGCTAAATCGACCACCCCAAAGATTAGAGCTTTCAGACATTACTTGCTCTTCCTGTTACTTTCGCGCTTTGCGGCAATCTTGCTTGGCAAAGCCCATAGCTCAATAAAACCTTTAGCCATCGACTGATCAAAAGTGTCACCGGTGTCATAAGTTGCAAGATCAAAATCGTAAAGTGATTCTTCTGATTTACGACCAGTCACCACTGCCCTACCACCTTGAAGTTTCAAACGAACTGCACCGGTTACATATTCCTGTGTGTGATCGATGAAAACATCCAAAGACTTCTTCAATCCTGAGAACCATAGTCCTTCATAAACCAAATCAGCCCAACGGGATTCGACTCCGCGCTTATAACGATTAACATCGCGTTCAAGAGTTAGATTTTCAAGTTCTTCGTGAGCTGCGATTAAGGCAATACCTGCTGGAGATTCGTAAACTTCACGACTCTTGATACCAACCAATCTGTCTTCAACAATGTCGATACGACCAACCCCGTGAGCTCCAGCCAAATCGTTCATCTTTTGAATTAACTCAATTGCTGAATACCGCACACCATCAATAGAAACCGGAATCCCGGATTCAAAAGCAATAGTAATCTCTGTTGGTTCTCTAAAAACATCGGGATCTTGAGTGTAGGAATACAAATCTTCGATTGGTGCGTTCCAAGGATCTTCCAAGAATCCAGTTTCAACCGCACGACCCCAAACATTTTGATCAACTGAGTAAGGAGACTTCTTGCTCTGCGCGATAGGTAAGTTATTCTTTTCAGCAAATTCGATAGCCTTATCGCGAGTCAGAGCCAAATCTCTAATCGGTGCAATGGGCTTTAGTTCCGGAGCAATAGCCGCAACCGCAGCTTCAAAACGAACCTGATCATTTCCTTTACCTGTGCATCCATGAGCCACTGAATCTGCACCCAAAGACTTTGCGACGCTGGCAAGATGCTTACCAATCAAAGGTCTGGATAGAGCAGATACCAACGGGTATCTCTTCTGATACATCGCGTTAGCCTTCAAAGCTGGCATTAGATAGTCATCTGCGAATTCCGCTTTCGCATCAATCACGATTGCCTCAACCGCACCACAATCCAGAGCACGCTGACGAATAACATTCATGTCCTCGCCACCTTGACCTACGTCAATAGCAAGCGCTACAACTTCTTTACCGGTCGCTTCCTTCAACCACCCAATACCAACCGAGGTATCTAGGCCACCAGAATAGGCAAGCACTACACGTTCAGACATTTCGCTCCTTAAATACCCACCATCGCTTAGCAACGTTGGGATTAGTTTGATTTTACTTGGCGCGCTCTGCTAGCCACACCATCAACGCTTTTTGAGCATGAAGGCGATTCTCTGCCTCATCCCAGATAACGGCCTGAGGCCCATCCAATACCTCGGCACTGATCTCATAGCCTCGGTACGCCGGCAAACAGTGCAACACAATGGCGTCTTTCTTAGCTTTGGACAAAAGTTGAGAATCAATACAAAAACCTGCAAAATCAGCTACACGCTGTGCCTTTTGCTCTTCCTGGCCCATAGAGACCCAGGTATCGGTAGCCAGAACATCTGCTTCTGCAACCTGGTCTAAATCTGGACTAATCAAGACAGATCCACCTGTATTCGCAGCTATTTGGTGGGCTCTAGCAACGATTTCTGCCTCTGGTTGATACCTTTCAGGCGTAATAATCACAACATTCATCCCAGCCAACGCCCCAGCAAGCAGGTATGAATGGGCCATATTGTTGCTTCCATCGCCAACATAAGCAAGTTTTAGGCCAGAAAGACGGCCTTTGTGCTCCTGAATGGTCAGTAAATCAGCCAAAAGCTGACATGGATGATACATATCACTCAGCGCGTTGATAACCGGGACCTTCGAATTAGACGCCATCTCCTCAAGACCAGCCTGTGCATAGGTTCGCCAAACTATCTGCGCTACTTGACGTTCCAGCACCTTGGCAGTGTCGGCAACAGACTCCTTGCCTCCCAGTTGAGAGCTCTGTGAGTCCATAATCAATGGAACTCCGCCCAGATCGCTAATTCCAACCGCAAAAGAGACTCGAGTTCTGGTTGAAGTCTTATCAAAAATCACAGCAACGGTCTTTGGGCCATCAAATGGACGAGCAGAATAAGGACTCTTCTTCAACTTGGCAGCAAGCTCAAGCACCTCAGCCTGTTCTTGAGGTGAAAGATCATCATCTTTCAAAAAATGTCTAGTCATGTATTTACCTAACGCTATTTCTTAACCCTAGTTCCAACCGGAACCGAACTCGAGACTAAATTTCTAAGGGCGTGCAAAATACTGCCATCTATGATCTGTGCATAACCAACACCATTGCGAACTGCTGACAAGCAACCTTGCATCTTGGGAATCATTCCACTTTCCAACTTAGGCAGCAGTTCCTCAAGTTCATGAGAATAAATATCACGAACCAAGGAACTCTTGTCAGGCCAATTCGAATACAAGCCCTCAACATCTGTGAGAACTAGTAAAGCTTCAGCACTCAGATAACTTGCAACACTGGCAGCCGCTAAATCAGCATTAACGTTTACCAAGTCACCATTTGAATCCCTAGCAATTGTCCCTAACACAGGAACTTTCCCCTCCGACAAAACTTTCTCAAATTCAGAAATAGTAATTGAAGTGAGTTCTCCAACAAACCCAAGTTCAGATTTTGTGATCTCAGCCTGTAGTACGGAAGTATCGAGAACAACCCCCTGCGCTCCTGCTTGAGTAACTAAATCCGCAAGTGGCAGACTGATTTCACTAAGCAAAACATCTTTGATGACTTCTGTTGCTGCTTTTGTTGTGGCACGAAAACCACCAATAAATTCATTTGCAATACCAGCAACTTCAAGTGCCTTTGAGATCTGCGGTCCGCCACCATGAATAACCACGACGCTCACTCCAGATTTTGATATTTCAGCAACATCCTCGGCGAAACTTGAAACCAGCGCGGCATCAACCATGGCATTGCCACCGAATTTGATTACCAGGGTTTTACCCTGCATCCGCGTCAACCAGTCAATCATCAGTAGTCAATGCCAGTATTCTCAGGCAACCCCAGCCCCAGATTCATACTCTGCAAGGCAGCTCCGGCTGTTCCTTTAACCAAATTATCTATAGCGCTAATCACAACAATTCGGTTGTTGGCTTCATCAATCTTGAAACCAATCTGAACCTTATTGGTGAGTGAAACATTGCCCGTGTCTGGGAATGATCCTTCGGGCAGAAGCTCAATGTGAACTTCAGATCCATAACTTTTTTCAAAAGCAGCACGGATGTCAGAACTTGAAACACCAGAAACTAGCTTTGCGGTGTTAACTGCAAGAATCCCCCTAAACATCGGAACCAAAACTGGGGTGAAACTCAAGGTGACTTTGTTTGGGCTAACTCGTTGAAGATTCTGAATGACCTCAGGAATGTGTCGATGAACACCGCCAACCTGATAGGCGTAAGCCGAATCAATTGCAGGTGAACTATCTTTATTCGCTTCAGAGTTTCTACCAGCTCCACTAGTGCCAACCGAAAGCGTAGCAACTAAGTCATCGGATTCAATCAAACCTGCAGCTAGCAATGGTGCATAGGCCAAGGTGATAGCAGTCGCATTACATCCAGGAACTGCAACTCGTTTAGCGCCAACTAATTTTGCACGAAGTTTATCTTCTATAGAAATCAACAATTCAGGCATGCCATAGACCCAGGTCCCTGCATGCTTTGTTCCATAAAACTTTTCAAACTCTTCACTGGATTCCAAACGAAAGTCTGCACCACAATCCAAAACCAAAACATCTTCGGGTAACCAAGCGGCAACTTCAGCAGATTTAGTGTGTGGGAGAGCTAGGAAAATAACATCCAGACCCTCAAGATTTTCTCGAGAGGTCTTTACAAACTTCATGTTTTTGTATTTATCCAAGTCAGGATGAAAAACTGCCACGCTCTCACCAACATTGCTATTTGCAGTGATTGTGACCAGTTCAAGATCTTTGTGAGATGCAATCAGACGCATCAATTCTCCGCCAACATAGCCGCTGGCACCAACTATTCCCACCTTATAAGTCATGGGGGCTTCCTCAGGCTCGAAGAGTTGCGCCAAATAAGCGATTAGCTTCTGAGACAGCCTTGTCTCTAGCCTCACTCGCTTCAACCTGTGTCAAAGTTCTGTCCTGTGCTCTAAAGCGAAGTGCAAAAGTTAAGGACTTTTGGTTTGCCTCTAGATTGCCACCCCGATAGTCATCTACCAGCACCACGTCTTCGAGTAACTCACCACATGAGACCCTAATGACATTTAGAACCTCTGCAGCTGAAACGTTTTGGTCCATGACCAAGGAAAGATCTTGGGTAGCCGCTGGGAAGGTGTGAATAGCAGTTGCAGAAACAGTTGCCGGAACCGCATCGAATAGAACATCGAGGTTAATTTCAACAACGCTAACTTGACGAGGAAGGTCGTTTTGAGCGGTTAACTCAGGGTTTAATTCACCAGCAAAACCGAGTTTCACACCGTCAACCGTTTTGATCACAGCACTTCTACCAGGATGGAATCCTTGAGGTTCAGCTTGCTCAATAACTAATTCAACGGAAAGAACATTGGCGATGTTCCTAACCAAAGAGATTGCATCTGCATAAGATGATTTGATGCTCTTTCGACCCACCTGCTGACCAACTCGATCACCCATAAACAAAGCAGCAAGAGTTAACGGTTGCAGAGGAATGCTGTCTTGAAGTCTTTGAAGTTCTGCTTGCGATGGCAAGACGTTTCCAGCTGGAAGCTCAACTGTGGCATTAGAAGTTGCAGGTAGGAAGACCAAACCAATTTCAAAGAGCGCTAAATCAACTAGAGTTCTTGAAGCGTTGCGCTTGGCAGCATCAATCAGCCCTGGAAGCAAACTCAAACGAAGTTCGTTGCTGCTCTCCTGCATTGCATTTGCAAGCACTACCCTCTTGAAATCAGCAGCATGGAAATATGAATTCTGTTCTGCTGTTAGGAACGGATAGTTCAACACTTCGGTGTGACCGGTGAAAGCCAAAGTGTTTGAAACGATTCTCTTCAACTTCTGTTTTCTAGTTAGGCCTCGTCCAGGAGGTGCAACAGGTAGACGCGAAGGGATTTGCTCATATCCCGTTATGCGAGCTACCTCTTCAACTAAATCTGTCTTGTGAGTAAGGTCTGGTCTCCATGATGGTGGAATAACTTCAAAGCCGTCTGACACTGTTGCCACTACACATCCGATAGCTCGCAATGTTTCATCAATGTCTTCAGGACTGTAAGAAACACCAGTTAGAGATTTCGCAAAGTCATTGGGCAAGAAAATAGTTGCCGGTGTAGCGCTGCTATCAAAGAATGAACCTAGTTCGTCAGCTTTTGCTCCAGTTAATTCCTCTAGCAACTGCACCACTCTTGCCGCTGCGTATTCAGCAACCTTGGGGTCAACTCCTCTTTCGAAACGCTTGGATGCTTCGCTAGGAAGTTTGTGTCTTCTTGCCGATCTCGCAATCGAAACCCCATCGAAGTTTGCAGATTCAATTAAGACATTCTTGGTGGAACTACTAACTTCGGTTGATGCTCCACCCATAACACCGGCAATGCCAATCGGACCAGAGGTATCTATGATTACAAGATCTTCACTGCTCAAAGTTCGCTCAGCACCATCAAGCGTGGTTATCTTTTCACTGTTTGATGCTCTTCTAACTCCAAAACCAGAACCTAGTTTGTCCAAGTCGTAAGCATGAATCGGTTGGCCCAGCTCCAACATGACGTAGTTGGTGATATCCACTACAACAGAGATTGATCTCATACCTGCAAGTTTTAGCCGGCTAACCATCCAGGTTGGGGTTGGCGCAGTTGCATCAATGTTTCTAACAACTCGAGTAACAAACTTTATAACGCCATGCTTCCCGCGAATAGGCTCTTGATCAGTTATCCCAACAGCAAATCCAGTTCCTAAAACAGGGTTGATTCGACTAATCGGGTCAGTGAAACGGGCACCACTTGCGTGTGAATACTCTCTGGCGATGCCTCTGATAGAGAAACAGTAACCGCGATCTGGAGTGACGTTTACTTCAGCCGCTGAGTCATTCAGCGCTAGAAGTTCAAGTGCATCAGTGCCAACTTCAGGATCTAATCCCAAATTCTTTAGAAGCAGAATGCCATCGTGGTCATCACTAAGTCCAAGTTCACGACCGGAAGCAATCATTCCATCTGAGGTGTGACCATAGGTGCTTCGAGCAGCAATCTTGAAATCTCCGGGTAGAACTGCTCCCGGCAATGTAACAACAACCTTGTCCCCTACTTCAAAATTGCTGGCACCACAAACAATTCCGCGAACAGAAGATTCACCGTCTTTAGCAACACGAACTTGACACCATCTGATGGTCTTGCCATTACTTTGAGCTTCTTCAACGAACTCTAAAACTTCACCAACAACTATCGGACCTTGAAGATCAAAAGAGTGCGACCCTTCTTCTTCTAAACCAATCTTCACTAGCTCTGCCATCACAGAATCAGCAGTTGCATTCGCCGGTAGGGTTACATATTCACCTAGCCAAGATAGCGGCACTCTCATTACAGAACACCACCGAACTGCTGTGAGAATCTAACGTCTGCTTCAACCATGTCGTGCATGTCTATAACATCGTTGCGGAACATCAAAGTTCTTTCGATACCCATACCGAAAGCAAAACCTGTGTAAACCTCAGGATCAACACCTGCTGCTTTCAAAACGTTAGGGTTCACCATGCCACAGCCACCCCACTCAACCCAACGAGCTCCACCTTTAGCACCAGGGTGCCAAACATCTAACTCAGCTGAAGGTTCAGTAAAAGGGAAGAAAGAAGGACGAAGACGAATCTTGGCATCATCGCCAAACATAATTCGAGCAAAGTGCTCCAAAGTTCCCTTTAGATCTGCCATGGTCAAACCTTTATCAACCGCTAGCCCTTCAACCTGGTGGAAGACTGGTGTGTGCGTGGCATCAAGTTCATCAGTTCTAAAAACTCGACCAGGACATAAAACATAAACCGGAAGATCACGTTCTAAGAGCGAACGAACCTGAACCGGCGAAGTGTGTGTTCTAAGCACAAGGTGTTGCTCAACAGGTTCAATGAAGAAAGTGTCCTGCATCGCGCGCGCTGGATGATCTGCATCAAAGTTCAACGCATCAAAGTTGAACCATTCACTCTCAACTTCAGGTCCTTCCGCAATTTCCCAACCCATGCCAACGAAGATGTCTGAAATCTCATCCTGCAATAAAGAAAGTGGATGCCTAGCACCAAATACTTGAGTTAGAGGTGCTGCCGTGATGTCTACTCGTTCGGCTTCGAGTTTCGCCTGTTGCTCAACGCTATAGAACTCAGCTTCACGTTCGGTGAAGGCTTGGTTGAGTAAAACTCGAGCTTCAGTAATAAGCTTTCCGGCTGTAGCTTTTTGATCTGCCGGAAGCTTTCCCAGACTTGAGCTTAGAGATGCAAATGCAGACCCTTCTCCGATAGTTTGAGGCTTAACCGCCTTAAGCTCAGCCAAATCTGTAGTTGCTTGAATCTTGGCGAGCGCGTCAGAAACTATCCCGTCAACGACAGGTTTTGAGATTTCCTTATGTTCTGACATTTGATTCTAAGTATATCTTTCGAAGTTGAATTAGTTCTGAGCGAATGCACTCATGTATAAACACACACTGGCTGCAGTTGCAAGGTTTAGAGACTCCGCAGCGCCATAGATTGGAACTGCGACGACCTTATCTGCCTGGGCTAAGAGCTCAGGTTCAAAGCCCCATGCTTCATTGCCAAAAAGCCAAGCGGTTGGCTTCTTAAGTTCACCGCTTGAAGCCAGCTCATTAAGAACTGCACCCCCGGCATCAGCGGCAAGGACTTGGATTCCCGCAGACTTTAGTAAAGCAATAGCTTCATTGACATCAACATCAACAGCGAATGGCAAATGAAACATCGAACCTGTAGTTGAGCGAACAACCTTCGGGTTATAGATATCAACACTTCCAGAAGTGAAAATAACCGCATCAGCACCAGCCGCATCAGCTGCACGCAAGACAGTTCCAGCATTACCTGGATCCCTGATTTGAGATAGCACGGCAACCAGAGTTGGCTTCGTTTCGAGAATGCTCTCAAGAGAGACATCGAATTGCTCACAAACTGCAACCACCCCTTGAGGAGTATTGGTATCTGATAAAGCAGCCAGCACACTGTCACTTACCAATTGAACATTGATTCGAAGAGCTTCAGCTTTTTCAAACAGTTCTTTATGGCGAGCCAAGGCCTCCTCGGTAGCAAAAGCTTCGAGGATTAGTTTTGGTCGATCGAGCGCCTCGCTAAAACCTTGCGGTCCTTCAAGCAGAAAGAGCCCGGTCTCAGCCCGGGCATCTTTCTTAACTAACTTGGCAACCCCGCGAACCTTACTGGCCTTGGGATCAGTTAACACGTTCTACTTACTTAACCTTTGGGGCTGAAGTGTCAGCAGGAAGTGCAGCTTTAGCAGTGGCAACCAAAGAAGCAAAAGCTTTAGGTTCGTTAACTGCAAGGTCAGCCAAGATACGACGGTCAACACCAACACCAGCCAGGTTTAGCCCCTGGATTAGACGGTTGTAGGTAAGTCCGTTAGCGCGTGAAGCGGCGTTAATACGCTGAATCCATAGACGACGGAAGTTACCCTTCTTGTCGCGACGGTCGTTGTATGCATAAACAAGTGAGTGCAGAACCTGCTGCTTTGCCATGCGGTACAAACGTGAACGCTGTCCACGGTAACCCTTGGCGCGCTCTAGTGCGGTACGACGCTTCTTCAAAGCGTTTACTGCGTTTTTTACTCTTGCCATTGTTTTCTCCTAAAAGTCTTTTACTTAGTGTCCGAGCTGCTTCTTGATGGTCTTGAAGTCAGCTGCACTGACAACCTGATCCTGGTTCAAACGACGAGTACGTCGAGATGACTTGTGTTCTAGGTTGTGACGCATGTTGATCTGTTGCTTCATCAACTTGCCGCTTCCGGTGAAACGAAAACGCTTCTTAGCGCCAGAGTGGGTCTTCTGCTTTGGCATAACTGCTCTCCTGTTTATCTAATCTGCAGATTCAACTGCAGAATTCTTTATTCTTCTGATGCTTCTGCTTTAGGTTGACGCTCAGCACTTCGCTTCGCATCAGCTTTAGCATCAGCCTTGTTTCTCAGTGGAGCGATAACCATAACCAATCCCTTACCATCAACAGATGGTGATGACTCAACGGAACCGAATTCGGTTACTTCCTCTGCAACTCTTTGCAATAGCTTCACACCCATCTCAGGACGAGACTGCTCTCGACCTCTGAATGTGACTACAACACGAACCTTGTCACCGGCTTTAAGGAATTTCTCGATCTGACCCTTTTTAGTTCCAAAGTCATGGCCTTCAATCTTCAAACCGAACTTGACTGTCTTCACAACAGTGTTGGTCTGATTCTTTCTTGCTTCACGAACCTTCTGGGCAGCTTCGTATTTGAACTTACCGAAATCCATAAGTTTGCAAACCGGTGGTTCTGAGTTAGGCGAAACTTCAACTAAATCAAGGTCGGCTTCCTGAGCCATACGCAAAGCCATGTCTGTTTTGACAATGCCAAGCTGCTCACCGTTAAGGCCGACGAGTCGAACCTCAGGAACACGGATTCGTTCATTTATACGCGGATCGCTGATCTGCTTACTCCTTTAGACGTGACTAAGATGGCCACATCAGCACAAGCATTTGCTTGTCGACGCGCAGAACGTAAGTTCAAAGCTTTACCCGGCCACCTAAAGAAATCGGTGATCGCGGGTGGGAAATGAATCCACTTCTGACTGCTGACCTAAGTCAACAGAGCCGTAGGCTAGCCTAGCAGAGAATCAATAGAAAAAGGAAGCCCCCGAATGACCGAAAACGAAGAAACCCGAGCTCTAAGAGAACTCGAAGAAGTTCCTGCTGTTGAAGTCATCACCGCAACTGCTGTTCACCTGATGAGTGCTGCTGCTGTTCAGGTTGGACTAGCCGAATCAGGCTATAAGGGCGACCTTGATGAAGCTCGAAAGCTAATTAATGCTCTTGCAGGGCTTGTTACTGCAAGCGCTGCAGAGATTGGCGATCACCATGCCAGACCGCTTAGAGATGGCCTACGTAGCCTTCAATTGGCGTTCCGAGAAGCATCAGTGATAAAAGATACTCCCGGTCAAGGACCTGGCGAAAAATACACAGGACCGGTTAGCTAGCAGTCGAAAACTTCACAGCTACTGAATCCACCAGCTCAATGAATTTTTCACTTCTCGAAATATTTCCAAAGAATTCTTCTTCAAAGGTTCTAAGTCTGTCCTGAGACAAACCTTCTTCAAGATAAAGCTCAATAACTAGTTCCTGGCCACGAAGTCGATACTCAGGATCTCCAGAAACCAGAGCAAAGCTATCGACTATGTCGAACTTCCCTAACTCAAATTGAATAATCTCAGCAACTTCTGGATGCCTATCGGGAGAAATCCATTCAAAGCCTTGAGCGAGATGAGCGATTCCCGGTCTTCTAATCACGAACTCGGAAGGTGCCATAGGGTCTAAAACAATGCGAGTGTTCCCTTCGCTAGCCGCTGCAAAAGCCACTTGACGTCCATAATTTGGGACCGGGCGTGCTTGTGAATTCCAATTGTTCATGGCCTCAACGGAACTAAAAATCGGTAATGCGGTTTGCCCATCAGGCGTTCTTACCGTCACAATTGACAGTTCAGCGCTCTTATCTTCGGTTAGACCATGAGCGCCTTCTCCACTTTCACCAAGGTTTGCAATCAAAGGAATCAAAAGGCGTGCCTGAGCGAAAGCTTCCATAACTTGTTCAGGGAGTCCAACGCCTGATTGGAATCTAATAATTGCTTCCATGAGTCTCTCATCCGCTAAACCATTGTCGGAAGCGAACTTATTCTCCGAAAAGTTGCGGCCCTCCCAAGGCACTCCTGCTGAGTCAGTGAACTCGGACCGTTCAGACATTAGCCAGCAATTTCCAAAGCCTGGGTAAGTGTGAAATTACCTTCATACAAAGCCTTACCGAGCACCAAGCCTTCAAGACCCAACGAAACCAACGCTTTGAGTTCCTCGATATCCTGCAATGAAGATACTCCGCCAGAAGCTAAAACAGGCTTTTCAGTTTTGTCGAGAACAGCCTTCAATAATTCAATGTTCGGACCAAGAAGCATTCCGTCTTTGCTAACGTCTGTGACCAAATATCTTTGGGCTCCGAAAGACTCTAATTTATCTAAGACTTCAAAGATCTTCCCTGCTTGGACAGTTTCCCCTCTTGCCACTAGCTCATCACCCAAAACATCAAGACCGATAACCGCACGTGATCCGTGCTCTGATATAACTTTCGCCACCCAATCCAAATCAATCAAGGCTCCAGTACTCAGATTGAATCTTTCTGCTCCACTCGAGACCGCAAAGTCCAATGTTTCTTGGTTCTTTATTCCACCTGAAAGTTGAATTTTCACGTTCTTCTGGGTTTCAATAACTTCCGAGATCAAGATGCGGTTGTCGCCACTTCCAAAAGCCTGATCCAAGTCAACTAAATGAATCCAACTTGCCCCTTGATTAACAAAATCCTGAGCCACTTCGAGAGGGGAACCGTATTCGATGTTTTTATCAATTTTGTTCTGGCTAAGCCGAACAGAACTTCCGTTTGAGATATCAATTGCTGGAAGCAACTGAAGCTGATTGGCCATGAGGTCCACCTAAATCTCAAAAGAGGGAATTGTTCAATTATCCCATCGCTCGAAGCCGAAACCTGAAGCTAGTTCTTAGGTAAAGCTAATCTTTGACCAGGGCTAAGCAAGCTGTCACTTAGGTTATTTAGAGCCATAACATCAGAAATGAAACTCCAAGAGTCACGATCTGGTGCATAGCGGCTCGCAAGACTCCACATCGTGTCTCCTTGCATGACAGTCACGTATTTGAAGTGGCCGGACTGACTTGCGACAGGACTAGTGTTTGTGGCCTGAGCTGATTGCCCAGCACCAAAAGTAGAAGAAAGCATCGCGTAGATCAAACCCAAAACAACCAGCCAGAACATAGCAACGCGGAAATAGTTCACCCGAGGCGCTGCCTGATTCTCGTACCTAACCTGGCGAGAAGTTCTCGCTATCGAAGCACTTACTGGCTTTACTCTGTCCATTGGGAATTCAATGATTTGAGCTGACATCTGAGTACCTTTCTTCGAACATTTGTTCTAATACGAACAAGATTACGCCTATTTGAACAAAATTGTCAATCATTTTGAGTTTTTTCTCGTAAATGTGTTTGATTTTTGAAAGAAAACCGAATAGATTTGCGATAGTTACCTCTTGAGCTATTCAAGTAGGAACCACCGACATTTGCTTCTTATGGACTACTTCCTAGGAGCGGAAAGGCAGACATGGCTAAGCGCTCCTCTGACTCACTAACCGAAATCCAGACTGCAATCCTCCAGGTGATCATGCAGAGCAAAGCTCACCGAGGCATAATTCCGTCGATGCGTGAAATCGCCGAAAAAGTTGGACTCAGTTCAGTAGCGAGCATCGCCTATCAGCTTGAGAACCTCGAGGAAAAGGGTTACATCCGTCGCGAAGGCAACACTTCTCGCAATACCGAGATTCTGATCAACATAGACGACTGGGATGATTCACCTGCATCCGAAAACGCCGCTCCTAGATCTGCTTCGGTTGTTATACCAATGGTTGGTCGAATTGCAGCCGGTATCCCTCTCACCGCTGAAGAAAATGTAGACGGCTACTACCCTCTTCCACTTGATCTCGTCGGTTCCGGTGAACTCTTTATGCTCAAGGTAGTCGGAGAATCGATGATTGATGCCCAAATCTGCGATGGCGACTGGGTTGTGGTTCGTAAACAAAACAATGCAGACACCGGGGACATAGTTGCAGCAGAGCTTGACGGTGAAGCAACGGTTAAAGCTTTCAGACAACGAGATGGTAAGACTTGGTTGCTTCCTCGCAACAGCGCATTCGAGCCTATTGATGGAACGCACGCAAAGATTATGGGTAAAGTCGTAACTGTTTTACGTAAGGTCTAAACCAGATAAGGTTTCAGCTCTGCAGCTAGATCTTCCCTGACTAAAGCTTCAACATAAGTTCCATCTTCTTTGTATTCAAGTTTTTGAATTTCAGAGTTCAAATGCATCCTAGAAACAAGTTCTCCCCTGTTGTATGGAACAAGAGCTTTAACGAAAACATTTGGTCGAGGCAAATTTTCTGCAATAACTTTTTGCAGCTCATCGAATCCTTCTCCCGTTCTACTTGAAACAAAAATAGAACTTGGCGCAAGCGAACGCAGTGCCACGATGGTTGTTTGATCAACTAGGTCCACCTTGTTGAACACAATAATCTCCCTCACATCATGGGCATCTACTTCAGAGATTACTTTTCTAACTGTTTCAATCTGAGAGCCAGGATCTGGATGTGATGCGTCAACAACATGCAAAATCAGGTCGCTATCCCCGATTTCTTCCAACGTTGACCTAAACGCTTCAACTAATTGATGCGGAAGATTTCTCACAAACCCAACGGTGTCAGACAGTGTGTATTCCCTACCGTCCGGCGTCTTATAGTGACGAACAGTCGGATCAAGCGTTGCGAAGAGAGCATTCTGAACTAGCACTCCGGCGGAAGTAAGCCTGTTCAGCAGAGAAGATTTACCTGCGTTTGTGTAGCCAGCTATTGCAACGCTAGGAATCTGTGTTCGGTTTCTGTTTGCTCTTTTAGTTTCACGAGCTGGTTTCATAGCTACTATTTGTTTGCGAAGCTTTGCCATGCGGGTATTTATTCGCCTACGGTCAAGCTCAATCTTGGTTTCACCTGGACCTCGAGAACCAATACCTTCACCTCCAGCGGCGCGACCACCGGCTTGACGAGACATAGACTCACCCCAACCACGAAGGCGTGGCAACAAATACTCAAGTTGAGCTAACTCGACCTGGGCTTTACCCTCACGAGATTTTGCATGTTGAGCGAATATTTCAAGAATGATTGCGGTTCGGTCAATAACTTTCACCTTGACAACATCTTCCAGAGAACGTCGTTGTGATGGTGCTAATTCAGTGTCAGCAACAACTGTGTCTGCGCCTAGCGCTTGAACTAAGTCTTTAAGTTCCTGAGCCTTACCTTTACCCAGGTAGGTTGCTGGATCGGGATGATATCTTCGCTGCAGCAAACCATCTAAAACTTGAGCACCTGCGGTTTCTGCGAGCGCCATAAGTTCGTGCAGTGAGTTCTCTGCCTCAATCTGAGAGTTCTCACCCCAGATGCCTATCAACACAACTTTCTCAAGTTGAAGTTCGCGGTATTCAACCTCAGTGATGTCTTGAAGCTGAGTCGAAAGTCCAGGTACTCTCTGCAGCGCTGCACGATCAGCTAGGTCTTGCTGATCACCATCAAATTCATTTGGAATTTGATCCGGGACTCCTAGAGCTTGAGCACGAGCATCGCGCTTGAGGATGCGTTGGACGACCTCATCATTTTGTTCTATCTCATTTTCAGCCATGTCTATTTCAAGACTACCTTCACTGGGGTAAAGTTTGTTGAGTGTCCACCAATCACTACTTCTCAGAACAGCCTGAAGGCGAGTTCAAAACTAAAGAGATAAACATTGAACTCTTTGATACGAAATACAAAGTGGTCACTGCTGGTAACGTTTTCAGCCCAGATCACATTGATCAGGGAACTTCAGTACTGCTAAAACACATAAATGAAATGGAACCTAACTCAACTCTGTTGGACATCGGTTGTGGTTGGGGGCCAATTTCTCTTGCTCTTGCATTAGCTTCCCCAGCTTCAACCATTTACGCAATTGATGTGAACCAGCGAAGTCTTGAACTAACCCGAATCAACGCTGAGAGGCTTGGTGTTAATAACATCATCATCACAACTCCTGAAGATTTACCTACAGAGATTCAATTTGATGGAATTTGGTCAAATCCTCCTATCAGAGTTGGCAAAGTAGTACTTCACGAGATTATGCAAAGCTGGCTACCAAGATTGAAATCAAAATCCGAAGCACTGCTAGTAGTTCAAAAGAACCTTGGTGCGGACTCACTTCAGAAGTGGTTGCAGGATGAGTTCAAGGAGTTCTCGACAGAAAGAATTGAAACCAGCAAAGGTTTCAGAATTATCTCGGTAATCAAAAACTAAAGTTCGTATTCCCCATCGAAAGTTAGTTCAGCTGGTCCGCTCAGACCAACATGTTCCCCTTCTTCAGTGGCAAACATTCTAACGCCGCAAGATCCGCCTGGAACTTGAACAATCCAATGATTAGGTGCATCTGCTCCAGCCCACAATCTCGTTGCCAACGCTGCAGCAACAATTCCAGTTCCACATGAAAGCGTTTCTCCAACACCACGCTCATAAACGCGCATGCTGATTCGACCGACGCCATTAGCCACTAGCGGTTCATTTGGAACTACAAATTCAACATTCGCACCATACTCAGGTGCTGGATTCAATTTGGGTAGTTGATTCAGATCAAGTTCTTTGAGTTCTTCGTTCGAAGCAAGAGCAACAACAACGTGTGGGTTACCAACGTTGATTCCTTGACCAGGTCTTGGCACATCCATGCCATTGGTTTTCACAAGAACATCATCAGCCTCTGGACGCCATCTACCCATGTCAACTACAAACCCCGCTGTGTTTCGTTGAATGTCCTTAACTCCGGACCTTGTGCCAACGTGGAGGGTTTCACTTTCAGCAAGCTGAACCCCAACTCTGTCCGTAAGGTACCTTGCAAAGACTCGGATACCATTGCCACACATCTCAGCAATTGAACCATCGGCATTTCTATAATCCATGAACCAATACGCATTCGGTTCTTCAGCGAGAATGGCTTCACCTTCAGGAACATCTTTAGAAGGCACAATTCGAATCAAGCCATCAGCGCCAATGCCTAAGTGGCGATCGCAAATCTTGGCAACTTGCTTCTCATCAATTACAAGCTCATTGTTTGGGTCAAAGACCAGAACAAAGTCATTGCCTGTTCCATTGCCCTTAGTGAATGAGATTTTTGCCATGGTTCAAGCCTACTTGTCTAAACTTCTAAGGCTTGAAAAACCAAGGCTTCAACACCAGAAACTAAATGCTCGTTCTGGTAATCAAACCAGTTGATCCTTGGATCTCTTCGGAACCATGACATTTGTCTTCTGGCATATCTCTGGGTGAGCTGGATGGTTTGATCAATCGCTTCCTGTTCAGTGAGTTCCCCATCCAATTGCGCTAAAGCCTGAGAATAACCGATTGCCTGACTTGACGTTTTAGAGGAACGAAGACCCTTCTCCAGCAGTCCGTTAACTTCACCGACCAATCCCTTTTCCCACATCAACTCAACTCGTTTAGCCAGGCGTTGAACCAAATGCTCACGTTCTGAATTCAAACCAATCTGCAGATTAGGCAAATAAGAAACAAACTGATCAGGCAGCGATGCGGCGAAAGGTTCACCAGTAATTAGAACTATCTCGAGTGCCCTAACAGTTCTTCTACCATTATTAGGTTCAATTCGGCTCGCTGCCAGTGCATCCAACTTTGCTAACTTCTCATGCATGTAGATAGGGCCTTTATCGATAAGTTCTTGTTCAAGATCCGCACGTAAATCCTCATCACGTCCAGGAAACTCAAAAGTGTTCAGCAGTGATGCGATGTAGAGCATCGAACCGCCAACAACCACTGGAAGAACCCCCCTCGAGAGAAGCTCATCAATCTTGGCTCTTCCCTTCACCTGATAGTTAGCGGCCGTGCTCTCTTGGCTGATATCAAGCCAGTCCAGAAGGTGATGTTCGACCCCTTCTCTCTCTTCGATTGAAAGCTTTGCAGTTCCAATATCCATGCCTTTGTAAAACTGCATGGCATCTGCATTAATTACCTCAGCCTTGATTCCCCGGCTAGCAAGATCGTGAATCAGAGTTAGCGCGAGTGCACTTTTTCCTGAGCCAGTAGGGCCAACCACTGAAATGAATTTGGGCTTATCAGACATCTAAGAATTACTCTTGACCGAAACACTCAACCCGATTGCGCCCTTAGGCGAACTTGCCACTACCGGAACATCGCAGCTTGAAGCATCCTGGGTTTCAAATACATCCCCTGCCTTAGTCCTCTTAAATTCAGGCTTAGCTCCAGCTTCAGCAATTAAGAAATAAGGTTTAGCATCTGTAACTGTTGCCCAAAGCAGATCACCTGGACGCGGTGGCGTAGCGTCACTATTCCAATCGATGTGCACCAAACGGTTATCTCGTGCGCGACCGGTCAAGCGATTGGTTCTATCATCTTTTCGACCTGAATTGTTACCGATTAGAACTTCAACGCGTTTGCCAATCTGAAGTTTGTTCTCATCCCAAGCGATTTGATTGACAACTTCCAAAAGTCTTTCATAACGCTCTTGAACGACCTCCTTAGGAAGTTGATCTGGGAACTGCGCTGCAGGAGTGCCAGGACGAATCGAATACTGGAATGTGTAGACGATAGAAAATCTCGAAGCTTCAATCACTCTAAGTGTGTCTTGGAAATCTTCCTCAGTCTCTCCTGGAAATCCAACAATAATGTCAGTCGAAATAGCTGCGTCTGGAATCGCAGCACGAACCCGATCAAGAATTCCTAAATACTTTTCGCTTCGGTAACTGCGTTTCATCTCTTTCAAGATTCGATCGCTACCCGACTGCAGAGGCATGTGAAGTTGCGGCATAACATTGTGGGTTTCCGCCATCGCTTGAATAACATCATCAGTGAAAGCTGCCGGGTGAGGACTAGTGAAACGAACTCGTTCCAACCCTTCAATTTCTCCACAGGCTCTAAGCAATTTTGCAAATGCGCCCTTATCGCCAAACTCAACACCATAGGTGTTTACGTTTTGACCTAAAAGCGTAACTTCTACAACCCCTTGCTCAACCAATGCTTTTATTTCGGCGAGAATTTCACCAGGGCGACGGTCCTTCTCTTTACCTCTCAAGCTAGGAACAATACAAAACGTGCAAGTGTTATTACAACCAACGCTGATTGAAACCCAAGCAGCATAAATTGAGTCGCGCTTAGTCGGCAAATCGCTTGGGAAGGTCTCTAAGGCTTCGAGAATCTCAACCTGAGCCTCAGTGTTGTGTCTAGCTCTATCCAAAAGTGCAGGCAGAGAACCTATGTTGTGTGTTCCGAAAACAACATCAACCCAAGGTGCTTTTTGAACAATGGTGTCCTTGTCCTTCTGAGCCAAACAACCACCAACCGCTATCTGAAAATCGGGATTGTCCTGCTTGCGCTCAAAAAGCTGACCCAGATTCCCATAAAGTTTGTTGTCGGCATTCTCACGAACCGCACAGGTATTGAAAACCAACACATCGGCGTCTTCCCCCGGAGCCACAGGAACGTAACCAGAAGACTCGAGAAGGCCCGATAGCCGCTCGCTATCGTGGACATTCATTTGACAGCCGAAAGTCTTAACCTCATAGCTGCGTGCTTTAATCTTCATTCCCCCAATTTTACAGCCTAGATAAAACTAAGCAGAGCGTTGATCCGCGGCGTACTTGATGGCTGCCCAAACCACACTGCTGGAATAGCCCTTGCGACTAAGAAATCCAGCTAACTTTCGGGATCGTGCATCACCATCTAAATCTGACATTCGCGCAATCCTTGATGCAGCAAGAGCCTTAGCCGACTCAAGTTCCGCATCCGAATCCAAATCTTCAATGGCGTATTCAATTGCTTCAGCTCCAAAGCCCTTTTCACGAAGTGCCATCGCAATCACTTTCTTCGCTTGCGATTTGCGCAAAAATAACCGTTCAGCCAAATCTTTGGCCAATGCAAAGTCGTCGATTAGTCCAACTTCTTTAAAGCGCTCGATTAATTGGTCAACAATCTCAACAGGGTGTTCCTTCGCCAACAAAGCTGCTCTGATTGCACTTGAAGGTTTACTGCCTCGTTCAAGCATCTTCAACAATGCCTGACGAACGTCTTCTTCTAAGGAATCAACCGAACGGAGCGAATACTTCGGCTTATCCCCGCTTTCAGCAGCAGCTTTGAGGGCGTCGTCTATGTTCACTGTTAGTCGTTAACAGCTTTCAGGTCAACAGTTTCCTCTTCAGGAAGATCTGCGACTGCACGTGGAACACCAATACCGAGCTTGGCCTTGATCTTTTGTTCAATCTCATCTGCAACTGCCGGGTTATCCAAAAGGTAGTTACGAGAATTCTCTTTACCCTGACCTAACTGCTCGCCTTCGTAGGTATACCAAGCACCAGATTTCTTAACAATCTCCTGCTCGACGCCAAAGTCCAAAAGGCTTCCCTCGCGAGAGATTCCAACACCGTAAATAATGTCGAATTCTGCCTGCTTGAAAGGAGCTGCCATCTTGTTTTTTACAACCTTTACGCGTGTGCGGTTACCAACTGCTTCCTGGCCATCCTTTAGAGTCTCAATTCTTCTAACATCCAAACGAACTGACGCATAGAATTTCAACGCCTTACCACCAGCGGTAGTTTCAGGTGAACCGAAGAACACACCGATTTTTTCGCGTAGCTGGTTGATGAAAATCGCTGTTGTCTTGGTGTTGTTTAGAACACCGGTCAACTTACGAAGCGCCTGAGACATCAAGCGAGCCTGAAGACCCATGTGTGAATCACCCATATCACCTTCGATTTCGGCTCTCGGAACAAGTGCCGCAACCGAGTCAATAACAATGATGTCAATCGAACCCGAGCGAATCAAAGTGTCAGCAATTTCAAGGGCTTGTTCACCGGTATCAGGCTGGCTAACCAAAAGTGCATCAATATCAACGCCTAGCGCTTTTGCATACTCAGGATCAAGTGCGTGCTCAGCGTCGATGAAAACTGCTGTTCCACCTGCCTTCTGGCAGTTAGCGATTGCGTGGAGGGCAACTGTTGTTTTACCTGAAGATTCTGGACCGTAAACCTCTACGATTCTTCCCTTCGGGAAGCCTCCGATACCTAGAGCCACGTCCAGGGCTATAGATCCGGTTGGAATAACTTCGACTGGTGCACGCTCGTCTGAACCTAGTCTCATAACTGAGCCTTTACCGAACTGCTTGTCGATCTGTGCGAGCGCAGTGTCTAGCGCTTTATCGCGGTCTGATGCTGATGGCATTTCTTTATCCTTTTCTGTTGCCTTAGCAACTGGTTTTATGCTGTCATGACACTACGTCGGAACACTGCTTTGGTGGCGGTGTCCACGTGAATTGTTGATAACTCATCAAAAACTCAACTGTTTATAGCCTAGCAATATTTCGAACAAATTTACGAACAAATACCTATTCGGCGTGTTTATCTTTCGGCTTTTTGTTCAAACCCAGCCAGCGATCCTCAGGGATCCCTTGTGCCTTGCAAATAGCTAGCCAGATTGATTTAGGCTCAAACCCGGCTTCTAGAGCCTTATTGCCAGTCAAATCACCGAACTCAATCAGCGCTAAATCCCTGAGCAGAACAGCGGCATACTCAGCGCCGAACTCATCGTTCATAAGGATTTGGAAGTCGCTGTGTCGCACCATTAGAAGATAACTGGTGAAGAAGGCAATACCTCGAAGACATACCCAAACCATAAAAAGGAACCCCAAGATTATTAGTCTCGGGGGTTCTCTAAAACAAGATCTAACGCGTGTTTGCTAGCCTTGCCGAGTCGTAATTAGTGACAAACTCCGCAGGTACGGTATCAGGAATAACAACCGTTTCAACCGCTGCAAAGCGTTCCGCCACCATGTGCATGATTTGAGAGATGGGAACATCCAGAGCATCTGCAACGGAGGCTAAAATCTCCGATGAGGCCTCTTTCTGGCCACGCTCAATCTCACTTAGGTAACCAAGAGCCACTGAAGCACGGCTAGCCACCTGGCGAAGAGTGAAGCCCTTCATTTGACGAAGATCTCGCAGTACATCACCAATTTCTTGACGAACTAGAGCCATTTTTGGGCCTCCTTTCAAAATGAGCTGTGAATCCTTCGATTCACAGTCGGAACTTGTATCCCGTAAAGACAATTTACCTGTTCCTACTGACATTTATAGCCTAGATTACTGAAAATTACCTTGGAATCTCTAACCTATGAATTCTGCAGATATAACTAATAACTAGAGAATTAGCCTAAGTATTCCCAGATTAGCTCTATCGCTTTATCCACTGTTTGCTTACGAATTGCCTGCCTGTCACCGCTAAAGCGTTCTTCCCAAACCTGGATGCCTTTTCGTCCTACCACGGAAATAAACACTAGACCAACAGGTTTGCCATCCTGCTCATCTGGACCTGCTACCCCGGTCGTTGAAACGCCGATCACATCGTCAGTGTTTTTTAATAATTGAAGTGCGAGTCTGGATCTGATTCCCTCAGCCATTTGAACAGCAACTTGTGCATCTGCGGCTCCAACAGCGCTCAATAAGTCTGCACTCACACCCAAAGCACTAGATTTCAATCCGGTTTGATATGCCACAATCGAACCCAGAACGACCTTGGATGCTCCAGGAACACTCACAAGCTCCGAACATAAAGCCCCGCCAGTCAGAGACTCGGCTAGACCAACAAACAAACCCTTGCTCGCTAGCTTTGCAATCAATTGCTTCGCGTCGGTCACTTTGCTGCCTTCAAATATTGCAATGCCGTCGACCAAGTGATAAAAACTGTCAGGTAAAGTAATCCAAACCCAATCGTAAGCGTGTTGTTATAGGTCAAAACATTCAACGGAGAAATAAACCAACCAATTGCTATGCATTGCAAGACTGTCTTAAACTTGCCACCACTGCTTGCTGGAATAACCCGATCCTTGATCACTATCAGCCGATAAATCGTCATGCCGATCTCACGAACCAAGATTGCCACCGTAACCCACCACGGAATCACATCCAGCAATGAAAGCACAAAAAATGCGCCGCCAATCAAAACCTTGTCAGCAATCGGGTCTAATAGCTTTCCTAGCTTTGATATTGTTTGAGTCTTTCTTGCAATAGCGCCATCAATTCCATCGGTTGCCGCAACCAAAACAAATGCCGCGAGTAAAAACCAATTCACAATTTCTGCAGGGGTGAAAAAGAAATACAGAAACCACAGAAACACGGGTGCAAGTAAGATCCTAAGAACAGTAATTGCATTGGCTAAATTTGACATCCAGTCAAGCCTAATTCCTGCCAGTGAGCTGCCAAGCATCACCGTCATCCTCGTCATCATCAGTGGCTCTTGGGATAAAGTCGTCAAAGTCTCCCGCAGCCATTGCTGATTGGTCAATAACCGCAGCAACATCAGCAACATCCTTGCTGGTTTTAGTTCCAGACTCACCGCGCAACTGAGCCAGAACTTTTGGCAGCTCCTCAGAACCAACCAAAACTTCACGTGCTTTAGAACCCTCACTTGGACCAACTATGTTTCTTGATTCAAGGAGATCCATAAGCCTGCCAGCCTTAGCAAAACCAACTCGAAGTTTTCGCTGCAACATAGAAGTAGAACCAAACTGTGAGGAAATAATGAGTTCCGCAGCTTGAAGAAGTACGTCTAGGTCATCACCAATATCCGCGTCAACGATTCTTGTTGCGGCGACTTCATTCACATCCTGACGGTACTCAGGCTGCATCTGGTTCTTTACGTGAGAAACAATCTCATGCAACTCCCCTTCGCCAATCCAAGCACCTTGAACACGCATTGGCTTATTGGTACCCATTGGTGAGAATAGAGCATCACCCTGACCGATAAGTTTCTCAGCGCCAGGTTGGTCCAGAATAACCCTCGAGTCGGTCAATGAGGAAACAGAGAAAGCAAGTCTCGATGGCACGTTGGCTTTGATAAGCCCAGTCACCACGTCAACGGATGGTCTTTGAGTTGCCAGAACAAGATGAATACCGGCGGCTCTTGCCAACTGTGTGATTCGAACGATTGAATCTTCAACCTCACGAGGTGCAACGATCATCAGGTCAGCTAACTCATCAACTACTACCAAGAGATAAGGGTAAGGCTGCAATTTTCGGCTTGAATTCTCCGGCAGCTTTATTTCTCCAGCAACCAAGGCTCTGTTGAAATCGTCAACATGTTTATACCCAAACGAAGCTAGGTCGTCGTAGCGTGAATCCATCTCCTTCACAACCCACTGCAAAGCCTCTGATGCTTTCTTTGGATTGGTGATGATAGGAGTAATCAAGTGCGGAACACCCTCGTATGCGGCAAGTTCAACACGTTTAGGGTCAATCAGCACCATGCGAACTTCCGCTGGCTTTGCTCGCATCAAAATCGAGGAAATCATAGAGTTCACGAATGAGGATTTACCGGCACCGGTTGCTCCAGCAACCAAAAGGTGCGGCATTTTTGCCAAGTTAGCAACAACAAAGCCGCCTTCAACATCTTTACCAATACCGATGGTGAGCGGATGTTTGCTTTGAGATGCAACAGAAGATCGCAGCACATCGCCTAGTGAAACTGTCTCACGATCAATATTTGGAATTTCAATACCAATTGCTGACTTACCAGGAATTGGAGCCAAAATACGAACTTCGTTGCTGGCAACTGCATACGAGATGTTGCCGGCTAGTCGAGTAACGGCTTCAACTTTCACACCTGGCTTAACTTCAACTTCATATCTGGTAACTGTTGGGCCTCTTGAGAATCCACTAACTGTCGCATCCACGCCAAACTCTTTGAAAACTGAGTTCAAAGATTCCACGATTGCATCATTGGCCGCAGTTTTACTCTTAGGTGGCGTTCCAGCAACTAAAAGTGATTGGGGCGGAAGAACATATTCCCGTTTAGGTTTTGCCACAGATGCCGCAGACACTCCAACAGCTGCCACTGCAGAAATAGCTTCAGGGATAACCGGTTCTTCAACAATTGTGTTGATTGGTTCAGTAACACTGCTATCTACCTGAGCGATAGGCTCGGTTGGATTTTCTATTGCGTCTGATCCAAAAATATCTTCAAGCGATGTTGTGTCTTGACCGGTAACTACCGGTGTGTCGAAAGCCTGCTTATCGTTCTTACTTCTCTTCCACCAAGGAACCTTAGTTCCATCAAAAGCATCGTCGATTTCTTCTTCGATAACTTCAGTCTTATCTGAATCACCAGGGAAGAGTTTTTGGTAGAACTCTTTCAACCTCGCGATTATTTTGTTTGGAGCAGTTCTAGTCATAATCAAAATTGCACTAAAGCCTATTAAAGTCACAACCGCCAGCGCACCCCACTGTGTTATCAAATTAATGAACAGAACTGAAATCAGCCAACCAAACAATCCACCAGCTCTGGCCAAAGCATCAACACCAGCTGAAGGCTGAGCCTTTTCACTAAAAATGTGGAACCAACCAGAAATGCTCATCAAAAGCAACAGCCAACCAAGTCCCACCCTAGAGTTATCTTTCACGTGGGATGGATGCCTCATCAAATACATAGAAAATACGATCAGCACCACCGGAAGAGCTAACGATAGCTTTCCAAAAAGCAGGCCGGCAGTGTAGTTATTGAGAATCTGTGCATACGTGTTATCAGCCAAGAACCAGCTGTTCACGATGCCAGCAACACCTAAAAGGAATAGGGCAAAAGGCGGACCATCTCGCCTGTCTTCTGGAGCTATTTTCTCCGAAGCCAGGGATCTGGCTACCCAACCAATAATGGCTGCCCCAGCTAGATATAGCCAAGCGATTGCTCTTATAAACCAGTTATGCCTAGGTGCAGCTGGCGCTTTATCCCTAGTACTTGAAGTTCGAGATTTGGGTTTTGCTGGTTTACGTGATGCCATGTCATCAAATTTAACAGCGACCCCCGTCAATACAGGTCAGGCACGACCAAAAAGGCTAACTATCGAGCAATTACCACTGGAATTATGATTGGCCGACGCCTGTGGCTTCTATTCACGAAGGTTCCGATGGTTCGCCTGATCACTTGTTGAAGAGCATAGGTGTCCTTGATTCCCTCGTTAGCAGCTTCTGCTAGAGCCTTCTCAATCAGGGGTTTCACCTCATCAAAGACATGATCATCTTCGGCATAGGCCCTTGCTCTAATTTCTGGTCCGACCACTACCCGACCATTTTCATCAACAACTGCAAAAATTGAGATGAATCCTTCTTGAGCCAAAATTCGACGATCTTTCAGATCTTCATCAGTTATCTTGCCAACAGTCTTTCCATCAACATAGAGCATGCCACATTCAACCTGACCAACGATTTCAGCTATGCCCTCGCGCATGTCAAGAACCCAGCCATCTTCGATGATGTGAACTCGGTTATGCGGGACACCTGTCTGTTCAGCCAATCGCCCGTTAGCAATCAGGTGCCGATACTCACCATGCACCGGCAAAACGTTTCTAGGCTTAAGCAAGTTATAGCAATACAGAAGCTCACCTGCTGCAGCATGGCCTGAAACGTGGACTTTGGCATTGCCCTTATGAACCACATTCGCGCGTAATCTAGTCAACTGATCAATCACGCGGTAAACGGCATTCTCATTACCTGGAATCAAAGAAGAGGCAAGAATAACTGTGTCACCCTCACCAACTTCAATCTCATGCTCACTATTAGACATCTTGGATAAAACTGCCATCGGTTCACCCTGAGAACCGGTGCACATATAAACAATCTGGTTCACAGGAATACTGTTGGCATCCTTCAAGTCAATCAAAATGTTCTCTGGGACTTTTAGATAGCCGAGATCATTGGCTATCTGCATGTTTCTAACCATGGATCTACCAACAAGCGCAACTTTTCGGTTGTGAGCTTCAGCTGCGTTTAGCACCTGTTGAACACGGTGGACATGGGATGAGAAGGATGCAACAACGACTTTGCCTGAGGTTCTTGAAATAACTTCGTCAATAACCGGACCGATGTCTTTCTCCAATGGGGTAAAGCCAGGAACATCCGCGTTGGTTGAATCAACCATAAACAAATCAAGACCCTCTTCGCCCAATTTCGCAAACGCACGCAAGTCAGTCAAACGATTATCCAACGGAAGTTGGTCCATCTTGAAATCACCTGTGTGAAGGACAGAGCCAGCTTCAGTCCTAATCACAACAGCAAGCGCATCTGGGATTGAGTGGTTCACTGCAATGAACTCCAACCCAAAGTCGGCTAACTGCTTTTTATCGCCTTCGCGAACAACATATTGAACTCCAAGAATCTTGTGCTCTTTCAACTTCGCATCTAAGAATGCCAAAGTAAGTTCCGAGCCGTAAATCGGCACATCCTCCCGCTTGCGCAGAAGGTAAGGAACTCCGCCAATATGATCTTCGTGGCCATGTGTAAGAACAAGACCAACAATGTCATCCATACGATCGTTTAGATAATTGAAATCAGGAAGAATGAGGTCAACACCTGGCTGGTGTTCCTCTGGGAATAGAACACCACAATCAACAATAAGAAGTTTTCCGTTTAGTTCGAATACGGTCATGTTACGACCAATCTCGCCTAACCCACCGAGAGGAATTATTCGTAAGACACCAGGATTAACTGCTGGTGGATTTGGTAAAGAATCAAACATGGAAACCCTATCGAGTGGTTCCGGCCACCTTAGGCAGTGCACCGCCGGCGGCGGCATTTCTATCTGGACGGAAGTTTGTGAAGTTCAAACCTGGCACCGAAATAACTTTGTCGATGTCTGATTCGATGCGAGCAGCCTCGGCTTCTTCTGGTCCAACCAAAGGAAGACGAACTCGCGGAGAATCGATTAGGCCTAAGCCGTGAAGAATATATTTCGCTGCAACAGTTCCTGGAACGTGGGTCATAGCAGCACGAACTAGCGGCTCTAGTTGATTGTGAACAGTTAGAGCGGAATGGAAATCATTCCTATTTGTTGCATCAATCATTTCGCGATAAGCATGTGGAGCAATGTTTGCTGTCACACCAATCAAACCGGTTGCACCTATAGCCAAGTGAGCCAGAACGTTGCTGTCATCACCTGAGAAATAAAGCAGGTCAGTGTCATTTAGAACACGAGATACTTGGGCAAAATCACCTTTAGCATCCTTCACCGCAACGATGTTTGGGTGCTTTGCTGCACGAAGAATGGTTTCTAAGGCAATAGGAATACCAGTTCTGCCTGGGATGTCATACAAAATAACTGGAAGATCAGTTGAATCTGCAATCATCCGAAAGTGAGTTAGAACACCAGCCTGAGTTGGCTTGTTGTAGTAAGGGGTGACGATCATCACACCGTCGGCACCAGCTGCTTCGCTTGCTTTATAAAGCTGGATAGCGTGAGCGGTTTCGTTTGATCCGCCACCGGTGATGATTTTTGCTCTACCAGAAGCTACTTGCTTGCCTATACGAACTAACTGAAGTTTCTCAGCATCGGTCAGTGTGCTAGTTTCACCGGTGGTTCCGGTAACGACAACACCATCGGCACCATTAGAGATGACATAGTCAAGGTGACGCTCTGTCGCGTCCCAGTCAACTTCACCTTCAGGGGTCATTGGTGTGACTAGCGCCACAAGCATTTGACCAAATAGGTCTTTATCTTTTTCAGACATAGGTCAAGATTAGTGCTCTAGAGCGGAAATACTAAAACGAACTATGGGGCTACGCGGCCATTAGCGTTGAACGCCTCGTAGGTATAAGGCATCAACTTAGCCCAGAAATCTTCCATCTTTTCAGCACACATCTCAATTTCACGCTGAGGGAAAGAAGGGAAATGAGTTCCTTCACGCTTAGTTCTAAGGCTTAGGAAGTTCATAAGAGCTCTGGAGTTCATGGTCACATACATCGAAGAATAAATGTTGAGTGGCAAAACTATTCGGGCAACTTCACGTGCAACACCAGCTTCAAGCATGCGCTTATAAGACTCGTAAGCCTGAACTGAAGTGGTTCTGGTCTCCTGCTCAACCAAAGCAATCTGCTCGGCAGATCCCGGCAAGAACTCATAGTGACCAGTTTTACCAACCTGCAAAAGATTACGGTCAGGGCCTGGAACATAAAACACAGGGTTCAGCTCCTTATAGCGACCAGACTCTTCGTTATAAGAGGCAATACGGTGGCGCATAAACTCACGAAACACAAAAATCGGTGCCTGAACATAGAAAGTCATTGAGTTGTGCTCAAAAGGGGAACCGTGACGGTCACGCATCAGGTAATTGATTAGACCTTTACTGCGTTTCTCATCTTCACTGGCATCAGTGGCCGCAGCAGCTGCCTCAAGGGACTGCTCACCTTGAGTAGACACTCTGGCGGCGAAAAGAACATCGCTATCAGAAGCGCTAGATCGCACTAGTTCGACTGTTACATCACTACGAAAAATAATCTCAGACACCTGTTAACCTTACCTTTTGACAAGTGTTATTGCTTTACGCATCGCTAGTCTGGCGCGTTTCCTGTCCCCACAGGCATCATAAATTAGCCCCAGAGCAAACCAGTTCCGCCAATTTTCTGGATCAGATTCAGCGGCTTCCTTGTAGTCCCCAAATTCCTGAAGCGCTTCAGTTTTATTAGCCCTGCCGGAAGGCATGACACTGAACTTGAATCTTGGCCAAGCCCCTTCGGCTTCTAACTGCCTACCCAGCTTTTCAACACTAATTCCGAACCTTAGTTCACGATAAATTCCCCAAGCACCAAAGACCGGCAAAACCAGAATGACAAAACCCATGACTCTAGAAACCGGGTTCGGTTGGATAAGAAATAGATATCCCTGCTGGCTCATTAGCGCCACATACATCAGCACCAATGCGGCCATCACCAGCGCGCCCAGTTTGGCTCCAGCCATAACTAAATACCTAAAACCTTATCTAGGCCAACAACTAAACCTGATGCGTTAGCAGTGAACTTCAATGATTCCAGAATTCCAAGTGCATAAGCCTGAACTGAACTAGTCTGATGAGAAATGGTTAGCACCTCCGCTGATCCACCAAGCACTACATCCTGTTTAGCCGATACTCCATCAATCCGTAAAGAATGAATCGGGACTCCTGCAACCACTTCCCCACGTGCATCTTGCCCAACACCTGGAATAAGCGGCTGAGTTTTACCAGCTTCGTTTCTGGAATCGGCAATAAGTTCTGCAGTTCTAATTGCAGTCCCAGAAGGTGAATCAACTTTTCCTGCATGATGAGTTTCAATAATCTCAATCGAGTCAAAATACTTTCCAGCATCAGCGGCAAATTTGCTCGCCAAAACTGAACCAATCGAAAAGTTTGGCACGAAAACAATCGCAGAAGAATCTGAAAGATTAGCTTCGACTTGATTCAAAGCCGATTTGGTCCAACCACTTGTTCCGACCAAAACCTTTATTCCCTTAGCGATACCAAATTCAACAACCTGCTTACTAACTTCAAGGTTAGTAACATCAAAAATCACATCGGCACCAATAGCTTGAGCTAACTCAGATTTGCTATCCAAAGCAGCGTGAAGATGAAGATCTTGAGACCCGTGAATGATATCTAGGGCTAATTTGCCCATTCGGCCGGTGGCACCAACAACTGCAACTTTTATTGTCATGAGATAAAACTTACCTTGCTCTAGTTGAACTCATCAAAAACATCAGGCTTTAGATCGCCAACTGCCACAAAAGACCTTGGCGAGGCAAACATCGCCTGAGCTATGCCTTGAACATCAGCTAAAGCAACGGCTCCAAATTGCGCCAAAGACTCATCTAAATCAAAGAACAGACCATCACTTAGTTCAGCTGAAGAGAGCCTACCCATGCGAGCCTGGGTGCTCTCAAACTTCAAAGCTAAACCTCCCGAGATGTTACCTTTAGCCAAATCAAGTTCAGCATCAGTAATACCTTGGTTAGCGACCTTTTCAAGTTCCTCAATCATGAGCCTGGTAACCTCTTTAGCCTTAGCCGGGGAACATCCCGCATAAAGACCGAAAACAGCGCCATCGCTATAACCCTGATTGAAAGAGTAAACAGAGTAAGCAAGTCCGCGTTTTTCTCTAATCTCTTGGAACAATCTCGAAGACATGCCACCACCTAAAACAGTGTTCAAAATAGCCATCGCATAACGACGATCATCTGAGCCAACTATGCCCTGGCCTCCGAAAACAATATTTGCCTGAGCTATCGGTCGATTAATAACCTTCACAGTGGTGTCAGCTTCAACCGGTTGAAGGTTCTTTATCCGCCAAGGTTTAGGGTGAACCTTTTTACCCAAATCCCAGCCAGCTTTATCAAGGTTGCTAGTGACCAATTCCAAGATCATGTTGTGATCTAATCCACCTGCTGCGGTAACCACCAAATCTTCTGGACGGTAGTTATCTTGATAGTGCTCCCAGACTGCGTCCCGATCAACAGCATTGATAGTTTCAGGTGTTCCACCTATCGGGCGACCCAAAGGATGGCCTTTTAGAACAGCTTCAAAGAATTCTTCATGAGCGACATCCGAAGGATCATCATCATTCATAGCTAGCTCTTCAAGAATGACAGTTCGTTCATTCTCAAATTCTTTGGCATCAATGACTGAAGATGTGAGCATGTCTGCAATAACTTCAACAGCCACCGGAAGAGCACTGTCTTGAACTCTTGCGTAGTAACTGGTGTGTTCTTTACCGGTTAGCGCATTAGAAGCTCCACCAACCGAATCAAATGCAACAGCAATATCCAGTGCTGTCCTGGTCTTAGTGCCTTTGAATAAAAGGTGTTCTAAGAAGTGAGTTGAACCGAAATGGCCATTGGTTTCATCTCGAGATCCAACCGCAACCGAAAACGAAACGGATGCGCTTTGAGCACCAGGCACAGTTTCGGTTAAAACGCGAACACCGCATGGGAGAACAGTTCGGCGTACCGTACTGCCTCCCGATGCGGTGAACTCTAAATCGGGTTGTTCAAGTTTGAATTGAACTTGAGTCATAGAAAAGTATTACTACTCTTCGTCAGAATCGGCTGAGGTAACTTCACCCTCAACTACAGGAGCGAGAGATAGCTTGCCGCGGTCATCAATCTTGACTAGTTCAACCATCAGCTTTTGGCCAACAGATAGAACATCTTCAACATTCTCAACACGCTTACCAGCTAGCTTGCGCAGCTCAGAAACGTGCAATAGACCGTCCTTACCTGGAAGTAGTGAGATGAATGCACCAAATGTGGCAAGCTTCACAACTGTTCCTAGGAAACGCTCACCAATCTCAGGGACGTGAGGGTTAGCAATGGCGTTAACCATGGCCTTAGCAGCTTCAGCTGCAGGGCCATCAGTTGCACCAATGTAAACAGTTCCGTCATCTTCGATTGAGATGTCAGCGCCAGTGTCTTCCTGGATCTGGTTAATCATCTTGCCCTTAGGGCCAATAACTTCACCGATCTTGTCGATAGGAATCTTCACAGCGATGATTCTTGGAGCGTAAGGAGACATTTCGTCTGGAGTGCTGATCGCTTCTTTCATCAGATCAAGAATGCTCAAACGAGCTTCCTTAGCCTGAGATAGCGCACCTGCAAGAACTGATGATGGAATACCGTCTAGCTTGGTGTCCAACTGAATTGCTGTAATGAACTCTGATGTTCCAGCAACCTTGAAGTCCATGTCCCCTAGAGCATCTTCAGCACCCAAGATATCAGTCAAAGCTGCATACTCGGTCTTGCCGTCTACAGTGTCAGAAATAAGACCCATAGCGATACCTGCGACTGGTGCACGTAGTGGAACACCAGCATTAAGTAGTGACAAAGTCGAAGCACAAACAGAACCCATTGAGGTTGAACCGTTTGAACCTAGAGCTTCAGACACCTGACGGATAGCGTAAGGGAATTCTTCACGTGAAGGTAGAACTGGAACCAACGCACGCTCTGCTAGAGCACCGTGACCAATTTCACGACGCTTAGGAGTTCCAACACGACCAACTTCACCAGTTGAATAAGGTGGGAAGTTATAGTTGTGCATGTAGCGCTTAGAGGTAACAGGTGACAGTGAGTCAATCTGCTGTTCCATCTTCAACATGTTCAAAGTGGTGATACCAAGAATCTGTGTCTCTCCACGCTGGAAGATAGCTGAACCATGAACGCGAGGAATAACTGCAACTTCACAGTCAATCTTTCTGATGTTCTTCTTGCCACGACCGTCGATACGGATACCCTCTTTTAGAACACGAGTACGAACAACCTTCTTGGTAACAGACTTGTATGCTGCCGAGATCTGGTTCTGCTGAGCCTCATCTAGAGTTTCAACTAGCTTCTCTTTAACAGATGCCTTTAGTGCATCATCTGCGTTCTGACGTTCAGTCTTATCAGCAATCAAGTAGATGCTTCCAAGTTCAGTTTCAGCCAACTTAGCAACAGCCTCGTAAACCTCATCAGAGTATGGAGCGAACAGTGGATAGTCAGCGGTTGGCTTAGCAGCTTCTGCAGCAAGTGCCTGCTGTGCTTTAACCAGCTGAGCAATGAAAGGCTTAGCTGCTTCAAGTCCTTGAGCGACGATATCTTCACTAGGAGCAGTTGCTCCTTCATCCTTGATAAGGTTCCAAGAGTTCTCTGTAGCTTCAGCTTCCACCATCATGATGGCAACATCTTCTTTACCATTCTCAGAAACTAGACGACCAGCAACAACCATGTCGAACACTGCGCGATCTAATTGTGAGTGCTTAGGGAAAGCAACCCACTGACCATCGATAAGTGCTACACGAACACCACCGATAGGACCTGAGAAAGGTAGACCAGCAAGCTGAGTTGACATTGAAGCTGCGTTGATAGCAACTACGTCGTAAAGCTCATCTGGGTGGATAGAAAATACGGTTACAACAACCTGAATTTCGTTACGTAGACCATCTGGGAAAGATGGACGTAGTGGACGGTCGATTAGACGACAGGCCAAGATTGAATCAGTTGATGGACGACCTTCACGACGGAAGAAGCTACCAGGAATCTTTCCTGCTGCATACATCTTCTCTTCAACATCGATAGTTAGTGGGAAGAAGTCGAACTGATCTTTAGGGGTCTTTGATGCTGTTGTTGCTGAGAACAACATTGTTTCTTCGTCGATATAAACTGCAGCTGCACCTTGTGCCTGCTGAGCTAGACGACCAGTTTCAAAACGAATAACACGCTTACCGTGCTTACCGTTGTCGATGATTACTTCTTGTGCTTTGATTTCTGGACCTTCCATGGTCCCTCCTCTTTGTTTTCATAAATAAGCGACAATCAAATTTTGATTTATTCGCTGGAGCACGCACGACAATAGAAGCGTCTGATTAATGATTTTTTGAGGGATGCCCTGGCCAACAGTAGAAAATCTTGGGAAATCTTTGCCCCAAGGTCCACCACCGATGACCAGCAAACCTGCCGTTCGGCTCTTAGATAAGACTACCAGCGACCCCCGTCAAACGCCTATAGGGTCTTTATCCCCTAGTTTTCAGGTGTTGGAGCAGCTAAATACTTGTTTCCCTGCTCAAAAGTCTTAGTTGGCTTGACCAGTAACACAATCATAAATATCACAAAGGCCAATAACAGCAAAAAAGAAAACAGCAGAAGCAGCGCAAAACTCACGAAACTTTGATCAGCGGCAAGTATGTCAATTTGGTTTTGAAGCAAGCTTGGATCTTGATTCTCAACAAGCGCTTGGAAGTCTGGTACAAGAGCGATTGCACGAACAACTAACCCAATAATTCCAACGAAGAATACAGCTAGCAAAGGGATCTCAAGAAGTAGCCATTTCCAAGTGTGTCCAGCATCTCTTAGACGCCTAACTTGGACTGCGAGGTAGGGAATAAAAGTAATTGCCGAGAAAGCAGACTGTAGGACCATTAGGTTTGAAAACTGGTCAATAGCAGAAAGAACAACCCCAGCTAAAACAATGAACAGGTACCAGTACCAAAACTCAGATCGGGATGCCATTCCCCTAAAGTTTGCATAATTAGTGAAACCAGCTTTGATTGCGCCAACGAAATCCACAGTAACTCCCTTACTTTTCTAAATTAAGAATAAGCACTTTAAACAAAAAAGCCACCTCTTTCGAGATGGCTTTTCTTTTTACAAAATTAGCGACGTAGACCTAGACGCTCAATCAAACTACGGTAACGAGCAATGTCAACATTCTGCAAGTAACCAAGCAGACGACGACGCTGACCAACAAGAAGCAAAAGGCCACGACGTGAGTGGTGGTCGTGCTTGTGGTCCTTAAGGTGCTCGGTTAGATCCTTGATGCGCTCAGTCATAACTGCAATCTGAACCTCAGGAGAACCAGTGTCACCAGGGTGAGTTGCGTATGCGTTAATAATTTCTGTCTTTTTAGCTGCGTCCAATGCCATTTGATTTCCTTTCAAGGCTCGTTGCGCGGCGCAATAAACATTATGTTTAGAGCATTGATAACCCGCGGCCGATACACGGCAACCTGTCTATGATAGCCCAGATTGGACTGTCAAAACCAGCCCCCTAGGAAAGTATTTCCTTGATTTTCTCTATATCTCTATTGATTTCAGCAACCAAATCTTCAACCCCGTTGAATTTGGCTGCCAATCTAATAAATTCAACATATTCAACAGTGACCACTTTGTCATAGAGGTCTAAACCTGTAACGCCAATGACGTGAGCTTCGATAAGTCTTGGAACTGCAGTAAAAGTCTCGTTTATGCCAACCGAAAGCGCGGTCATATACCTTTCCCCATCGACATAGAGCCAACCAGCATAAACGGCATCTCTAGGAAGGAACCCTTCAGAGTCACGAGACATGTTTGCAGTTGGAAAGCCTATTTCGCGGCCAATCTTCAGACCGTGCTCAACTACCCCGGTAGTTGAATGCCTTCTACCAAGTAACCTTGCAACCGCTGTAACCTCACCGGCCAAAAGCAACTCTCGGACTCTGCTGGTTGAAACTATTGCCCCGTCAATTTCAACTGGAGCCATGACCCGAACAGTGAAGCCATACTGCTCGCCCAGTTCCTTAAGCAAGGCAATATCGCCTTTAGCTTCTGCTCCAAATCTAAAGCCATCTCCGACTACAACAACTTTGGCATTTAAACCTTCTACTAATACCTCACTAACAAAATCCTCAGCTGAAGATTTAGCCAAAGCATTATCGAAGGCTAAAGCAACCATTAATTCAATGCCAGCCTCATCCAATAGTTCTTTCTTCTGGTTGATGCCGATGACAGGTTCAGGAGCGTTACCAGGATTGAGAATCTCACTTGGATGCCTATCAAAGGTCACCACTGCTGGCACCAACATGTGCTCTTCAGCGATTTCAATAGTTTCTCTGAGTAACTCTTGGTGACCTAAATGGATGGCATCAAATTTGCCAATGGTAACTACAGTGGGCTTTAGAGACTCAGGCAGAGAAGTTGCTTCAGTAACGGTGATCATTTAGAAACTCTCCTAAGCCACCACAAACCAAATATAGGCAAAGCCAAGGGAACAAAGCCATAACCAATACCAAAATATGACCAGACACTGGGATGAGCAAAAAGTTCAGGCAAAAGCAAACTCAACGAACCCACAAGCAGAACACCGACTAACTCAAAAATCAAGGTGATTCTCGCCAACTTGAAATCTTTTCTAACTAAAGCAACCGTTGCCACAACATAAATAAGTCCAGATAGCAAACTCAAAGAATAGGCAACTGGTGCATCTTGAAATTTACGAGCCAACTGATAGGCAGCTCTAACCGTCGCAGATAGAGCAAAGATCGCGTAAATGGCAATTACTAGATTGCCGACACCTAAACTAGAGCGCTTCTGTTCCATGCCTCTAGCCTAATCGGCTAGTTAGTTGGAGTTGGCTTTGGAGTTGGTAGACCCTTGCTGATACTCACGAGTGCCTGAATTCGCACAGCTTCAGGCAGTGGAGCGTAGTTAGAAGCAGCCAGAGCACCTTGTGAGTCCAGGCGTAGCAAGAATCTTGCAATAGCTCTTGGAAGAAGTTCATCTGCACCACATGCATAAAGATTTACTGGATAAATCATCTGATAGGGAGTCGGAGCAACATCCGAACCTTCAGGAGCAACCGGTTTATTTGAAGTATTCAACTTCACAGAAACAGAGCTACCGGATGTGTTGCTATCCCATTGAGTGCTTGCCGATTGAATTCCAGACACATCAGCCATCGCCAAGATGTCTTGTCCATCTGCATCCACGCCCAAGTAGATGTTGGCAGGATATAGCCCCATGCTCACTGCAAAACTGTTTGGAACGATAGCCATTGATCCTTGAGGCAACATTGCAGACTCTGTGTTGTCTAAATGATCAACAGCCTGAACCTTGAGGGTTGCGGGAAGCGTAATTCCCTGATTTGCCAGGTAATCGGTTACAGATTTCAATGCCAATGTGTCAGCTTTTGGAGATAGCACCAAAGGTAGGTCAGGCATTTCATAACCAGCATTGTCCTTTGCAAGTTGGTTCCAGTTGGTAATTTTTCCGGTCAAAATGCCGGCCATGCTCTTTGGTGAAAGATTTAGAGTTCCGAGATCCGACTCGGTATAAATAAAAGCCCCAGCATCAACTGCAAACGGAACTGAATTTGAGAAAGTGCACTCTGGCGCGTATTCAGAAATGACCATCTGAGCATCCGCAGGAGTATCCGTTGAGGTCAAGGTCATAACCGGCTCAGGGTCAACACAAGCGTAGGTAAGCGAATCAGCCCAACCAGCAACTAGGTCTGTCATCGCTGTGGGAGAACTTATTTTGGAATCGCCTTGGATGCAGGTGTAGGTTTGCTCTGCTAGCGCAGCAGCAACCTCTGGGGGCATTGGAGGATCACAAGCGGTCAAAGAAATTGCGGCAGTACCCATGATGGCAACCGCGCTCAGCAGTCTTCCAAACTTCATGTCTCTCCTTCTAAACGCCAAGAAAGTGGTGCAGAGTTTAACTCTGCACCACTTCTTTAGCTATTTGTGGTTATTAGCCGATGTTCTTGATCTGAGCTAGCACTGAAGTCTTCAATGCTGAACCTAGAGGTACGTAGCCCAAGCTTGCAGCCTTTGCTGGAACACAGGTCTTCACAACGTAGTTGAAGAAGTCTTGAACAGCCAACTTGGTTGCGTCTGTGCTCTTAAGCTTTGAGTTGCCACCGTTGTCGAAACGAGGTGCTAGGCCATAAGTCACGATTGATAGCTGGTAAGCACCAGGAATAACCTTTGTGAAGTTTGGACCTAGAACTAGCGTTCCGTTTGAGGTGAAACCAATTGTTCCGTTTAGTGCATCAGTTGAACCAGTGATAATTGGTTGTGCGTTGATGAACTTACCAGCAGCAGAAGCAGTTGGCATAACGAATGCGCCAGCAGCGTTCTTTAGCTTTGCGATACCCACGTCAGCAGTTAGAGCGTCTGATAGATCGAAGTAACCAAATGCGTTTGAGTTGTCTTCAATGTAAGCAGCTAGAAGCTGTGAAGTAGCGAATGAAGTTGAGTTGGTTGAGAATGAACCTGAACCACCAGCAGAAGCAACAAGATCCTTGTTGTTTGCTAGCCATCCACCAACAGTCTGGTTTAGGTAGCTAGTTAGGTTTGCAGTTGTACCTGAACCTGATGCGCGGTATGCAACCTTGATGCTCTTGTTTGGAAGCTTGACCTTTGTGTTTAGAGCCTTGATTGCAGCGTCGTTCCACTTGGTGATTGTTCCCTTGAAGATACCTGAAATTACTGAAGCGTCTAGGTTTAGACCGTCTCCAACACCAACAGCTGAGTAAGCAAATACTACTGGGCCACCGAATAGTGGAACTGTTGTGTAGTTGAAGCCAGGAAGTGGAGCAGTTGTGTACTGGTTGTCAGAAGCGGCCCACTGAACGTTTCCAGCAGCGAACTCGGTACGACCAGTACCTGATCCGGTTGAAGTGTAAGAGGCAGTGTTGGTTGGGTAAGCAGCAGTACAAACCTGAAGCATGCCGTTAGCGAAAGATGATCCCTTACCTGCAATTGATACGCCCGCAGCGTTAGCTGGAGCTGAAATAACTACACCGGCAACAACAGCAATAGCTGCAATCACGGTCATTAGCTTGTTACGCATTTTTCTCCTTGATGTCGTTTTTATCGAGGTTTCGATGTGTTCAGTATTTGGTTCCTTGATAAACGAATGGTTTGTTTAACCTTTCGAGTGGGCAAATGTCAGGTTAACAAATGGTGTTAACCGAAGTGACCGTTCACATAGTCATTGGTTCTCTGGTCGATAGGGCCATTGAAAACCTGCTCGGTTGAGCCGAACTCCACTACCCCACCAGGCATGCCTTCTTCAGCTAGGAAGAATGCTGTTTGGTCTGAAACACGCTGCGCCTGCTGCATGTTGTGGGTCACAATAACAATTGACATGCTTTCAGCCAATTCGCTAATCGTCTCTTCGATTCGACGGGTTGAACCTGGGTCGAGAGCTGAACAAGGCTCATCCATAAGCAAAACCTCTGGGTCCATGGCTAGGCTTCGAGCAATACACAGACGCTGCTGTTGTCCACCTGAGAGTGAAATAGCCTGATCACTAAGACGGTCTTTCACTTCGTTCCAAATGGATGCTCTTCTAAGTGAGGTTTCCACAAGTTGGTCTGCATCTTTGATTTTGCGACCGCTTAGTTTCAAACCACTCAGAATGTTCTCTTTGATTGACATGGTTGGGAATGGGTTTGGCTTCTGGAAAACCATCCCTACTTTAATTCGAACGCTAACAGCATCCATAGCCTCAGAATAGATGTCCTGTTCATCTAGGTAAACAGCACCGGCTAGACCAGCACCAGGAATTAGCTCGTGCATGCGGTTAAGGGTTCTTAGGAAGGTTGACTTACCGCAACCGGATGGACCAATCAAAGCAGTTACCTGATTAGCTGGAAAGACAAGGTTCACGTCTTTCAAAACCTGACGCTCACCAAACCAAACGCTGACATTCTCAGCACGCAGTGAAGATGAAGTGATTAAGTTAGTCATTTACTTGCCTTACTTTTAATCGATTTATTTTTACCTAAAACTCGGGCCAATCCAAACAAGAATCCAACCAGGATCAAAAGAACCAATGCTGCTCCCCAGGCACGAGCCTGACTGGTCTCATAAGAAGACGCGAGGTAGTTGTAGATATAGGTTGGCAGAGTTGTCATTCCACCATTGAAAGGATTCAACGAGGTTGAGCTTGAAGGGTTCATGGTCAAAATCAAAGGAGCGGTTTCACCAACAACACGTGCAAGACCTAAAAGTAATGCTGTCAAAAGACCTGATTTGGCTGCCGGCAGAATCACCTGAAAAAATGCGCGGTAGTTTGGAGCACCTAGAGCCAGAGCTGCGTAACGAAGATCAACTGGCACAAGTTTCAGAGCTTCTTCAGCAACACGAGCCACTGTTGGAAGCATTAGCGGAAATAGCGCAAGTGCACCGGTGAAACCAGAACGGCCAATGTGGGTAGCTTCAATGATCGAAAGAATAAACAAACCAGAAACTACAGAAGGTAATCCAGATAGCGCCTGGGTGAAAGTCCTGACCAGGTTTCGAGTCTTCGATTGGCTCTGGGTAAGGTAAATAGCCATGGCTAGACCCAAAGGAACAGCGGCAATGGTGGTGAGCAAAACTACCAGAAGTGTTCCAACGACTGCGTGCCCAACGCCTCCGTAATCCAACGATGTAGTCGGTGAGACATAGACGTTGTTCTGGGAAATGAACTGCCAAGAGATGGCTCTAGATCCCTGAATAACCACAGATGAAAGCACGCTCAACAGCAAAATCAAAACAAAAGCCGAGAAGAAAAAAGTCAGAACAACGAGAACTGCATCTCCGACACCTCTGCGGCCGTAGGCAAGATAGCCAACAACTGAAGCAGCTATTAGCTGCAGTGGAAGGAAGAGGCCCGCGAAACTCAAGATTGGGTTTAGGTGAGCAGTGATAGTAATCAACACAACTAAAGGCAGTGGAATCAATGATGCAACAAAGATCTGGAGTCTTCTAGCAACGTTTGCTTTACGCCATGGTTGGTTTGCTAATGCTTTAGCCATTAGTTTTTCCTCCAAGGCTGAGCACGATTCACGATGAAGTTAGCTAGATAGTTGATGATCAAAGTGATCACGAACAAAACTAAACCAGCTGCCATAAGCCCCTGCTTCTCGGTTCCGCTCGCTTCACCAAATCGAGCCAAAATCCAAGATGCAACCGCTCCACCATGTGGTTCTAGTAGTTGAGCCCAGTTGATGTCCATGGTTAGGTTCAAAACATAGAAGATGGCTACCGTTTCACCAACAGCTCGTCCAAGTCCCAAAAGCACACCACCAACAACACCACCGGATGAGGTTGGCAAAATAACTTTTCTAAAAGTTGAGAGCCTAGATCCGCCAAGAGCTAGAGCTCCATTGATCAGGTCTTTATCAAGTTGGCTAAAGATTTCTCTGGTCACCGAAGTAATGATTGGAACTATCATTACCGCCACGATCCAACCTGCAATAAACGGTGAACTCATGAAACCGTTCTCTGCATTACTAACGCCAAATATTGGAATCCAACCAAGATATTTGTTTAGAACTTCAGCCCAAGATGCAGCCAACGGGGTGAAAACTAAAAGTCCCCAAAGACCAATAACAACTGATGGTAGTGCGGCTAAAAGGTCGACCAGAGTTGTGAAAGCTTTAGCAAGACGTTTAGGCAGCATGAACACAATCAGATAAGCCATCGAAACTGCCATCGGTGTTGCGATCAAAATTCCAACAAAGGCGATAAGAATCGATCCCCAAAGCATTGGACCTAGTTGCAAAACGATAGGTTTTTGATCCGGTGACCAAGTATTTCCAGTAATGAAACCCAGTCCCTGACTTTGTAATACTGGCCAGGCTCGCACTAAAAGGAAAACCAGAACTAGAGCAACAAGCACAAACGCGAAGTGAGCAGCGATGGATGTGGATCTAAAGAACCACTTGTCGCCCTTACTTAAAGGACCAGCGACAAGTTTACGTCTCTGGACAGGCTCGCTCATAGCCTCAAGTGTGTCTTTGTAGCATTAAACGGAGTTAGAAAGCAGGTTAACGGAAGGTTAACAAGTTCTAGAAATTAGGCACATTTCCTGACCATATTTGCCACATTCTGACCAACATAACCGCAACGGTTAGGCCTGCAATGCCCATAACTACTGTTGCCCACCTGGATCTTTCAATGATTGCCCAGAAAACACTGGCTGGCGGAACAAGCAAAGCCGTGATTATGTAACCGAAATATTCGACGGTATCCCCTTTGGCTTGTGCTCCGCCGCTAACTAAAACTATGCTCCAAATCAGCTGGATAACTAAAACTAACTCAACGGCACTCACTGCCCCGACAGAGACCCAAGATGGCTCCCGCTTGAATAAACCCAGCAATAGAGCATAAATACCAGCCAGAACACAAATACCTAAAAAGATCTGATAACCAGACTCAACCATGATTTTCCTTAGCAAAGACAGCAACGGATTTCAGTGAACCTGCAGAAGCATTCTCCACCACAGCAACAAAATCAGAGTCATGAAATACGCCGGTAAGGGTTTCAACGGAGCCTGCCAACCTTTTGCCGTTGCGAAGATCAATCGCCTGCTGTTCGCTTATTTCAAATGTAGGTAAAACAGACTTGGCTGCTGTTAAAAGCGCTTCGACTTCATACTTACCAGAAGCTAAATCGTCTAAGGTCACCGCATCAGCAACATTAAAGCTCCCCACCCTTGTTCGACGAAGTTTAGTTAGATGTCCGCCAACCCCTAAGGCTTCCCCTAGATCTCTAGCTAAAGCTCTGATGTATGTGCCAGAAGAACAATCAATCGACACATCTAAATCAACAAAGCTCGAATCTTTTCGAATTTCCCCAATGACCTCAAATCGACTTACCAGAACATCTCTGGACTTGAGTTCAACTTCAACTCCCGCACGAACCTGATCGTAAGCTCGAACGCCATTAACTTTGATGGCTGAAACAGATGAAGGTCGCTGACTAATCTGACCGGTGAGTTTTTTTATCTCAGCAAAGATTTGTTCAGCTGAAACACCACTCGCGTCGGTTTGCCTTAGTAGTTCCCCCTCAGCATCATCGGTGATTGTGCTGGCACCGAGTCTGATAGTAGCTTCATACGTTTTATCAGCACCAACGATAAAGGTCAGCAACTTAGTTCCTGATTCAATACCCAAAACCAGTAAACCAGTCGCCATTGGATCTAAAGTTCCGGCGTGACCTACGCTTCTAGTGCCAACCGCTTTACGAACCTTCGCAACAACATCGTGGCTAGTGAAGCCCTGAGGCTTATCGACAAGTATCAGACCTGATTGAGCCAAGTAAATTACTCTTCGTCCGCAGATTTATCTTCACGATAAGGGTTCTCACCAGCAGCAAACTGTGCATCTTTGGCTAACTTTTTCAATTCAGCATCACGAGCCCTGGCTTCAGCCAGCAGATCATTCATCTGTTGAGCAGTTTCTGGAACTTCATCAGTTAAGAATTCAACGGTGGGAGTAAGGCGAATACCAAGTTGATGACCAATTTCACCACGAACTTTTCCAGTGAAACGAGCAAGGATTTCAGCAGATTTTTCCTGCTGAGCCTTATCACCAAAAACCGTGTAGTAGATCTTGGCTGAAGCTAAATCAGGTGTAACCCTAACATCGGTGATCGTCACAAAACCTAAATCAGGATCTTTAACAACCTTCTCTAATGCTCCGGCTGCCAACACCTTGATTCGCTCAGCTAATCTTCTAGCTCTAGCGGCGTCAACCATTAGACCCTCGGCTTCTCACGCATCTCATAGGTTTCGATAATGTCACCTATTTGAATTTCGTTGAAGTTTGAAAGACCAATACCACACTCGAAATCTGTCTTGACTTCGTTCGCGTCATCTTTGAATCTCTTTAGTGATTCAATCTTTAGGTTCTCAGCTAGCAAGACACCATCGCGAGAGATTCTTGCCATGCTGTTTCGCTTGATTGAACCAGATCTAACGATAGAACCAGCGATGGTTCCAACCTTAGAAGACTTGAAGATGTCTCTAACTTCAGCTGTTCCAAGCTGAGCCTCTTCAAACTCAGGCTTAAGCATTCCCTTAAGTGATCTTTCGATATCTTCAAGGGCTGCATAAATGACTGAGTAGAAACGAATGTCAACACCTTCGCGGTCAGCACGTTCCTTAGCCTTGTTATCTGGACGCACGTTGAATCCGATGATGATCGCATTGTCAACAGTTGCCAAGTTAACATCGCTTTCAGTAATCGCACCAACACCACGGTGAATAATGCGCAATGAAACTGAGTCATCGACTTCAATTTTCAATAATGAATCTTCAAGTGCTTCAACAGCACCAGAAACGTCACCCTTGATAACCAAGTTAAGAGATGAAACCTTGCCATCTTCGAATGCTTTAGTGAAGTCTTCAAGGCTGACGCGCTTACGAGTCTTAGCCAATAGCGCATTACGGTCAGCAGCTTCACGCTTCTCAGCGATCTGACGAGCTTGTCTCTCATCTTCGGTAACAACGAACGTGTCACCAGCTCGAGGAACTGACTGTAATCCCAAAACCTGAACTGGTCTTGATGGTTCAGCCGCTAGCACTGGGGCGCCGTTCTCATCAAACATCGCACGAACACGACCGTGGGCTGCACCAGCAACAATTGAGTCACCAACACGCAGAGTTCCGGCCTGAATCAAAACAGTTGCAACTGCTCCACGACCTTTGTCTAGGTTCGCTTCAATAGCAACACCTCGAGCATCGCGGTTTGGATTCGCGCGAAGGTCCAGAGCAGCATCTGCAGTCAAAATAACGGCATCAAGCAGGTTCTGGATACCAGCACCGGTTAAAGCAGATACGTCCACAAACATGACATCGCCACCATACTCTTCAGCAACCAAATTGAACTCGGTTAGCTGCTGACGAATCTTGGCAGGGTTAGCCCCTTCTTTATCAACCTTGTTCACTGCAACAACGATTGGAACTCCAGCAGACTGAGCATGGTTCAATGCTTCGACTGTCTGAGGCATAACGCCGTCATCAGCTGCAACAACAAGAATTGCAATGTCTGTTACCTGAGCACCACGGGCACGCATAGCGGTGAACGCCTCGTGACCTGGAGTGTCAATGAAAGTGATTGCACGATCAATGCCCTCGTGTGTGGTGTGAACCTGGTAAGCACCGATGTGCTGAGTAATACCACCGGCTTCACCTGCCTGAACATTGGCGTTACGAATCTTGTCAAGCAATCTGGTCTTACCATGATCAACGTGACCCATAACTGTAACAACCGGAGCTCTGTATTCTAGATCCTCTTCAGCATCTTCCTCATCGATATCTAAACCGAATGAATCGAATAGTTCACGCTCTTCATCTTCTGGAGACACAACTTCAATCTTGTAACCAAGTTCGGCTCCAAGAATCTGGAAGGTCTCTTCATCTAGAGATGCAGTAGCAGTAGCCATCTGACCTAAATGGAACAGCACAGTTATTAGCTGACCTGCATTGGCATCAATCTTGTCTGCAAAATCTTGAATTGAAGATCCACGACGCAAACGAAGAACTGTATTACCGTCACCTCTTGGAACAACAGCTCCACCTAGGCTCGGTGCAGATCGCTGTTCGAATTCTTCACGCTTTGCTCTCTTCGACTTTCTAGCCTTAGACGAAGATCTAGATCCACCCTTACCGAAAGCACCCGCAGCTGTTCCACCACGACCACGGCCACCAGCACCAGGCCTTCCTGGGGCTGGGAAAGCACCAGGCGTAGCCGGAGCACCAGTTGCACCACCAGGACGATTACCTTGATAACCACCAGCAGGACGAGGTGCACCAGTTCCAGCAGGACGCGGTCCGCCTGGACGATTCGGGCCACCAGCACCAGCTGGACGATTACCTTGAGGGCGTCCAGTTGTGTTTGATCGACCCATACCTTGATTAGATGCAAAAGGATTATTTCCAGGTCTTGCCATAGGTCGAGGAATACCCATACCCTGGGCTGCGGCAAATGGATTATTTCCTGGACGCGGAATACCTGGAACAGCCGACGGTGCAGCCGGTGCAGCATCTGCTTTAGGCTCCACCTTCGCTTCAGGCTTCACTTCTTCAACTTTGGCTTCAGCTTCTTTTGCAGCCTTAGCTTTAGATGCCTTAGTTTCTTTAGGTGCTTCTTCCTTGGGTTTTGCATTCGGGAAAGCAGCACGAAGCTTGTTTGCAACTGGCGGAGCAATGGTTGATGAACCGCTCTTAACGTATTCGCCTAGTTCGCTTAGTTTTGCTAAGGCTTCAGCAGTTTCAATGCCAAGCTCTTTAGCTATGTCGTATACACGTGGTAACGCCAATTTATTTCTCCTGTCTGGGGCCTACCCCAGTCAGGGCAGGCTTTAGTGCTGGGTACTCATTTCGAGGTACTCATTAGATTTCCAACATCTTTTCTGCCTGTTCTTTCAGTTTGGCTAGACTCTCAGGACTCAACTTAGCTTTCACAGCTCGATTGAAAGATCCGCGGTTTACCGCCTGATCAAAACAACTTGTTTGCTTATGAAGCCAAGAACCCCGACCGGGTAAATTTTTGTTCAAATCGAAACTCAAATTGTTTTGAGAAATGACTAAACGAACTAAATCTTTACGGCTCCCCTGCTGACGACAGCCAACACAGGTTCTAACAGCATCCATTCTAATGCCCAGATTGAGAAAGTAATAGCCCCGACTTCGGGTCTAATTACTCGTCGTCCCCGTCTTCATCAGCCATGATGTCAATCTTGGCCCCAGTTAGCTTGCTAGCTAGACGCGAGTTCTGGCCTTCCTTACCGATAGCCAAAGACAACTGGTATTCAGGCACCAAAACTCGAACTTTAGGGCGATCTTCCCTAGTTCCAGGGCCCTCATGGACAATAAAAGCAGCTGAAACTTTAGCTGGCGAAAGTGCATTAGAGACAAACTTCGTGATGTCATCCGAGTAGTCAACAATGTCGATTTTCTCGTCATTCAGTTCAGCTGTGACGGCACGAACTCTTTGACCCAATTCACCAATACATGCGCCCTTTGCATTCAAACCTGGAACTGAAGTTCTAACCGCAATCTTGGTACGCTGCCCAGCTTCACGAGCAACCTGAACAATCTCCACCTGACCTGATGCAATCTCAGGAACTTCTAAAGCGAAAAGCTTACGAATCAAGCTTGGGTGGGTTCTAGACACGTTGATCTGGACCTGACCACGAGCGTTCTTATCTACTTTGGTTACATAAAAACGCATTCGCTTACCATGTGAATAATCTTCACCTGGGACCTGCTCTTCGGGAGGCATGATGGCTTCAACATCGCCAATCTTCACATAAACCATGTAGGAGCGAGAACCCTGCTGAATTTCACCAGCCACAATGTCTTCAACTTTGGCCTTGAACTCACCGAATAGACCTTCATCAGAAAGACCACGAATACGCTGACCGATAACTTGCTTTGCGGCTGCAGCGGCAATACGACCAAAGTTTTCAGGAGTCTTATCAACTTCAGGAACCTTTGTTCCATCAGGAAGTTCAGTAATCAACTTGTCGAAGGCATCGCGTTCTTCAGTGTCTGGAACAAGAATAGAAACCTTACCGGTCTTCTGATCTAGAACAGCCCTAGCTGGATCGCTATTACCAACACTCTTGTGATAGGCCGCAACAATGGCTGCCTCAATGATTTCAACCAGTTCATTGAATGGAATTTCTTTGTCACGCTCGACAAGTCGAAGTGCACTTAAGTCAATATCCATGAGACGCCTCCTGGCCGCTAGTCAATTATGCGAGCGGCAGGGACATTCAAGCCAGCTCGGCTACTGCCAATTCTACCTTGACTGAGCGACGCTCGCCAGAGCGTCTGTCCCAAATATCCACTTCACCTGTAGCTAAACCTCTACCAACAATCAAAATCTTAGGAATACCAAGCAATTCGGCATCGCTGAACTTCACGCCTGGGCTAACTTTCAAGCGATCATCCAAAAGAACAGACTTGCCTTTAGCTTGCAATTCAGATGCTAAACGCTCAGCGGTTTCATAAACTTCATCTTCTTTTCCAGCCGCAACAACGTGAATATCAGCAGGAGCAACTGCCTCAGGCCAGATAAGTCCCTTATCATCGTTATTAGCTTCAGCCAAGACAGCAATAATTCTGGTGACACCGACGCCGTAGGAACCCATAGTCACGGTCACAAGTTTGCCATTCTCATCCAAGACCTTTAGATCTAGCGCTTCAGCATATTTCTTACCCAACTGGAAGACGTGCCCGATTTCAATTCCACGTGCAAGTTCCAAAGGGCCGCTGCCATCAGGAGCCGGATCTCCAGCTTTGATTTCAGCTAAATCTGCAACACCATCGGCGTCAAAGTCTCTGCCGAATACAAGATTGAAGGTGTGATTATCTTTAGTGTTTGCTCCAGCTACCCAACTTGAACCAACAACAACTCTTGGATCAACTAAATACTTGATTTTGCTTTCAGCCTTCTCGCCGAGGAACTGTTTACCGTCCTTGACCGGGCCGATGTAACCTTTGACCAATTCAGGATGCTTAGCAAAATCTTCATCGCCAGCAGGCTCGACGTCGCATCCAGCGAAAACAATTTCAGCTCGCTTGGGTTCCATTTCACGATCTCCCGGAATGGCAACTACAACTAACGAACGTTTCTTATTTACATCAGTGACTGCAAGAACAATGTGCTTCAAAGTGCTAGCTGCAGTTATGTCTGTGAAGCCTAGGTTTTCCTGAGCGAAGCTAACAACAGCATCAATTGAAGTAGTGCCTGGTGTTGACTTCGTTTCGGCTACTGGCTTGCCTTCAATTGAACTTGCTGCAGGAGCACTAATCGTAACTGCTTCAACATTCGCAGCATAACCTCCAGCCGATCTAACGAAAGTGTCCTCGCCGATAGGTGATGGTGAAAGGAATTCCTCACTAGCAGAACCACCCATGGCACCTGCATCTGCTTTCACAATTACGTATTCCAAACCAAGGCGGGTGAAAATACTCTCGTAAGCATCACGCTGAGCTTGGTAACTCTTAACCAAACCTTCGTGAGTGACATCGAAAGAGTAAGCGTCCTTCATGACGAACTCACGTCCACGCAAAAGCCCTGCACGAGGACGAGCCTCATCACGATATTTGTTTTGAATTTGGAACAAAGTTAAAGGTAAATCTTTATAGCTTGAGTAAAGATCCTTTACTAAAAGTGTGAACATCTCTTCATGTGTTGGAGCTAGAAGGTAATCTGCCTTCTTACGATCTTGCAAGCGGAACAAGTTGTCACCATATTCAGTCCAACGACCAGTAACCTCAAAAGGTTCTCTAGGAAGTAATGCTGGGAAGAAAACTTCTTGTGCTCCAGCATTTGACATTTCTTCGCGAACGATTTGCTCGACACGAGCTTTAACAGCCAAACCAAGCGGTAGCCAGGTATAGATTCCCGGTGCTGCTCTGCGGATATATCCCGCTCTGACTAAGAGTTTGTGGCTTGCCACTTCAGCTTCGGCCGGATCTTCGCGCAAAGTGCGAAGAAAAAGGCTGCTCATTTTTAGCAACATTAATTAGTCCTTCTTCGCAACTACAACTTGTGGTGAACCGATAAGCGCGGGGTCCATCTCTGCGGCCATACGGTTAGCTTCTTCGATCAGAGTCTTTACAATTTCACTTTCAGGAACTGTCTTTATGACTTCTCCCTTAACGAAGATCTGGCCCTTGCCGTTACCTGAAGCTACACCTAGGTCAGCTTCACGTGCCTCACCAGGTCCATTAACAACACAGCCCATAACTGCAACACGAAGTGGAACAGTCATGTGTTCAAGGCCTGCTGTAACATCCTCAGCCAACTTGTAAACATCAACCTGGGCTCGTCCACATGAAGGACAAGAAACAATCTCAAACTTACGAGGACGTAGATTTAGTGATTCAAGAATCTTAGAACCAACTTTGATTTCTTCGACAGGTGGAGCAGAAAGTGAAACACGAATAGTGTCACCAATTCCCTTACTTAGCAATGCGCCAAAGGCAACAGATGACTTGATAGTTCCCTGGAATGCTGGTCCCGCTTCAGTAACACCTAGGTGAAGAGGCCAGTCCCCTCTTTCTGCAAGAAGTTCATATGCCTTAACCATCACAACCGGGTCGTTGTGCTTAACAGAAATCTTAAAGTCATGAAAATCATGCTCTTCAAAAAGTGAGGCTTCCCAAACAGCCGATTCAACCAAAGCTTCAGCTGTTGCCTTTCCATATTTTTGTAGCAAACGAGGATCCAAAGAACCAGCGTTCACACCAATACGAATTGAGACACCGGCATCTTTGGCAGCTTTAGCAATTGCACCTACCTGGTCATCAAATTGACGAATGTTGCCAGGGTTTACTCGAACAGCACCGCATCCAGCATCAATGGCCTGAAAAACATACTTAGGCTGGAAGTGGATGTCTGCAATCACCGGAATAGGTGATTTCTTAGCAATAATTCTCAGAACATCAGCATCATCTTGAGACGGACAAGCAACGCGGACGATGTCACAACCTGTTGCAGTTAGCTCCGCGATCTGCTGAAGGGTCGCGTTGATATCTGTAGTTGGCGTTGTGGTCATCGACTGCACCGAGATAGGTGCATCACCACCAACAGCGACATTTCCCACCATAATCTTGCGACTCTTACGGCGAGGAGTTAAGACCTCAGGAGCGCTTGGTTTATTTAGGTTAATCGCTGGCACTTTAATCAACTTCTTTCAAAAGTTCTTTATTGTGCTTCTAAGTCTAAACGCCTAAGGCTTGTCACTAGAGATGGACAGGGTTTATGACGTCTCGTAGCACCAAGATTATGGTCAAGACAAACATCAGCGAGGCGACCATATAGGCGATTGGCATCATCATGGCAGTGGCTACTGGTTTCTCAAGTTTCTTGCCACGAATGCGCCAGATTCCTCGTTTGACCGATTCATATAGAGCACCAGCAATATGTCCACCATCCAGCGGAACCAAAGGCAACATATTGAATACGAACAGGGCCACATTCAAGCTCAAGATCATGGCCAGCTGAGAAAGAATCTTGTCCTCAAAGCTCATGGTGTTGCTTGATGCGAGATCTCCCGAATATTGACCCAAACCAATGATCGAAATAGCTCCATTTGGGTTTCGAGTGGAACCCGGTGCTATTTCGGCAATCGCCTTTACAGCCTGTGCAGGTAACTGAAGAATCATTTCACCGGTACCGCTCAACATTGAGCCCAGATTACCTAAGGCTTGGACTGGGGTTTGCTGATAACGCTGGGATTCCAAATAGACGCCAATAAAAGGTCTGGTTTGGCCGCCGTAAGTGAACTTGATAACGGTGATTGTTAGAGCAAGCTTGGCTCCTTGACGTTCAACGACCAGTGTTTCCGGGGCTCCAACATATTTAGCCAGCAAAGGATCAATGTCTGACCAGCGCGAAATTTTGTGGCCTGCGAAAGACACAATTTTATCTCCCGCCTTCAAACCCGCAACCGACGCAGGCGATGGCTCTCCCACCTGAGTGCAGTCAGGATTCTGATCGCTTGGAATGCAACTGACAATCTGATGGACAGTGTTGTTTCGGTCATAGCCACCAAAGCCAGCAAAAAGAGCAAGTGAAAGAACTGTTGCAATCAAAAGATTTGCAAAAGGTCCACCAAACATAACAATAAGTTTCTTCCACGGAGCAAGTCGATAGAAAGCTCTAGCATCATGTTCTGGGATTGGTTCCTCTGATTGAGTCACAGAATTAGTTAGCTTTCGCCAAAAATTTTGCTTCACTTGTTTATCAAGCGGTGGCACCATTCCCACCATTTGAATGTATCCACCTAGTGGAATTAACTTAATTCCATATTCTGTTTCTCCACGTTTACGAGAGAAAACAGTTGGTCCAAAACCAACCATATATTTGGTTACCTTCACCCCAAACTTTTTGGCTGGAAGTAGATGACCAAGTTCATGCAGTGCGATTGATATTGCGAGACCTAGAAGAAGAAAAAGCCAGCCACCCAAAACATAAATGAAATTCATGTATTCAACCTAACTAAGTTCACTGACATTTACTTCTTTTATCGTTTAGCAGTCAGGTTATTAGCAGTTTCCCGAGCCCAACTCTCAGCTGCAAGCACACTTTGAAGAGTTAACTCACTTTGAGGTTGGTGCCTCTCAATTACCGCTTCAATAATTTCCGTTATTGCGGTAAAACCTATTTTTCCTTCATGGAAAGCTTCAACTGCTTCTTCATTAGCAGCGTTATAAACAGCAGGATATGTTGATCCAGCTTTACCTACCTGTCTAGCCAACCTAATGGCGATAAAGACTTCCTCATCCAGAGGGTCAAACTGCCATGAATGAGATTTAGTGAAGTCAACTGGAGGTGAGACAGCGTCTATCCGATCAGGCCAGGTTAGTCCAAGTGCGATAGGTAGCTTCATATCTGGCGGTGAACACTGAGCGATGATCGAACCATCGATAAACTCAACCATTGAGTGAACCACAGATTGAGGGTGAACTGTTACCGCTATCTGATCAAATGGAACGCCGAACAGTAGATGAGCTTCGATTATCTCTAACCCTTTATTCACCATGGTTGCAGAGTTAGTGGTAACCACCTTCCCCATATTCCAGGTTGGGTGCTTTAGTGCTTGCGCAGGGGTTACCTGAGCCAGCTGCTCCTTAGTAAAACCTCTAAACGGCCCACCAGAAGCAGTGATGATTAACTTGGCAACTTCGGATCTGTTCCCTGAAAGTAAACATTGGGCTAAGGCTGAGTGCTCTGAATCAACCGGAACAATCTGACCTGGTGCTGCAAGAGCGGTGACCAAATGACCACCAACAATCAACGACTCTTTGTTCGCAAGAGCTAAGCGCTTACCTGTTTTGAGCGCTGCGATGGTTGGCTTCAATCCAACTGAACCAGTAATTCCGTTCAGAACAACATCCGCTTCGGTGTTTTCAATTAGCTCAACCGCGGCATCAGCACCGATAACCGCTTTTTCTTGAGAAACCCCGAATTTCTTTGCCTGCTGGTCCAATAGTTCACTGTTTCTGTTGGCAACCAAACCCGCTACTTCAAACTTGTCTGGATTGCTAGCAATAATCTCTAAGGCTTGGGTACCTATGGATCCTGTGCTACCAAGCACGATTATTCGCTTCATGGGTTCAATATTGCCATCTCGCAGGGCAATCTGTCTCCCCAAAGGCAAATAAGTCAGGCGTAGAATATAGACATGACTATTGAACAACGCCGCAACCTTGTTACTTCAATTCCTGGACCTAAGTCCCAAGCCCTCCACGTAAACCGACTAGAACAAGTAGGTCATGGAGTTGGCACTACCCTACCGGTTTATATTGATGCAGCGCACGGAGCCATCTTGGTTGATGTCGACGGGAACCAATTCATTGACATGGGCTCTGGCATCGGTGTTACTACCATCGGTCACACCAACGAAGGTGTCGTTCAAGCAGTGTCAGCACAGGTTGCAAAACTGACCCACACTCTTTTCACTGTTACTCCATACACTCCTTACGTTGAGGTTTGTGAAATTCTTAACCGTCACATGCCAGGAAACTTCAAAAAGCGTTCCGCCCTGTTCAACTCAGGTGCGGAGGCTGTTGAAAACGCAATCAAGCTTGCCCGCAAGTTCACTGGTCGAGGCGAAGTCGCAGTATTCGATCACGCGTATCACGGCCGCACAAACCTAACCATGGCCATGAACTTCAAGAACATGCCTTACGCAGATGGTTTCGGTCCGTTCGCAGGCAGCGTTACCCACGTACCAATGTCTTATCCGTTCCATGACCCTGAGGGCATGACTGGTGAAGAAGCTGCAACCCGTGCCATCAACTACATGGAAAAGCGCATCGGTGCAAAAAACTTTGCAGCTGTTGTCATTGAACCTATCCAAGGTGAAGGTGGTTTCATCGTCCCAGCTCCTGGCTTCCTAAAAACTCTAAGTGCTTGGACTAAAGCAAACGGAATTGTTTTGGTTGCAGATGAAGTTCAAGCAGGTATAGCCAGAACTGGTAAGTGGTTTGCAACTGAGCATGAAGAAGGTTTTGAACCGGACCTTATGACCATTGCTAAAGGTATTGCTGGCGGTATGCCTATCTCGGCTGTTACCGGAAGAGCAGAAATCATGGACTCCTCTCACGCAGGTGGAATTGGTGGCACCTTCGGTGGTAACCCTGTGGCAGCAGCCGCAGCTGTTGCTGTTCTAAAGCAGATCGAAGCTGGTGGCATTTTGGAGAAGGCAGTTCACATCGAAAACGTCATGAAACCAAGACTTGAAGCTATGAAAGCTAAGTATTCGGTTATTGGTGAAATTCGTGGTCGCGGAGCGATGCTCGCAATCGAATTTGTTCAGCCTGGAACTAGGACACCTAACTCTGCAGCTGTTGATGCTGTTGTGAAGCACAGCCACCAGAATGGTGTTGTAGTCCTAAACGCTGGAACCTACGGAAACGTAATTCGCTTCTTGCCTTCACTTGCTATCAGTGACGAACTTATCAACGATGCACTTGATGTTGTTGAAGCAGGAATCGCTGCTCTATAAAACAACTTAGGTTCTAGGACTTAGCTAACTTTGCACGCTTAATCGCACCGCGGATTTGGGTCGCCAAAACAATCACGATGGCAAGAATAAACACTGCAGATGCAATCACGTTAGCCTCAGCTGGAACTCCTCTAGCAGCAGCAACGTAGATGTATTTAGGGAAAGTTGAAACTGATCCTGAGTTGAAGTAGGTGATGATGAAATCGTCGAAACTAAGTGCAAATGACAGTAACGCTGCAGAAATAATACCTGGCATCAGTAGTGGCAAAGTGATCTTTCTAAACACCTGACGTGGGTTTGCATACAAATCAGCACCGGCTTCTTCAAGGGTTGGGTCTAGTGTCTGAACACGCGCCTTGACGGTGACAACAACAAAGCTCAAACAAAACATGACGTGAGCGATGATGATAGTCACCATGCCAGCGCCAACGCCTGCGTTGAAGAACAAACCTGCAAGACCCGCACCAAGAACAACTTCAGGTGTTGCCATTGGCAAAAACAGCGACAAGCTAACCAGTGATCTTGCTCGGAATGAATAACGAACTAGGGCAATAGCCAAAGCTGTTCCAAGAATGGTGGCAAAGATAGTGGAAATGATTCCAATAACAATGGAGTTAGTGACCGCATCACAAACATCTTGACGATTACAAACCTGAGCCCAGTGCCTTAGTGTGAAGCCTTCCCAAACTGTGTTGGAACGAGTTGAGTCGTTGAAGGAAAAGAGGATTGTGTATGCAATCGGGGTTAGAAGAAAAACAAGCGCTAATACAGAGTAAACCGGTAGAGCTAACTTGCCTAAAGAAAACTTTCTCACAGTAGATCCTCAGTTCCTGACCTACGAACATAAACAGTGACCATAACCAGAATCAAACCCATAAGTAGAACAGATAGGGCTGAAGCAGAAGGGTAATTCCAGTTCTGCAAGAAGTCAGCTTCAACCATTGTTCCAATCATGGATGTCTTGGATGAACCTAAGAAATCTCTGCTGGCGTTTACATAGTCACCGGCTATAGGAATAAAGGTCAAAAGTGTTCCAGAAATAATGCCAGGCATTGAAAGTGGGAGCGTAACTTTTCTGAATACCTTATTTGGGCTTGCATAAAGATCGCTTGCTGCTTCGAGCAATCTGGTGTCAAGGCGTTCAAGGTTAGTAAACAACGGAAGTGTCATGAATGGAATGAAGTTGTACGTGAGGCCAAAAATAACTGCTGCATCTGACCCGAGGAAGAATTGACTTGGAGCAAGGATGTGAAGTGAATGCAGCAATGAAACGAAACCAGAGTCATCACTCAAAAGCTGTTTCCAGGCGATGGTTCGAAGTAGAAAAGAAATAAAGAAAGGGGCGATAACCAGAGTAAGCATCAGTCTCTGGATTAGTGGACTGGTTCTTAATTTAACTCCGATGAAATAGGCCAACGGATAACTGATTGCTAGAGCAAAAACTGTTGCAGCGAAAGCGTAACCAAAAGATCTAAGAATCTGTGGCATGTAGTCGGTAAGAACAGTTGCAAAGTTGCCGAAATTCAAATCATAGAAATACGCGCCTATGGCTCCAGATGGGTCAGGGGATTCCAAAGCTGTCACTAAAAGTGAAACAAGCGGAGTCATGAAGAACAACCCAAGATAGATTAAGCCAGGCAAAATCAAAGCCAGGACTATGGGTCCACCCTTGCGCTTAGTTGAGTTATCTTTAGCCGGAGCTCCACCACCGAATGCAGCGAAAGCCACTTCTAGGCCTCTTCGATTCCGCTAGGAAGATCTGCCAAACCGTAACTGTGCTCAACCTTCCAAGAAACATAAACCTGAGCACCAAGTGCAACTTCAGGAGACTTACCGATGTTTTGAGCAAACACAGTTATTTCACCAACATTAGGAATGTCGATTAGATACTGGTTGCTAACACCGGTGAAACGAATGTCGATGATTTCACCAGGACCAATAACAATGTGATCTGCACCAAGTTTTGGCTTCTTTTCGTGGAAGTCAGCCTTTTCTGGCCTAACACCGATAGCAATCTTGCCGGTGTGCTTTTCGGCTCGCTTCTTGTCAACAGTGATCTTGTTGCCACCAACTTCAATAGAAACTGAAGATGCGTTCTTTTCAACAATGTCACCGACGAACAAGTTTGACTGACCCAGGAACTTAGAAACGAAAACAGTCTTAGGGCGGTCATACAAAACTTCTGGTGCACCCATCTGCTCAATGCGGCCCTTGTTCATCACAGCAACAATGTCTGCCATGTCCATAGCCTCTTCTTGGTCGTGAGTTACGTGCAAGAAGGTCAAACCAACTTCAAGCTGAATTGCTTTTAGCTCTATTTGCATTTGACGACGAAGCTTTAGATCCAAAGCACCAAGCGGTTCATCCAAAAGCAGAAGTGATGGACGGTTAACTAAGGCTCTGGCTAAAGCAACGCGCTGTTGCTGCCCACCTGAAAGTTGCTGCGGTCTTCTATCTGCTAAATGACCAAGCTCAACCAAATTGAGTGCATCAACGGCAAGCTTTTGAGCATCAGCAACTTTACGTTGACGAAGGCCGAAAGCTACGTTATCCAACACGGTCATGTGTGGGAAAAGAGCGTAAGACTGGAACACAGTGTTGATAGGCCTCTCGTGCGGCTTGGCTGCTGTGATGTCTTTTCCACCTAGCATTACCTGGCCTTGAGTTGGAGTTTCAAGACCGGCGACAATACGAAGAGTTGTTGTCTTTCCACAACCGGATGGTCCGAGAAGTGCAAAGAACTGCCCTGCTGGGATATGTAGATCCATATCATCTAAAGCAGTGAAGCCAGGAAAGTCTTTTCTGATGTCAATAAGTTCGAGGTCTGCACCTGCGAAAGCGTTGCTTGTTGCCAACTACACAACTCCGTTCGATGCATCAGACCAAGCCTTAGAGAAATCTTTGTCTTCCTTTGCAGTTAACGCACGGAATTGCTTCAACTTGGTGGCAAACATTTCAGCTGTTGGGAACATCAAAGGATTTGATCCAAGTGAAGGCTGCTTGGCTGTAACAATCTCTTTCACACCATCAACTGGTTCAACATAGTAAACACCCGCAAGGGCTAACTGAGCTGAAACTTCAGGACGGAAGTAGTTGTCGATAATTGCTTCTGCGTTTGAGAAGTGAGGTGAGCCCATCGGAATTACGAAGTTGTCACAGGCAAAAGTCGAACCTGAGTCAACTAGAACTACACCTAATTCTTCGCTACCAAGTTCAATGTTTGCACCAATCAAGTCACCAGCCCAGATAATACCTGCGACCG
>CAIXVE010000017.1 GCA_903922825.1 uncultured Micrococcales bacterium | reverse complement strand
GCCGTTCATAGCGCTGGTGGCTAAAAGAGCAGGAGCAATGAACTGAGCATAGGTGATTGGATTACCAGCACCATCGGTTGTTCCTTTGATGAACTGGCCTATCCCGTAGCCGAAAGCTAGCAGATAGAAAACTGGTTCAACAAAACCAGACACTACGGCCATCCAGAAAGAAGATTTCAGAGCATAGAAGCCTCGTTCTAGAACTACTCTGGCTCGTCCTGAATAAACAGACGAACCTGCGCGTTTAGCTCGTCTCTCAGCAATAGCGATAGCTGTGTCAACAGTCGTGTTTATGAGACTCATGCGGACAGTCTCCTCTCGAAGACTCGGTGAGCCCAGTTAAAGCCGATCAGGGCCATGATCAGGAATACCGACCAGTGAATGATTAGAAGCCATGGCTCGATAGGCATGCCATAGGAAAGTGCTCGACCCAGGTTAGTTGCGTGCCATTGCGGTGAAATCCAAGCAATCCACTGCAGATAAATAGGCATAGAGGTGATTGGGTAGAAGGTTCCTGAGAACATGAACATCGGAGTGATGATGAATCTTCCAACCAAGGCAAACATGTTGTCATCGTCTTTGATGCTCGCTGAGAAGGCCAACATGATTGAGGCAAAGCCAAGTCCAGCTGAACTAGAAACCAAGAGAAGTATAGGAATTGACTGAACTGTAATTGCACCGAAGGCTAATAAACAAAGTTCATACATAAACACCTGCAGCACACATCTAGCCATAGCTGCCAGCATTACTCCGTTTGCTATTTGCTTTCCTGAGATAGCCGTTGAGTTCATGGAGAAGAAGGTTCTATCCCAAACAAAACCTTCCAGGGTCGGCCAAGTTACCTCATCCATAGCCCCTTGAATACCTGCAGTTGCCAATAAAGCAGGAGCTAGAAAAGTTAGATAACTCACGTGATCAATCGCGTTAGCACCTAAGGACTTATCAACTAGGGAACCGACACCAATTCCTATAGAAAGCAAATACAGCGTTGGATTACCCAAACCAAAAGCGATGATTGCTGGCCACCATTTGAGCATGGTGCGTATTCTGTTTTCAGCAACATAGAACGCTCCCCTGCGAATACCGCGTTGGGGATCAACAATAGTCTTGGCTCCAGTCCAAGTCATCTTGTTTTCTGTTGAAACATTCAAAGACATTAGTCGACCAAGGTTCTTCCAGTGAGCCTTAGGAACACATCTTCAAGTGATGATCTTCTAACTAGCGATGTGACAGGATGCAGACCCTTCTTGACTATCTCCTCTAGAGCCTTCTCGCCATTCTCGGCATAGACCAAGATACGGTCAGGAAGAATTTCAAGTCTTTCACCGATGCCGGCAATCTGCTCTGCAACAGTTGCGTTGTTATCCGAACCAAAGCGCACTTCCAGAACTTCTTTACTTGAATACTTCTTAATCAGTTCGGAAGGTGACCCTTCGGCCATAATCTTGCCTTTATCCATCACCATTAGGCGGTCACAAAGCTGTTCTGCTTCATCCATGTAGTGGGTGGTTATAACTAGAGTCACACCAAGTTCCTTTAGACGGAACAATCTGTCCCAAAGGATATGCCTTGCTTGAGGGTCAAGACCTGTGGTTGGTTCATCCAACATCAAGATTTCTGGTTCGTTCACTAATCCTCGAGCGATGGTTAGACGCCTTTTCATACCACCAGAAAGCTCTTCAGTTTTACTGTTTCTTTTCTCTACTAGCTGAGCGAACTCCAGAAGTTCTTCAATCTTGCCTTTCAGGAATTTTCTTGAAAGACCGAAATAACGTCCATAAATCATCAGGTTTTCCCAAACCTTTAGTTCACGATCTAGGTTGTCTTGTTGTGGAACAACTCCTAGGTGGGCTCTAATCTCAGGGCCTGACTTGTTTGGATCTTTACCCAAAATAAGAAGGTCTCCACCATTTCTCTGACTTGTAGCTGCAATCATCTTCATTGTGGTTGACTTACCAGCACCGTTAGGACCTAACAAACCAAAGGATTCACCTTTTCTAACAGTGAAATTGATTCCATCGACTGCCTTGAAATCACCGTAGGTCTTAGTCAGATTAGTTGCGACAATCATCGTCTCGGCATCAGTGTTTTTAGCCACTTTTAGTCTTCCTTGAGTATTAGTGGTGCCCATATAGGTAGCACAGCCTTAAAGTCTATGACCCGAAAGTGATATCCTTGAGCATATGACCGGCACTAAGCGCCCAGGAAATACTCGTGTAACAGGCAAAGAGCAGTTCTATACCCCAACTGATCTAAGTCTTCAACTTACGATGAAGGTCGCCGAACTTATCAAGGATTTTGAGATCAGAACAGTCATTGAACCTGCCGGGGGCACCGGATCTTTCATCAAAGCGGCTAAATCCCTAGGTGCTAAAGAGGTCATAAGTTTCGATATCGAACCTAAATCTGATGGGGTTGTTGAAGCTGACTTTCTGAATGCTGAACTAACGGTGAGCAATGCAGTGACCATCTCAAATCCCCCTTTCGGCCGAAATAACTCTTTGAGTATTCCCTTCTTTAACAAAGCAGCTCGGCACTCTGAATACATTGCCTTCATTGTTCCTAGAAGCTGGCGCAAATGGTCGGTCATCAACCGCTTGGATAGAAACTTTCACCTTATTCATGATCAAGAACTAGCCATAGATTATGTTGATGACTTTGGTGAAATGCTTTGGCAGAAGGCCAGGCTAAATACCTGTTTCCAGATTTGGCAAAGAAGAGAAGATAAGAGGGAACTGGTAAAAGTCGAAGACCACGGGCTAATCACCAAAGTGAAACCAGACCAAGCTGATGTTGCCCTCACTGTATTTGGTTATGGATGTGGGAAGGTGAAGACCAGTTTCGATCGGATTCCTAATAGCACTGTTATGTTTCTAAAGGTTCACGATAAGCGAGTTATCCCAGCACTAAACAAAGTTGATTTCAGTAGGTTCTATAAGAACACTGCATACACCGAAGCATTATCCCTACCAGAGATTAGGTATCTTCTAAACGAAGAGATACTTGGCAACCCTGGACTAATGAAAGAGAAAATATGAGCATGATGGGTCGTGGACGAGGATCCAAACCTCAAGGTCCTAAAGCTAAGTTCAGCCAACTACTTCCATATATGAAAGAGCAGCGCAGATTACTCACCATCGCTGTTCTCTTCTCCCTAGTCGGTGCGGCAGTGAATCTAGCGCAACCTTTGGTTGTTGGTCAGATCATCAAAACAGTTCAGGCTGGTGAAGATGTGTTACCGGTGGCTTTAGCGCTTCTGGCAATCACTTTGCTAAGTGCTGTTGCTGGTGGAGCCATGTATTTTGTTCTGGCTAAAGCAGGCGAAGGTGTTGTTTATTCAGCGCGTAAGAGCCTGGCATCAAGACTACTGAGACTACCGATTCACGAATATGACACCAGAAGAACAGGTGACCTTGTTTCTCGAGTTGGTTCTGACACAACACTCCTCAGAGCCGCACTAACCCAAGGGTTAGTTGATGGTGCCGGTGGAGCATTGGTTTTTGTTGGATCTGTCATTGCCATGGCAGTGATCGACTGGGTTCTTTTGGGCCTAACTCTGCTCATGATCTCTGTTGCCGTTGCAGCTATTGGCTTGACCGCCAGAAGAATTAAGGCTGCAACGACCAAGGCTCAGGAGCGAGTTGGAAACATGTCTGCTTCGGTGGAACGCGCCCTTTCTGCTGTTCGAACCATTAGAGCAGCTAGAGCTGAGGTTCGTGAAACTAGCTTGATTGAAAAAGATGCTCAAGAAGCTTACGTTCAAGGAATCAAGATCGCTCGAATCAACTCTTGGGTAACACCGATTGGTGGATTGGCTGCCAACGGTGCTTTCATTGTTGTTTTAGGTGTTGGTGGTTATCGAGTTGCAACCGGTGCCACTGAAGTTTCATCACTGATTACTTTCATTCTTCTGATGTTCCTGATGATTAGACCGGTAGGGCAATTCTTTGGTGCTTACTCGTCTGTGCAGTCAGCTCTCGGTGCTTTAGCTCGTATTCAAGAAATCACAACACTCCCTTTGGAAGCCGATGATGAGAAAAAGTCGAAGCCAGCCAAACGTAAAGCAGTCAACACTGTTGCAATTGAATTCAAAAACGTTCAGTTCAGCTACCCTTCTCGAATCGAAACCAACGAGGCAGGTGAACAGATTGTCATTGAACCTAAGAAGGTAATCAAAGGTATTTCTTTCCAAGTTGAACGAGGTCACCGAGTTGCCATAGTTGGTCCTTCAGGTGC
>CAIXVE010000016.1 GCA_903922825.1 uncultured Micrococcales bacterium | reverse complement strand
GTTCTAAAGAAACTTGCTGATAAAGAAGGGCTTGAAATTGATCACCCTCAGCACGGCAAATATGTTGAAGAGCTTTGGGAGCATTTCGTTAAAGCTAACCTGCAGAAGCCAACATTTGTTATGGACTTCCCGGTTGACACTTCACCGTTGGTTCGTAACCACAGGTCAAAGCCAGGTGTGGTTGAAAAGTGGGATCTTTATATTCGAGGCTATGAACAGGCCACTGGCTATAGCGAGTTGGTTGATCCAGTTATTCAGCGTGAAAGATTCGTTGAGCAGGTCAAGTTAGCTGCTGCTGGAGATCCTGAGGCTATGAAGCTTGATGAAGAGTTCCTCAAGGCTCTTGAATTCGGAATGCCGCCAACCGGTGGTATGGGTATGGGCATCGACCGACTACTTATGAGCCTGACCGGTCTTGGTATTCGTGAGACCATCATGTTCCCCTTGGTGAAGTAATGGACTGGAATGTGCTTGGACCAGCGCTTTTGAGCCTGTTGCCACCTTTGGGCATGGTTGTCGTTGTTTACATCCTCTTTAAGTCACTTATCGGTGCAGATGCCAAAGAGCGTAAGGTCAGAGCAAAGATAGAGCTTGAAGAGCGGGCTAAGGCTGCTAAAGCCACAAAGCCTTAGTTTGTGAAGGGTTTTTAGCACTATTTCCCCCAATGGCGAACAGCCGAAATAAACTCCGTTTTTCGTGGTTATCTATTTTGTAAGCACATAAATAGTGCCAAAGGAGTTCAAATGTTTGAGAAGTTCACTGATAAGGCCCGTAGGGTTGTCGTCTTAGCTCAAGAAGAGGCTAAGTCACTAAACCACAACTACATCGGCACAGAGCACATCCTGCTTGGTTTAATCCAGGAAGGTGAAGGCGTTGCCGCTAAAGCTCTTGAAGCACTAAACATTTCTAAGGAAGCTGTTCGCGATCAGGTCAAAGAGATTATTGGTCAAGGTCAACAGCCACCTACAGGTCACATTCCTTTCACTCCTAGAGCTAAAAAGGTTCTAGAGCTATCTCTTCGTGAAGCACTTCAGCTAGGTCACTCATACATCGGTACCGAACACCTTCTTCTGGGTCTTATTAAAGAAGGTGAAGGTGTCGCAGCTCAAGTGCTAACCAAATTGGGTGCAGACACCAACAAGGTTCGCGCTCAGGTGCAACAGATGTTGCAAGGTTTTGATAACAAAGAGTCAGCAACTGTTGGCGGCGAGCAGCTACCTCAAAAAGGTTCAACTGTTCTTGATCAATACGGTAAGAACCTAACTGCAGCTGCCGCTGAAGGAAAGCTTGATCCAGTCATTGGCCGTGAGAAAGAAATCGAACGCGTAATGCAGATTCTTTCTCGACGTACCAAGAACAACCCAATCTTGATTGGTGAACCTGGTGTCGGTAAGACTGCTGTTGTTGAAGGTCTGGCTCAAGCGATTGTTGCTGGCAATGTTCCTGAGACTCTAAAGGGTAAACAGGTTTACACACTAGATCTTGGATCTTTGATTGCGGGTTCACGTTACCGCGGTGACTTTGAAGAAAGACTAAAGAAGGTCATCAAGGAAATTAAGGGCCGTGGAGACATCATCACTTTCATCGATGAGATTCACACTCTAGTTGGCGCTGGTGCTGCCGAAGGTGCTGTTGATGCTGCTTCTATCTTGAAGCCGATGCTTGCTCGTGGTGAACTACAAACCATCGGTGCAACTACTTTGGATGAGTTCAGAAAATACTTTGAGAAGGATGCCGCTTTGGAGCGTCGATTCCAATCGATTCAGGTAAATGAACCCTCTATTCCTCAGACCATCAACATCTTGAAAGGTCTTCGTGATCGCTACGAAGCTCACCACAAGGTGTCGATTACTGATGGTGCTATTGTCGCTGCAGCTAAGTTAGCTGATCGCTATGTTGCCGACCGTTTCTTGCCAGATAAGGCGATTGACCTCATCGATGAAGCGGGAGCAAGATTGCGTCTATCGATTCTTTCTTCACCACCTGAGCTTCGTGAACTAGAAGAGAAGATTGCAGCTGTTCGGGTTGACAAAGAGAAGGCCATTGAAGGCCAGGACTTTGAAGGTGCTGCGAAATTGCGTGATGACGAGAAGAAACTTATATCTGAAAGAGCGAAACTAACTAAGCAGTTCCGTTCAGGTAATGTTGCAGCTCACGGTGTAGTTGACGAAGGGCTTATTGCTGAGGTTTTGGCTTCTGCGACAGGTATTCCTGTGTTCAAGTTATCTGAAGAAGAGTCAGCCAAGTTGGTCTTCATGGAGCAGGAACTCCACAAGCGAGTTATTGGTCAGAAGGCTGCTGTTGAATCTATTTCGAAGGCCATTCGTCGTCAGCGTGCAGGTTTGAAAGACCCTAACCGCCCTTCAGGTTCCTTTATCTTCGCTGGCCCTACCGGTGTTGGTAAGACTGAATTGGCTAAGGCTCTGGCTGAATTCTTGTTCGATGACGAAGGTGCGCTTATCTCGCTGGACATGAGCGAATACGCAGAAAAGCACACAGTCTCACGTTTGTTTGGTGCTCCTCCAGGGTATGTTGGCTTCGATGAAGGTGGTCAGCTAACTGAACGAGTTAGACGTAAGCCGTTCAGCGTGGTGCTATTCGATGAGATCGAGAAGGCTCACCCGGATATCTTCAACTCCCTGTTGCAGATTCTAGAAGAGGGTCGTCTAACCGATGGTCAGGGTCGTGTTGTTGACTTCAAGAACACAATCATCATCATGACCACCAACTTAGGATCTAAGGACATCTCTAAGGGTGCGCTTGGCTTCAACTTGGAAGGTAACCAGCAGAACGACTTCGAACGAATGGCTGCCAAGGTAAACGATGAATTGAAGAAGCACTTCAAGCCTGAGTTCCTAAACCGTGTTGACGATGTCATTGTCTTCCCTCAGCTATCTAAGGAAGAGCTAATGGAGATTGTTGATCTATTCATCAAGAAGCTAAACAACCGTCTTGAAGAACGCGACATCACTCTTAGCTTGACTGAAGCTGCTAAGGAACGCTTGATCGTTCTAGGTTACGACCCAGCACTTGGTGCAAGACCGCTTCGTCGAGCAGTTCAGCGTGAAATTGAAGACAAGATCTCAGAGCAGATTCTGCAAGGTGAAATCAAGAATGCAAGTGATGTTATTGCGGATGTCATCGCCGGTGAGTTTATGTTCACCTCAAATGAACGAGCAGTTGCTAGCATTTAGCAATGCCCCACAATAATTTCATTCTGCGACCAGCCAGGACTAGCGATATTCCGGCTATCCAGGCGATGCGTGCACCGCTGGTTGATAGCAAGGTTTTATTGCAGCACCAGCTGGTCGCTTTGTTTGAAAGAGTTCAAGAATTCGTGGTTGCAGAATCTCTGGATGGTCAGGTTTTAGCTGCTGGCGCTTTGCATGTTATGTGGGGGGATTTAGCTGAGGTTAGATCCCTAGTTGTTGATTCTTCCGCTCGCGGTCTAGGACTTGGTAAAGCAGTAGTTGAGGCCTTGATCGAACGTGCGTATACCCTTGGTGTTCGCAGAGTGTTCTGCTTAACTTTTGAGGTTGAGTTCTTTACTCGATGCAAATTCGAAATCATTAGCGATGTTCCAGTTGATGAGGAAACTTTTGCTCAAATGGTGCAATCTGCTGACGATGGCATTGCAGAGTTCCTTGATTTAGCTAGAGTCAAAGAGAACACACTGGGCAACACCCGCATGCTTCGCCAGCTCTAAGCAGTTAGGTGGCAAAATAAAGCCATGCCAAACAATTACGGACCTTCAGCTGGTGTTATTCGCGCTCGAAGAATCACAGCGCTTTTAGTTTTAATTGGTTTGGTGTGGGGACTTATTGCTGGGATTCTTGGTGTCGTGAATTGGGTTGGTGGTTTATTCCACCCAAACCAGGCACCGACAATGGTCGCAGGTGCTGATTGCCAACCACAACAGGTGAAGATAGAAGCACATGTTGGACTTGAAGGTCAGGTAGTTCAAAACGCCTTCAACCCGGGTGATGTTCCATACTTCTGGTTCACAGTTACTAACACTGGAACAGTTGACTGCAAATTCAATGTTGGTTCATCGGTTACCTACTACAACATCAAGAGTGGGAGCGATAACATCTGGACTTCCAAAGACTGCAAGCTCTCTTCACCAAGAACAGATTTCGTGGTGACCTTGGCTCCAGGCACACCGGTCACCTCTCAACCTTCTGACTGGCAACGAGTGAGATCATCAACCTCTGGTGGTTGCACACTGGCTGACGGTCAGCCAGATGTTTCAGCTAATGGGGCTAGTTACGTACTAACGGCTGAAGTTAATGGAAACATCAGCGACGGCCTGCAATTTGTGTTGAACTAGACACATGGAAGATAAAACATACGCAATCTTAGGTTGTGGTTCTATGGGAACTGCAATCCTTGCTGGCATGATCAAAGGCCATATCAAACCTGAAAAGATTAAAGTCACCGCTAAAAGAGTTGAGTCGGCTGCAGCTTTAGCAAAGAAATTCCATGTGACAGGTTATTCGACTGACTATCAACCGAATGCTAACTCTTTAGCGGTTGAGGGTGCGCAGATAGTTTTACTCGCAGTTAAACCCGCATACATAACTCAAGTTTTAGATGAAATTAAGCATGTGCTTAGCGAAGATGCTTTAGTAATCTCTGTTGCCGCAGGAGTGACAACTGCAACCATGGAACAGTTTGTTTCATCGAAGGTCGCAGTTATTAGGGCGATGCCGAATACCCCAGCACTAATCAACAAGGGGTTAACCGGTATTTCTTCCGGTTCCAGAGTTTCCGCAGATCAACTCAAGATTGCAACGGAACTCTTTGATGGAGTTGGTAAGACCTTAGTTATACCTGAGGAAAAGATTGATGCTCTATCTACTATCTCAGGCTCGGGTCCGGCTTATGTTTTCTATTTCATTGAGGAATTCATCAAGACTTCCATTGCCATGGGATTTAGCCAAGAGGAAGCCTATTTATTAGTCAGCGAAACATTTGCTGGAGCTAGTGATCTTTTAGTCTCAACTCAGAAAGACCCTGCAGATCTAAGAAGACAGGTGACTAGCCCGAATGGAACAACAATGCGCGCAGTTGCTGTTTTAGAAGAGGGCAATCTGCATGATCTGTTCTTGAAGGCAACAAACTCGGCTTTAGCGAGAGCTAAAGAAATAGCACAGGAGATGAAGTAATGGTTGATGTTTTTGATGCACTGGCTGATGAAAATCGCAGAAGAATTCTTGAACTTATTGCTAAAGAGCCTCGCACCACCGCAGCTATCAACAAGTCTTTGAAACTTCCAGTGACCACTCTTGATAAGCATCTGAAGATGCTTATCAAAGTTGAACTACTCTCTGTTGAAGTTAAGGGTAAGACGAGCACTTACTCGCTAAACAAAACGGGTTTCGGTGTAGCCGCTAAATGGTTTGGCACGTTCGGTTCAAGCTTTGTGGCGGGTCAAGCTGATGCTCTTGCAGAGAGCATCACAACTCTGGTCTCAAGCGCAGCTACTTGGCTTGAAGATAAGTTTGGTTCAAAGATCAACTTGAACTTCGATCCTGCAGAGGTCGGTCGTGAGTTGGGTAAAAAGCTTTCAGATGCCAAGCATGATACTAAAGCACAGGTTACTAAAACTGTTTCTAAGGTAAAAGCTAAGCGTTCTTAGAATCTATCTCGGCAACGAGCGCTTCAATGTGTTGCTTGATTTCATCTCTAACAGTTCTAACCACTTCAATTGGTTGACCTGCAGGATCGGTAAGAACCCAATCGCGATAGACCTTACCTGGGAACCAAGGGCATTCATCCCCACAACCCATAGTGATCACATAATCACTTTGTTTTACTGATTCTTCGGTGAGAACTTTAGGTTGCTGGTCAGCAATATCAATGCCAACTTCTCTCATAACTTCAATAGCAACAGGGTTTATCTCGTTCTTCGGTTGGGTTCCAGCTGAGAGGATATCAACTCGGTCACCGGCTAGGGATTTCAGCCAGCCGGCAGCCATTTGTGACCGGCCAGCATTGTGAACACAAACAAAGAGAACTGTTGGTCTAGTCATATGCCAAGCCTAATGAAAATGCCCCCGGTTTCCCGAGGGCATAATCAAATGTTCATTTACTTCTTTTTAGCGCTCTTCTTCTTACCCTTTACTGGGCTGTCTAGAAGGAATACGTAAATCAAAGCAACTAGTGCTCCGACGAATTCAGCTAGAACGATCATTAGGTGGTTCTGGTCAAAACCATCACGGATCATAAGTGCAAAGGTAACCGCTGGGTTAGCCTGAGCTCCGGTAAGAGTGAAAGTGCTGGCTGCAAAGACCCAAAGAGCCACAGCAAATGGAATTAGTGATTCACGCTTAGTTGATGCAAGCCGAACAATTAGCATGATCAACACTGTTGTGGCTAGTGCTTCACCAATGAAAACACCAGACTGTGAAATACCAGTAGGTGCTGATTGAGCGATAACTGAAGCACCACTGAGTGCATAGCCTAGGTATAGACCTAGAGTTGCACCTAGAAGCTGAGCGATCCAGTATGCAATAAGTGTGGTTAGGTCAATTGACTTGCGTGCAAACATGAAAAGTGAAACAGCAGGGTTTAGGTGTCCACCTGAAACTGTTGCAGTTAGCAAAATCATTAGACCTAGGGTGGTTGCTAGAACTAGGTTGTGGAAAGAGGAGTTGAAGTTATAAGCAACGATTGAGGTCACGAATAGCGCAACACCAACAGTTTCAGATATAGCTTTTCTAATCAGGGTGTTCATTTTCATTTATTTTCCTTATCTTTTGAATATCCAGTCAATGCAATCAGTGCTTCGTTATGTCTTAGGAAACCTGGCTTCCAAGGAGGATCGAAACGTGCATAGTATGGATCGCCGGACGGTTTCAGCCCAGCGCTTTCGACAGCTGCTTTTAATTCACTGCCTAAAGAATTGAATTTTTCATAGTTAGCTAAACCCCTGAAGGTGGTAGCTGCGGCATAGTGACCCTTTACGTGCTTCAAAGTGACCACTGCATCAACCGGTAGTGCTAGATCTTTTATATCGGTTCCTTCAGGAAGGACAAAGCTGATGATGTGTTCGGTGGCTTTAGGGTTAGGGGCATGAAGCACAGGTGCCGTCATGGCGTATTTAGTTCCGCCTTTGTTGCGGCCTGAGATGTAGTTGACCAGGGGCATAAAAGCACCGCTGGCTGCTGAGTTGAATTCCCCTGAGGTTTTTACCTGAGCTAGAACATAGTCCGGGTAATAACGGACATCGAAGCCATCTTCTCTGGCTACAACGGTGTAGGGCTGATGTTCGGTCATCGAGGTTGAGTTTATGCCCAAAACAAGGCTTATCTGGGGAGGTAAGGCGTTCGTTAAGGTTATTAAGACTAGGTGAACTCGGCTAGAATAAAGCGAACCGTCTAAATTCAACTAAAAGAGGTCTTTGTGGGATCAGTTGTCAAAAAGCGCCGCAAGCGTATGTCTAAGAAGAAGCACCGTAAGTTGCTTCGTAAGACTCGCCACCAGCGTCGTAATAAGAAATAGTCATTGACTATTAAAGCTTGATTTACCCGCCAGCAATGGCGGGTTTAATCATTTAACCCTTTTTGCCAATCTTGATTTCTTTTTTGATGGCTTTCTTAGTTGGGCGTAATTCTTTGCGCTTGAAATCATAAATCTTCCAACCGGCACTCTTCGCATAGATCTTTAGTAACTTGTCTGGGTTAACAGCAACTGGGTGACCGACAAGTGTGAGCATCGGCAGATCGTTATGTGAATCTGAGTATGCAAAAGATTTCTTCAAACTAAAGCCACGGTCTTTAGCAAGCTTTCGGATTGCTTTAGCCTTCTCTTTACCGTGTAGCGGTTTACCTTTAATCTCACCGGTTAGAAGATCGCCGGTGTGTGTCAAGACAGTTCCTAGAGCTCCAGTTAGCCCTAAGCGCTTAGCAATCTCTTCACCCATTTCCTGAGGAGCGGCTGTAATAATCCAAACTTCACGACCAGCTTCAATGTGTTGTTGAGCAAGTCTTGCGGTTTCAGGCCAAACCTTGGCTTTGATGTTCTCGTCATAGACGAGGGCAACCAAATCCTTCATCTCTTTATAACTACGACCTTTAACTAGTTCTAAAGCTCGGTCCTTGATAGCCGAGAGCATGTGATCAGTTTCACCTTTAGATAGGAAGACGATCTGGTGCCAAGCAAAAGCAACAAAATCTTTTCTTGGGAAGAATTTACGGCGGTAAGCGGCCTTGGCGAACTGATAGCTGGTCGACCCACGCACTAGCGTGTTGTCAACATCAAAGAAAGCAGCCGCAGGCTTTTTAGGGGTTTTCGCCACGTCACAAGTCTAGGTTCAATTTTGGAATAATCTGGTGGAATGCGTAAGCCAATTGAACTGACCCTGATTAGAAAGCCAGGCTGCCATCTTTGTGATGAAGCAGACCTAGTGATTCAGGCTGTCTTAGGTCAGTTCAAAGCAGATCATCCAGAAGCGGTAGTCTCCATGGTCGAGAAGGACATTTTGGAAGATGAAGAGCTTTATAAACAGTATTGGGAAGAGATACCTGTTTTACTAATAAACAACAAGGTTCATAACTACTGGCACATAGACCCTGTTCGCTTGGAGAGTGCTCTAAAGGATTTAGCATGAACATCATCAAAGGCTCCAGAGCTGTTCGCGAAGCGGCTCGCGATTACGAGAAGTATTCAAGTGATCTTCAAGGAGATCAGGATGTTAGAGACTATAAGCAACTCCCTCTAGAAGTTGATCCACCGGATCACACTGAAATGCGAACACTGCTAAACCCGTGGTTTAGTAAAGAGTATGTTGCAACCTTGGAACCAGAGTTCAGAAAGATAGCCAAGAACCTGATTGACTCCTTTGAAGATGAAGTCGAAATTACTCACGAACTAGCTCTACAAATGATTGTTCAATGTCTCGGGGTTACCTCTGGTAGGCCTCAAGATGTTCAAGAGTGGTATTCATGGGGTCCAGATACGTGGATCACAGATGAGGATGGCATTCGGCATGGTGATCATCTTGATAGATATCTCAAAGCAACCTTTGATGAATTGGATGAGCATCCAACCGATGACATCTTTGGAGTTCTAAACACAGCAGAGCTAGCTGGAAGAAAACTAACTCGTAAAGAGAAATACGGAATGGCAAACCTCGTGCTAGCTGGTGGTAGAGATACGGTTGTGAAACTAATGTCGGGTTCACTGTGGCACCTAGCGAATAATAAAGAACATCTTAACAAACTCAAAGCAGAACCAGAACTGATTCCTGAGTTCATTCAAGAGATGGTCAGATTCCTATCACCACTACCTATGATGCACAGAGTGAACACTGAAGAAACCACAAACCCAGAGCAACCGGTGTTTGCCTGGCTATCTTTCGTGTCAGCAAATCATGACACGGAAATCTTTGATGAACCAGAACAAATCAAACTTGATAGGACATCTAATCGACACATAGCCTTCGGCTACGGACGTCACACCTGCATTGGTATTCATCTAGCTCAATTAGAAGCAAAAGTTGTATTGGAAGAGTGGCTCCAAAGATTCAGCGACTGGGAAGTTCTACCAACCTCGGAACTGATGTTTGAACTTGAAGATTACGTATATATCCCTTCAAGGTTTCACAGGTTGGACTTGGCCGTAACCTATTGACTTCAAAATTCCTGTCTATACAATATGTCTATACATACTTGTTGGGAGGAAAGATGAGCAAGAAAGTGATCCAGAAAGCAAATGCCACACCTGTAGAGAGTGTTTTGGCCAGAGTGTTCATGAATGGCGGTAGCCAGGCAATTCGAATTCCGGCTGCGATGAGAGTCCCGACTGAACAGGTGAGAATCTCATTTGATGCAGATTCTGGCAAAATAACCATCGAGCCTCTCGACAAGGATGCAATGAAAGCAGCCTTCCTCGAACTGGCTAAATCGCTTACCCAAGAAGAACGAGACGAGTTCAAGGCGATGAAGTTCAAAAGATCTACAAGTATCGCGAGAATAAACCCGGATGTAGCCGAGTTCTTTAAGGCTGTTCAATGAAGTATCACTTGGATGCCAGCACAATCATCGACATCATGAGGTTTCATCGTGAAAGCCTTTTGAATTTTGAGTTGGCAAACATTGAAGACCTAGCTATGTCTTCTATCGTTGCCCATGAACTTTGGGCTGGTGCTACAAAAGCAAACTTAGGTCCAAGGTCATTTGATATTTTGCGCCTCTTCACATCAATGATCGAAGTAGTACCCTTTGACAAGCAGGCATCTGAGTGGTCCGGTGTCTTGGTCGCCCAGCTCACTCGGGATGGAATTGGGATCGGGGATGTTGATCCTATGATTGCAGGGCACGCATTATCAGCCGGGGCAGTTTTGATAACGCGCAACACCAAGCACTTTAGACGAGTATCAGACTTACATGTCATCGATTGGTCAAAACACGCCGAATAAGTAATGTTGTAATATTGCTACATAGCAATTATGCTACATACATGGGACGTAAACCTAAAGCAGATGAAGAGCTCATCTATAACCAGCTCGAGCAAGTGCGCACCAAAGCCAAACTGACCAGACAACAACTGGCAGATGCTGTTGATGTGCACTACCAAACCATCGGCTATATCGAACGAAACGAATATAGCCCGAGCCTTGTGCTCGCATTGCGCATAGCCAAAGCGCTAAACAAAAAAGTAGAACAGATCTTTAGTTTGGAGGAGAACTAATGGCTACAAAGAAACAAACCAAGGAAGAAAAGTTTGAAAAAGCTGTTGAGCAGAAAGCTGAACAGTTTGAGACTTTCATGGATGCAAGCGCTGATGGCTTCAAGAAAACTTTAGTCAGCTGGCTAAGAACAAGTCAGTTCTTCGATGGCATGGTTAATACTCCTGCAAGGATTTTAATCAACGCTATGAGCATTCTCGCTTTATACGTCTGGACTATAGATGTGGCAAATAAAGAACACAACGTGCTTGCCTGGGTTATCACATTGATGGTTTTGCTGTTTATGCAAGCCGCCTCAGTTCGGTTCGTATTCAACACCGAAGGAATAGCTGACGAGTTCCAAGAAACAAAGCGCAATCTCGCCTATCGCAGGGCTTATAGAACAATCAGGAGAATAGCGCTAATACCTGTTGGACTCTTTGCCTACTTAGTCGTTGCTGGCCCACACAATGATGCAAATCTGCTTTGGGATTTTGTTGCTTACCGACTAGATAACTACAGATCCCTCACCTTAGCTATCTTCATATTCGCAGTCTCGTCATTCCAGAAATACTTCTCTTACGGCTGGATTGGCGAACCGTTTACTGTTCGTGAGAAGAGTGCGATTAAGGACTAATCCAGGTTCTGATCTGCCCAGATCTCTATGGCTGATTTGATGTATTTAGCTAGGCCCGGCTCGAAAGACTCATAGGTTGCTTCGAATGCCGGGTCTAGTACATATGTCAGGGCTAATGATTTGTATGCCTGCTTGTTTGGAGTCCAGAACTGTTTGACGAAAGCGTAGTGGTCAGCAAT
>CAIXVE010000015.1 GCA_903922825.1 uncultured Micrococcales bacterium | reverse complement strand
CGTTATCAGTGACATCAAGAAGCTAACCCCGTCAAGAGAACTCCTTGCTCAGCACTATCAAGAGCACGAAGGTAAACCGTTTTATGAGCCGCTAGTTGAGTTCATGGCTTCAGGTGATGTTGTTGCTCTAAGAGTTGAAGGTAATCGAGTTATCGAAGGTTTCAGAGTTCTAGCCGGAGCCACAGATCCAACCGTTGCTCTTCCTGGAACCATCCGAGGAGATCTTGGTCGTGACTGGGGTCTAAAGGTTCAGCAGAACCTAGTTCATGGTTCAGATTCAGTTGAATCGGCAACCCGTGAACTTGCTCTTTGGTTCTAGAACCAACCAAGCTGGTGGAACATACCTGGCCACATGCTCCAGAATCGAATAACGATAGCCAGGATGATTACTAGGTCAACGCATAAGACCCAGACCCAAGCTTTTTTGAACGCTGCATCCCAAAATGATGTTTGACTTACCGGCATCTGCAAGATGTCTTCTTTGATCAGGAACAAAGTCAGTGTTACAAAAATAGGAATCATGCCGGCCCAAGCCACCATGCAATAAGGGCAAAGCACATTAATCACCAGCAGGCTTTGACTGAAAAGCCAAACCACAAATGTGAAACCTAGAAGGCAACCTAGCCAGAACAATCTCCAGAACCAGGCTGCAAATTTAGCTCCTGCCAAAATAGCAAAACCAATAAAGAACGGTGCCATGAAGGCAGCCAGACCAATTAGGGGATTAGGGAAACCAAACAGGCTGGCCTGCTTTGTAAGCATCACAGATTTACATGAGATGAAGACATTGAGGTCACAGGTCAGAACAGCGTTCGGATTAGCGGCCACATGGAAGCGTTCAATAGTTAGGGCAAACGCCCCAATCCAACCGATGATTCCACCAATAATCAGGGTCAAAGCCAGTGATCTAGGGGCTCCTAGGGTTATCGTTTCCGTCTTTTGTTCACTCATAGAGCAAGTATCGCACTGTTTGCTACTGACTTTTGGGAGTTAAAGTGCCATACTGGAAGTAGTTGGTCTCCACCACACAGGAGATAAACGAAGGTTTTGTTGGACGCTTTAGGCTCCAAACACATAAGACCCATCGGGCAGTGTTCTGGATTTCTTTGCTAGTTGCATTCAACACTTATTGGTTTTAGTTAGAAGCAACAACGCTGCTAACCAGAGATTTTAGGCAGTATTTTTCGGGGTGTGGGCGAAAGATAATGCCGGTACGGAGCACCAGAAATGGTGAAAAAGAAGAACAACGAGCCAGAGGCTCAAGAAGAAATCGTTGAAGCGCCCAAGCGCGGTCGCAGACGAGGCAAATCAGAACCAGTTGAGGTCGCTGAGCCTAAGAAGGCTAAGAAAGAAACTAAGACTGAAGTAGTTGCTGAAGTTGTTGCAGAAACACCACCACCAGCTGCAACAGGTTTCTCCCTTATTTTCAAAGCACCGGATCTACCAACACCTTCGGTTTCTCCTAAGCGTGGCAAAGGTAAAGTTCAGGATGAGTCTGATGATTCAACTCATAAGCGTGTTCGTTCACGTAAACGTCCGGGTGAAACTGTTGAAGGTGAACTACCACCGAATGTGGTTGTCAAGGTTAGAACACCTCGCGAACCTAAACCAGTTAGCAATGAACCGACTCGTGTTAAAGGCTCAACAAGATTAGAAGCTAAGAAGCAGCGCAGACGTGATGGTCGTGACTCAGGTCGCAGATCTTCTCGCATTACTGAATCAGAGTTCCTAGCTCGTCGCGAAGCAGTTGATCGCATCATGGTGGTTAGAAGCAAAGATGACAAGATTCAGATTGGGGTTCTAGAGGACAACGTATTAGTTGAGCACTATGTTGCTAAGGCTCAAGATTCTTCACTAATGGGCAATGTGTATTTGGGTAAAGTGCAGAATGTTTTGCCTTCAATGGAAGCTGCTTTCGTTGACATTGGTCGAGGCCGTAACGCTGTTTTGTATTCCGGTGAAGTTGACTGGGAGCTAGCCGAGGTTGGTAATAAGGCTCGAAAGATTGAGTTAGCCCTTAAATCAGGCGACAAGGTTTTAGTTCAGGTGACCAAAGACCCAGTTGGTCAAAAAGGTGCACGTCTAACCTCACAGATTTCCCTACCTGGAAGATATTTGGTTTATGTTCCTTCCGGTAACGTGAATGGCATTAGCCGTAAGCTTCCTGAATCTGAACGTAACCGTCTAAAGAAGATCTTGAAAGACATACTGCCTCCTGAAGCTGGCGTGATTGTTAGAACAGCCGCCGAAGGCGCTACCGAAGAGCAGCTAGCTGAAGATGTTCAAAGACTGCAGATTCAGTGGGAAGAGATTTCACGTAAGGCTGAGATTTCAACACCACCAGCACTACTTTCTTCTGAACCTGATCTGTTGATCAAGATTGTTCGCGATGTTTTCAATGAAGATTTCCAGAAGATGATTATTGATGGCGACGTTCCTTTTGCAACCATCGAAGGTTACCTAAAAGATGTTGCACCAGATCTTCTTCCTAGAATTGAAAGATTTGAAGGCAGCAATGATGCTTTTGATCACTTCAGGATCAACGAGCAGATTATCAAGGCACTAGACCGCAAGGTTTACCTTCCTTCTGGTGGTTCGCTAGTTATCGATAGAACCGAAGCTATGACTGTGGTGGATGTTAACACCGGTAAGTTTGTCGGTTCTGGTGGAAACCTTGAAGAGACTGTTACTAAGAACAACTTAGAAGCAGCCGAAGAAATCGTAAGACAGCTTCGTCTTCGTGACATCGGTGGAATCATCGTGGTTGACTTTATCGACATGGTTTTGGAATCTAACCGTGATCTAGTGCTACGCCGCATGATTGAGTGTTTATCTAGAGATAGAACTAAGCACCAGGTGGCTGAAGTTACTTCCCTTGGTTTGGTTCAGATGACGAGAAAGAAGATCGGTATTGGTCTTCTAGAAGCTTTCAGTGAGCCTTGTGAGGTTTGTGCTGGAAGAGGAGTCATCGTTCACCATCATCCAGTGCTGAAAAACAAGCACATCAGCGATGATGACCGTCCTAAGCAAAAAGACGGGAAGAACAATAACAACGGAAATAACAAGGGTAAAAACAAGAACCAAAAGAACAACCAAAAGGATAGGTCTGAAAATGGGGACTCTGAAGAGCGTCGTCCAAAGTCTGAGCCTGCCAAGGTAGTTACCCCTGAAAAGGCCGAAGAAGCCAAAAACTTGATGTCAAAGATAGCCGCTAGCACCATTTCAACCCCAGAAACCGTTGAAAAGAAGCTAGAAAGCGTCCTAGACGCCTTACCTGAGGCAGATTCAGTGCCTAAGCGTAAGTCAAGACGAGTCTCATCTGAGGGTGAAATCACCCCTGGGGAAACTCAGCTCTAAAAGGTTTGACCTAAGCCCCAATCAAAGGCTAAGATTGAACCTTGTTGCCTGCCATAGCAGGTCATCCAATCCAAGATTTTTCGAACAAAGGGTATATCTGTGGTTTACGCAGTGGTACGGGCCGGTGGCCGCCAAGAAAAGGTGTCAGTAGGCACTATCGTCACGCTAGATCGTCTAAAGGTTAAGGCGGGAGACAACGTTTCTCTACCTGTGCTTTTGCTTGTTGACGGCGATAAGGTAACTCACGAAGCAGCTGCACTAGCTTCAGTGAAGGTTAATGCAACCGTACTAGGTGATCTTCGTGGTCCTAAGATCGTTATCCAGAAGTACAAGAACAAGACTGGTTACAAGAAGCGTCAGGGTTTCCGCGCTGACTTAACCCGCGTTCAGATTACTGAAATCAAGTAAGGCGAAGGAGTAAAGCAAAATGGCATCCAAAAAAGGTGTTTCCTCCACAAGAAACGGTCGCGACTCTAACGCTCAGCGTCTAGGTGTTAAGCGTTACGCAGGTCAGGAAGTTAACGCAGGCGAGATCATCGTTCGTCAGCGTGGCACACACTTCCACCCAGGTCGTAACATCGGCAAGGGCAAAGACGACACTCTGTTTGCACTAGCAGCAGGTGTTGTTCAGTTCGCTGAAAAGGGTGGACGTCGCGTAGTCAACATTGTTGTTGCGGCCTAATCCATAAAAAGTTTCTAACCGACAGGCGAGCATAGTGCTCGCCTGTTGCTGTTTCAGGAAGGAGTAGTCATGGTTACATTCGTTGATCAGGTTACTCTTCACCTGCGCGCCGGTAATGGTGGCGATGGTTGTGTTTCTGTTCGTCGTGAAAAGTTCAAACCCCTAGCTGGCCCTGATGGTGCTGATGGTGGTAACGGTGGTTCAATCAAACTAGTTGCAGATCCAAACGTGACTACCTTGTTGGAGTATCACTTCTCACCGCACCGTGCTGGTGGCGACGGTGGCGACGGTGCTGGAGATTTTCGTAACGGTGCTACCGGTAACGATGTTGTCTTACCGGTTCCAATCGGAACTGTGGTTAAAGATGCCAAAGGTAAATTCATCGCTGATCTTGATGAATCAGGTATGGAACTACTCGTTGCTGAAGGTGGTCAAGGCGGTCTAGGTAATGCTGCTCTGTCAACTTCTAAACGTAAAGCACCAGGTTTTGCGCTTCTAGGTGTTCCAGGTTGGAAGGGTGATGTCATCCTTGAACTTAAATCTGTGGCTGATGTTGCACTAGTTGGATATCCGTCTGCAGGTAAATCTTCTTTGATCGCATCGATAAGTTCAGCTAAGCCAAAGATTGCTGATTATCCTTTCACCACCTTGCACCCAAACCTAGGTGTTGTTCAGGCAGGGGATGTTCGCTTCACTGTTGCCGATGTGCCAGGTCTTATTGAAGGTGCTAGCGAAGGTAAAGGTCTTGGCTTGCAGTTCCTGCGTCACGTTGAGCGCTGTGCTGCTTTATTGCATGTGTTGGACTGTGCAACTTTGGAACCAAACAGAGATCCGATAAGCGATCTTGATTTGATTTTGAACGAACTAAAACTTTATGAAGTTCCTGAAGGTGAACTACCTTTGGTTGAAAGACCACAGTTGATTGCACTAAATAAGGTTGATGTTCCTGATGGGAGAGAATTAGCCGAATTTGTTAAAGCTGACTTGGAAGCTCGTGGCTATCGAGTGTTCTTGATTTCAGCAGCAACCCATGAAGGGCTTCGCGAACTGAACTTTGCTTTAGCTGAGTTGGTTAGAGCAGATAGAGCAAGTAAAGCTGCATTACCAACCAAGCCTCGTATTTCTTTGATGAATGTAAGACGAGAAGACAGCAAGTTCTCTGTTACTAAAGAACATGTTGGTGATGAAGAAATCTTTAGAGTGGTTGGATCTAAGCCTGAACGTTGGGTTGCTCAAACCATGTTTGGTAATGAAGAAGCTGTTGGATATCTCGGTGATCGTTTAGCCAAACTAGGTATTGAAGATGCCCTGCTTAAAGCAGGTGCTGTTGCTGGTTCAACTGTTGTTATTGGTGCAGGCGATGGCGTTATCTTCGATTGGGAGCCAACCATTGCTTCTGCTGGTGAACTTATTGCTGCTCCTCGTGGTTATGACCCAAGACTTGATACCAATGACAGAAGAACCACACCGCAGCGTAAGCGTGAATATAAAGAGATGATGGATGCCCGAGCTGCCCTTCGTGAGCAGATGGCTAAGGAAGGCAATCCAATCACTATTGAATCTGAGGATGAGTAATGTCAATCTCAGTTCACAAAGACATCCCTAACGCTAAAAGAATTGTGGTTAAAGTCGGTTCATCTTCAATCACTGGTGATAACCAAGGCAACCTAGTCAAACTTGTCACAGCAGTTGCAACCTGTATTGCCAGGGGGCAAGAAGTGGTTCTAGTGACCTCCGGCGCTATTGCAACCGGTATGCCATTACTAAACATGGAAACTAAACCAACAGATCTGCCAACCTCACAGGCTCTGGCTGCTGTTGGTCAAAGCCGGTTGATGGTTCGCTACCAAAACGTTTTAGATTCTTTCAAGGTAATAGCAGGTCAGGTTTTACTAACCGCAGCTGATCTTGAATCTGAGGAGAGTTCCGCTAACGCTAAAGCTGCAATCGAGAGAATGCTGGAGCTAGGTGTTCTTCCTATTGTTAACGAGAACGACACTGTTGCTACCAACGAAATTCGCTTTGGCGATAACGATCGTTTAGCAGCTTTGGTGGCTGTTCTAGTTAAAGCAGACCTTCTTGTTTTATTTAGTGACATTGAAGCCCTCTATGACCGACCACCTTCAGAAGAGGGTGCTCAGGCCATCGATTGGATTGAACCATTAGATGATCTTTCTGGCATCAAAATGGGTAGTTCTAACTCAAAGGTCGGTACCGGTGGTGCCGTTACCAAAGTTGGTGCTGCTAGAACAGCAACCGATTCTGGTATCAGTGTTTTACTGACCTCAATCAATAATGCCGAGCGAGCTTTGAACGGGGAGCGGCTAGGAACCTGGTTCCAAGCCAAGGAATAGACCTTGAACCCTAATAATCGAAGGTTAGGGTAGATTTGAAACATCGTTATAGGAGAACAAATGCATTTTTTGAACGCAGTTAAGACCATGGCTGAAGCCACAACTGTCAGCTACCCTTTCCCAACCATCGTGTTTGGGGCTATTGCTTTCAGCATCTTTACCGTTCTACTTCTTGTTACCTGGTCTTACCGTGATGTTGCGAACCGTCACGACAAACAAGACTCAGGCAATAAAGGTCACTAAAAGGTATTACTTTGACCGCTAAAGCACGTATTGGAGTCATGGGTGGCACCTTTGACCCCATACACAACGGTCACCTAGTTGCAGCATCTGAAGTTGCTGCCGCATTTAAACTTGATGAAGTTATCTTCGTTCCAACCGGTTCGCCTTATCTAAAGCAGGAAGCACTTCCTGCTGAACACCGTTACCTGATGACTGTTATTGCAACAGCTTCTAACCCTAGGTTCAAAGTTTCCAGAATAGATATTGATCGTGGTGGTGACACCTACACAGTTGACACTTTGACTGAAATGAAAGCTATGCATCCAGATGCAGACCTGTTCTTTATTTCAGGCGCAGACGCCATCGCTCAGATCCTTGCTTGGAAAGAAGCAGAAAGACTGTGGGATTTAGCTCACTTTGTTGCAGTTAGTCGTCCAGGTCATAACCTAACCATTCCTAAAGCACCAGAGGGTTCAATTTCATCTCTAGAGATTCCTGCTCTAGCAATTTCATCAACCGATGTTAGAGCCAGAGCTAAATCAGGTAAACCAGTTTGGTATCTAGTTCCAGATGGTGTGGTGCAATACATCGCTAAAAACGAGTT
>CAIXVE010000014.1 GCA_903922825.1 uncultured Micrococcales bacterium | reverse complement strand
TGTTCACTCTTGAACTAAGCATTTGGCTAAGTTCATCGAACAGGTCTTGAAAGACAAGCTGGCCTAACTCTGCTCGGAATTTCTGCAGTTCACGTTCTGCAAAAACATCCTCAAGCTTTTCGGTTGCTGAATCAACAGCAGAAATTGAATAGCCACCCTTAACTAAATCAAATCGCATTGCCCTGATGGTTTTAGCATCTAACTGGTCATGGTCTGGATGTTGAAATTGCTCTTTTGCTAACAAAATGAAGCTATCTACCTGTTCAGGGTTATAGCCAAAGCTTCTAGAGCCGGTTCTAACGAAAGTATTACTCATGATTACATAAACCTAACAACAAAAATCATGAGGCAATAACCAGTCAAACAAGCAGGCAACATTGAATCAAGCCTGTCCATTACCCCGCCGTGCCCTGGAATCAAACTAGACATGTCTTTGACTCCAAGATCACGTTTAATAAGTGACTCAGCAAAATCTCCTAAGACGGCTGAAAGTAAGACAACAAAACAAACCAGGAAGCCAACATACCAAGGTAGTTGAAGTAGCCAGACTGTCTGCACGATGCTGCTTGCTAAACCAAAGACCAAAGAGAAAGCGAAGCCTTCCCAACTCTTTTTAGGACTCACCTTAGGAAGCATCGGATGCTTGCCCAACTTGCGACCAAATAGGTAAGCACTGGTGTCTATCAGAATCACTGTGGTCACAATTGTGATTACCCAATACTTTCCTTCAGCATGACCATTGTGAGCCGGTTCTCTAAACAAAAGGGCTGCAAAGCTCATGGTAAGTGGAAGATAAATAACCACGAAAGCTGACGCAGAGAAATCTCTGATCATTTCAGCAAAAGATCTCTCCAAAGATGCATGTTGAATAAGTAGTTCCGAACCACGCCATAACATCAACGCCGCAATGATTGCTAGAACTCCTAACCATTGACCACGCTCCCCACCCCAATAGGTAAGAGGCATAACTAGGAATGAGCCAACCGTTACAGGGATTCTTGGAACGTGCCAGTCCTTTTGACGCAAGGCAGTTGATAACTCCCACGCTCCAGCAGCAACAGCCAGAGCAATCAGGAAGATGAAAAGTTCTTTAACTACAAGAACTGAAGCTAGAAAAGCGAAGGCAAGAATCAACCCAAAAATTACTGATTGGGATAAAGATCGACTCTTAACTTCTGCGGTGCTCAATTAAACCTCTAGAAGTTCTGTCTCTTTACGCTTAAGCGCCTCATCGATGTTATCCACGTGGGTCTTGGTAACTGCTTCAAGCTCTTTTTCAGCACGGGAAAGATCATCGTCACCGGCAAGACCATCTTTCTTTAGAGCATCAAGCTCATCTTTAGCCTTACGACGAATGTTTCTAACTGAGACTCGGTGATCTTCAGCTTTGGTCTTCACAATCTTCACGTAGTCTTTACGACGCTCTTCAGTTAACTCTGGAAGTGAAACACGAACCAGGTTTCCATCGTTAGTTGGGTTCGCCCCCAGGTTAGGCATGTCTCTAATTGCTTTTTCTATTGCAGCAAGAGCACCCTTGTCATAAGGAGTAACCACGATGGTTCTTGCTTCAGGGTTAGCAATAGAACCTAGTGCTGAAAGAGCTGTGGGCGTGCCATAGTAATCAATCATTAGTTTCTGGAATAAAGCAGGGTTAGCTCTACCAGATCTGATGGTTGCAAAGTCTTCTTTAGCTGACTCAACGGCCTTAGCCATCTTCTCTCCAGCTGTTGCAAGAATGTCGTTAATCATGATGCTCCTCTATAAGGGTTATGCGCTAACCCTAGTTCCAATCTTCTTACCTAGTAACGCCTTCGTGATATTGCCTTCTGGTTGCATGCCAAAGACCACCATAGGAATGTTGTTGTCCATGCAAAGACTAAATGCAGTTGAGTCAACGACCTTCAGTTTCTTCACAAGAGCTTCCTGGTAGGTAATAGTCTCAAGACGCTTAGCTTTAGGGTCCTTCTTAGGATCTGCTGAATAAACTGCATCAACACCGTTCTTTGCAACGAGAACTTCTTGAGCATGAATCTCAAGTGCTCGTTGAGCTGCAACAGTGTCGGTTGAGAAGTACGGAAGTCCAGCACCTGCACCAAAAATGACAACTCGGCCCTTTTGCATGTGACGGATAGCACGAAGAGGAATATAAGGTTCAGTAACCTGAGCCATCGAAATCGCTGACTGAACTCGAGTCTCACAACCAGCTTGCTCTAGGAAGTCCTGCAAAGCCAAGGCATTCATAACGGTACCCAACATACCCATGTAGTCGGCACGTGCACGATCCATACCCCGTTGAGAAAGTTCAGCACCTCTAAAGAAGTTACCTCCACCAACAACAATCGCTATTTCAACTTTCTTGGCTGCTTCAGCAATCTCCTGAGCAATACCTGAAACGATGTCTGGATTAACACCAAGAGTTCCTCCACCAAAAGCCTCACCGGAGAGCTTTAGAAGAACACGACGTGGAGATGTTGGCATGGTTATCCCTCTTTCATAAACCTGTATCTAGTTTAGGCTGACCAAAGGAAAAGGCTCGGTCCAAAAGACCGAGCCCATTCACTTTTTAGAACTAAATTATGCTCCGACGCGGAAACGTACGAAAGCAGAAACGGTTAGGCCGTGCTGCTCTAGAACCTTACCGACAGAAACCTTGTTGTCCTTAGCGAAGTCCTGCTCCAATAGGCAGTTCTCCTTGAAGAAACCCTTGACGCGACCTTCAACGATCTTCTCTAGCGCTGCTTCAGGCTTACCCTCGTTGCGTGCTGTTTCGCCGGCAATGCGACGCTCAGTCTCAACGATGTCAGCTGGAACATCTGCAGAGGTTAGGTAAGTTGGGCTGAAAGCTGCGATGTGAACTGCAACATCGTGAGCGGTCTCAACATCGCTACCTGAGAAAGCAACCAAAACACCAACCTGCGGTGGAAGGTCCTTTGAGGTGCGGTGAAGATAAGCATCGATGTTTGCATCTGCAACAACAGCGATTCTGCGAAGTTCGACCTTCTCGCCCATGATTGCGGCTTCATCGGTGATTGCATCAGCAACAGTCTTACCTGCAACTGGTGCAGCTAGAGCTGAATCAACATCGGTTGCACCGGCAGCAGCAATGGCATCAGCAATCTGGTCACCTAGAGCTACGAACTTGTCAGCCTTAGCTACGAAGTCAGTTTCACAAGCAAGTTCGATTAGGTAACCTTTGCCTGAAGCAACACGAGCGATAACGATACCGTTCGAAGTTGTTCTACCTTCACGCTTGGTAACACCCTTAAGACCTTTAAGTCTTAGAACTTCCATAGCCTTATCTAGATCGCCATTAGCTTCATCTAGAGCAGCCTTGCAATCCATCATTCCAGCGCCTGAACGCTCACGAAGAGTCTTTACATCTCCTGCAGTGTAGTTAGCCATAATTACTCAGCATCCTTTGCGGTCTCAGTTGCAACTTCTGCAACTACTTCTTCAACAACTGGAGCAACTTCTGCCTGAGCAGCAGCGCTTGCAAGAAGTTCCTGCTCCCAGTCAGCTAGAGGCTGAACTGCCTCAGGCTTAGAGTGCTTCTGCTTTAGACCTTCAGCAACTGCATCTGCGATAACGCGGGTTAGCAAATGAACTGAACGAATAGCGTCATCGTTACCTGGAATACCAATGGTGACATCATCTGGATCACAGTTGGTGTCTAGGATACCGATAACAGGAATACCAAGCTTCTTAGCTTCAGTAATGGCTAGGTGTTCTTTAATTGTGTCGACAACCCAGATAGCTGAAGGAGTCTTAGTTACGTTACGAACACCACCAAGAGTCTTCTCAAGTTTTACCTTCTCGCGAGAAAGAATCAAAAGTTCCTTCTTGGTGTAACCGCTCTTCTTGGTGTCTTTGAAGTCCATGACTTCAAGTTCCTTTAGACGAGCAAGACGCTTTGAAACGGTCTGGAAGTTAGTTAGAAGACCACCCAACCAACGCTCGTTGATGTAAGGCATACCAACACGCTGGGCTTCGGTAGCAATAGCTTCCTGTGCCTGCTTCTTGGTTCCTACGAACAAGATTGTTCCACCGTTAGCAACTAGGTCCTTGGTGAACTCGTATGCCTTGTCAACATGTGAAAGTGACTTCTGTAAGTCAATGATGTAAATACCTGAACGGTCAGTCAGGATGTATCTCTTCATCTTCGGGTTCCAGCGACGTGTCTGGTGACCGAAGTGAACGCCGCTGTCTAGCATCTGGCGCACTGTTACTACTGCCATGGCAGTATCTCCTTTTGATGCATAAAGCATCGATCAGTTAAAAGTCATGAACGGTTGTTCATAACACCTGGTGCCGCACTTCAATCCACCCCGAAGGGACCGATCAATTGATGTGTTATTCGACACGCGAAGTCGGTGAGCACGTGAAAACCTAAGGTTTGAATCAAAGGATTTTTGCGTTCTTACCGCTAACTAACAGCATACCAGCACCAAAAAGACTTATCCACCCCTAAACAAGAACCCCTAACTCCCCCAAACAAACCAACTGAGAATAGTTTCATGATTCAAGCCCTGATTCTAAGCCTGCTGTTGAACTACCTTCCAGCAACCCCAGCACTTGCCATGCCCGCCCCTGGAACCATCCTCAACCAGTATTTGGCCCCATTAACCCCCTATTCAGGTGGTCACCGAGGAATAGACATAGAAAGCCAAATCAACGAGGAGGTTCTCTCTCCAGCTACAGGAACCATCAGTTTTGTGGGCAAAGTTGGCTACCGCAACCTAATCACTGTCAGTTTTGGGGATAAGAAGAGTTCATTAGAACCGGTTTGTTCAGAATTATTAGAAGGAACATTGGTCACTCAAGGCGAAGTAATAGGAAGGGTTTGTGAACCTGATCCGCAATACCAATGGCACTGTGAAATAACCTGCATTCACTTTGGAATAAGAAACTCTGACGGTTATTTCTCGCCTTTGGCTCTAATCGGTGGATTATCACCGTCAAGGCTGGTTCCCTAGGCTCTGGGGTGAGCGTTCTTATATCCCTCCCGAAGACGCTCAACAGAAACATGCGTATAGATCTGAGTGGTGCCAAGACTTGCATGCCCCAATAGTTCTTGAACAGCTCGCAAGTCTGCTCCACCATCAAGCAGGTGTGTCGCAGCTGAATGACGAAGAGTGTGCGGCCCTGCAACACCAGTTGGTGTGTCAACTAATAGGCCCGCAACTAATTGATAAACAGCTCTCACACCGAGTCGCTTGCCCGTGGTATTTAGAAGAAGGGCTTGCTCGCCAGCAACCGGTTTCAAGCTTTCCCTAACTTGCAGATATTCATCCAAAGCATCTCTTGCAGGTAAGCCGAAGGGAACTACCCGTTCTTTGGACCCCTTACCTAAAACTCGAATGATGTTTCTGCCCAGATCAATATCTAAAACATTCAATCCACAAAGCTCACTAACACGACAACCAGTGGCATAGAGCATCTCAAAAACTAAACGATTTCTAATAGCGTTCGCATCCCCTGTTGCAGCAAGGTTCTTCAAGTTATCGAAGATGTCATTTAGTGAATCCTTGGCAACAACTTTAGGAAGATGTCTGCCAGCTTTAGCAGACTTTAGTCTTTGACCAGGATCGGCCGAAATAATGCCTTCAGATAAACACCATGAAGTGAATGATCTAATGGCTGCGCTTTTTCTAGCCAAGGTGCTGTTAGCTGCTTCCCGTTGACTAACTTCCCACAACCATTGACGAAGAACACTCAAATCAACATCTTTTATGTCAGAGATTTCTTGTGATTCTAAAAACTTGATGAGATCTAAAACATCACTGAGATAACTCTTCACTGTGTTTTTGGAGTAACCACGTTGAGCAGAAAGACTATCTGCAAAGCGTTGGGCTAGATGATTGAACTCCATACCAAAAGCGTAATCACTGTTTAGTAAAGCCTTGGGATGTCTCTATCACTAGCGATAACCTCACCAATTGCTTGAGTACCTGTTCGGTTTGAAATCTAGTCAAGCCTGAACGCAGTGCAACTTCTTCAATCTGAAGCACTTCTCTTCTAAGCGCATCTAAGGTTCTGGTCTGATCGTGAGAGAGTTCATTGAAACTTAGCTCGTCATCATTTTCAGCCCCCATGAGTTCCCTTAGCTGACCAGGTGTTGCTATAAGTTCCGCTCTGCCCTCACGAATCAACCTGTGACATCCAGCTGACCTAACCGAATCAACCGGACCTGGAACTGCCCCTACTCTTCGACCTAATTCATTTGCATGCCCCGCAGTGCTAATGGAGCCAGACCGGAATCCTGCTTCAACTACCAGAGTTGCTTGAGATAGAGCTGCTATTAGTCTGTTTCTTTGCAGAAATCTCCAACGAGCTGGCGGAAAACCTGGTGGCATTTCTGAAACCAAAGCACCATTTTGAATTATCTTTTGAAACATCTCCTGATTACCTGGTGGATAAAACTTATCTAAACCACCGGCTAAAACGGCAATCGTTCTGTGGCCTTGATCTAAAGCAGTCGAACTTGCCATGGCATCAATCCCCAGTGCACCACCAGAGACAACTAACCAGTCATTAGTAACTGCGAATCGAACTAAATCTCTGGTTAGTTTCAAACCATAATCACTAGCAAGCCTTGACCCAATAACAGAAAGTTTCAATTCGTGCTTTAGATGAACTGCGTCTCCTAACACCCAGAGTCCAGTTGGGGTTGAATAGCCAAGATCCTCAATTTCTTCGGGCCAGAAATCATCACCTTGAATTACAAATTTTCCACCTAAAGATTCAATCTGTTCAAGAGCTTGCTCTGGTTTTGCTGATTTGAGTCTTCTACGCCAGATTTCCAAACAATCAGTTAGCGTGCTTTCAAACTTCTCTGGTCGAAAATCATCTTTAGGCAGCTCCTTTATTATTTGACCTGCTGAAAAGGAACTTGAAATAAACTCAAGCGCTTTAGCTGAGCCTAGGTTTGCCCTAAGTAATCCAGCCATGCCATCACCTGGTTCACAGAGAGTTGACCAAGTGGCAGCAGTAATTTTCTCTTGCAAAGAGGACATGAAGCAATTGTGAATTGTTTAGAGAGAGTTTTGGGGCTTGTAGTTTAAGTTGTTGAAAACTTACTATTCACCAATAGAGAGCTCTTTAGGTAGGTCGTATGCCTTGCCGGTTAGCTCTTCGATGTTCACGTCTTTGAAGGTAAGAACATTTACATTCTTTACGAATCTGTCGGTTCTATAGATATCCCAAACCCAAACATCTGAAAGTTTTAGTTCAAAGTAGAAATCGGTAACGGTGTCTATTCTTTTGAATTCAACTTCGTTAGCAAGATAAAGGCGTCGCTCGGTCTCAATCACGTATCTGAAAGTGTCAACCACAGAGCGGTATTCACGAAAAAGGGCAAGTTCAGCTTCCCTGTCGTAATCTTCGAATTCGTTCTCTTCCATAAGCTCTAAAAGTCTACTCCGCCAGAATCTTGGTTAACCAACTCAGCCTGTGGATTGGGGAAGGCCCATGTTCTTTCAAGCCTTTGATGTGATCTGCTGAGGCATAGCCCTTATTACTTTCCAGCGCATATTGAGGATAGGTTTCACTAATCTCGACCATCAGGTTATCCCTCGTGACTTTAGCTAATACCGAGGCTGCTGCCACCGAAACACAATCCTGGTCAGCCTTGATTTTGGTTTGGACTCTAAAACCCATTGACTTTGTTCCTAGATAATCCTGATTACCATCCAGAAGGATTACGGTAGGGAATTCAGTTAGGGATTTGGCATTGCCGTTCGCTATTTCCAGAAGTGCTCGAGAGGCCGCCAAACCAAGAGAACTAATAATCCCCCCTCGTTCTATCTCTTCAACGCTGGCTAGACCAACCGACCAAGATAACGCCCAGTTGCTTACCTCGTCAAAGATTGCGGTTCTCGATTTAGGAGTTAGAAGTTTACTGTCCTGAAGTTTTTCAGGCCATTGAGAAATATTCTCAAGATCGATTAGCACTGCACCAACTGCGACAACTCCGGCAATGCAACCTCTACCGACTTCATCAATGCCTATGACATACCTTGCATTGAGAGTTTGCTCGAAGCTAAGGCTTGGGAGCGGGGATGTTTTTGAAGACATCTGCATAATCATCTAGCCAAGCAAAATGATTGAAAGGCCAAGAGACAACAAAAGCTCTACCGACAACATACTTGCTTGCAACGAAACCTTTACCTGGTGTGTGACCGTGATATCTAGAGTCTTCCGAGTTACTCCGGTTATCTCCCATAACCCAGAATGAACCTTTAGGAACTGTCACATCAAATTCTGTGTTTGAAGGGTTAGCACCTTTGATGATATAAGGCTCAACAATTGCTTTGCCGTTGATAGTTATTCGGTTATTTAGATCACAGCAAACGATGTGATCTCCCCCTTTACCAATCACACGCTTGACTAGGTGCTGATCGTTATCTGGGGAACTCAAACCTGTGACAGATAAAATCCATTCACCAATTTGAGCTAACGGTGTGGTTGCCGATGTTTGATTAGCAGAACCTAGCCAACCACCAGGATCTTTGAAGACCACAACATCGCCTCTTTCTAGAGGTACGACATTAGGAACAAGTTCATTCACGATGATGCGGTCGTTGATCTGCAATGTGTTGAACATCGAACCAGAAGGAATATAAAAAGATCGTAGGAAGAAGCTTTTGATAACAAAAGAAATTACTAAAGCCGAAACGATTATCGTGACTGTATCAATAAGGAACGCTGCAATAGAGTTCTTCTTTTTTAGTTCACGCAGTTTTAGTCTGGAAGGTTTGAACGGGCCACGAAGTGGACGTTCAATTTCACTTTTCTTCGCCATGATTAAAGGCTAACCTTATCCCCTGTTAAAAGGCTGAAAGGTGACTAAGCCTGAACCTGGTTGTCGCGCTTCTCGCGAATCTTCGCCTTCTTACCGCGTAGATCACGTAGGTAGTAAAGCTTGGCACGACGAACCGCACCTCTTGAAACTAGCTCGATCTTATCGATAACTGGGGAGTGCACTGGGAAAGTACGCTCAACACCTACCTGGAAAGAAACTTTACGAACGGTGAAAGTCTCGCGGATGCCAGCACCTGAACGACGGATTACGACGCCCTGGAAAACCTGAACACGGCTACGGTTACCTTCAATGATGTTTACGTGAACCTTTACGTTGTCACCCACGCGGAATGCTGGGATATCTGACTTGAGGTTTGCTTTGTCGACTGAATCTAGAGTCTGCATTTTTCTGCCTTCTGTTCTTGCACACAGGTCAATAACGGGTATTTGTTTTAGCTTTCATTTATTACCGATGCTCCCCTGTGGCAGAGACTTATTTTCGGCAACCTGTCTATCTTGCCACATAAACCAAGGGCAAGCAAAGGCTTTTAGCCTAAAAGGTCAGGTCTAACCGCTTTGGTTCTCTCCAACGCCTGATCTTGACGCCATTTGGCTATCTCAGCGTGATTGCCACCGCGAAGCACCTCAGGAACCTCTAAATCTCGCCAAATCGCAGGTTTGGTATAGCTAGGGTATTCCAAGAGCCCTTCGCTGTGTGATTCTTCAACCAAAGATTCAGCATTACCGATAACCCCTGGGATAAGCCTTGCGATAGCCTCAATCATCGCTAAAGCAGCAACTTCACCGCCGTTTAAAACGTAATCTCCGAGGCTAACCAGTTTCACCTGAGCCTTCGTTTGAGCCCAGTCAAAGACTCTCTGGTCGATGCCTTCATAACGTCCGCAACCGAAAACAATGTGGTCTGCTTTAGATAATTCCTGAGCTGTTTCCTGTTTGAACAATTCACCGGCCGGTGAAGGAAAAATCAAAACTGTTGAACCATCAGGGTTGAGAAGTTCATCTAGGGCTTCACCCCAAGGTTCAGGCTTCATGAGCATGCCTGCGCCACCACCGTAAGGTGAATCATCAACGGTGCGGTGTTTGTCATGAGTGTAATTTCTTAGATCTACTGCATTGAATTCAATGACTTTGTTCTCTCTAGCTTTACCCAAAAGCGAGATATCTAAAACATCAAAATATTCAGGGAAGATAGTAATCGCATCAATGCGCATGACTAATCCTCGATTTCCTCAAACAAACCCATCGGAGGGGTAATAGTGATCTTGCCCCCGGCAATATCGACTTCTGGAACCATCTGCTTCACAAACGGAAGCATTACTTCTTTATCGTCAAGAGTTTTAATGATCAAAAGATCTTGGGCTGGCATGTGTTGAACCTGTGAGATTGAACCAACTTCAATGCCATCACGATAAACCTTGAGGCCAACCAGCTGCTGGTCATACCAAGCATCCGGTTCAGTTGGGGTTTCGTTTAGATCTTGATCAACTAGCAAAATAGCTTTGATCAATGTTTCAGCCTGAGTTCGATCCTCAATACCTTCAAGAAAGATAACGGGCTGATTGTTATACCAACGAACTTCCTTGACGGTTACGGTTTTACCGAACCATTGGGATTCTTCTGGAACTTGCAGAGCTAGAACTGCACCTGGAACAAAGCGTTCCTTTGGGCTATCGGTATACAGCTCAAGCTTGATAGCACCTTTAAGGCCGTGGGCCTTTAGTAACCGACCGACCCTAAGGCTGGTTTGGTTAGAAGTCACCGTCGACTACGTCTACGCGAATCTTCTTACCATCGGCAAGAGCTTTCACAACAGTGCGAAGAGCTTTGGCAGTGCGGCCTTTGCGCCCGATAACACGACCTAAATCATCAGGATGCACATGAATCTCAAGAAGGTCACCACGGTTGGTGCTTCTCTGAGTCACAGTTGCATCTTCAGGGTGATCAACGATCCCCTTGACTAGGTGTTCGAGCGCATTGGCAAGCACGATTAAGCCTCTTCTGTCTTCTCTGCTTCAGGAGCTGCTTCTTCAGCAACTACTTCTGCAGCAACTTCTTCAGCGACTACCTCAGCAACAGCTTCTTCAGCGGCAACTTCTGCTGCCGCTTCAACGATTTCTTCTAGAGCTTCTTCAGCTGCGGCTGCTTCAACAACAGCTTCAACTACATCTTCAGCAACCTTGTCAGCTTCTTTCTTAACCACGATTTCTTCACGAGGCTTTAGAACAGGCTTCTTCTTGGTGTCAGCTACGAAAGCTTCCTTAGCAACCTGAGGCTTAACAGTGTTCTTTGCAGATGCGTCACCCTTTGACTTCTGGTAGTCACCAGTTAGCTTCAAAAGAACTTCAACCTGCTCGGTTGGCTGTGCGCCAACGCCTAGCCAGTAAAGAGCACGCTCTGAATTGATTTCAATAATTGATGGATCGTTGGTTGGTACGTAACGACCGATCTCTTCGATAACGCGACCGTTACGAGCGGTACGTGAGTCAGCGATGACGATACGGTAGTGAGGCGTCTTAAGTTTTCCTAGACGCTTTAGGCGGATTTTTACGGCCACAATGCTCCTGTTTGTTGTGTATTGGGTCGAACGATCAACCGTGAGCGTGGGGGCACACTCGGTAGTCAAGCTCTGATGGGGTTGCTCTTGAGTTTGGTTAGAGGGTCAAACTTAGGGCAACCGCTCTATTCTGCCAGAAATAGGGGGTCAGGGCAACTTACTCCAAGGAATTCAAGGTATTCACTCTCCGGTCAGCCCTGAACTGCACCTCACGGGGCTAATTGATTTTACGCTGTACAATCGATTTGACTCTGAAAGTCCAATCTTTAACTAGTAAATCCAGGTGGTGTGATGTCTGTTCTTCGAGACCGATCCACCCGCCTGAGGCCAAAAACTAGAGCAAAGCAGTTCTCTTCGCTAGCTGTTCTAGCCCTACTAGTGTTACCAGTCCAAGCTCCCGAAGCGAGCGCGATTGGTCCGCAGGCTGTCGCGGCAATGTACTTGGATCAACCTTTCGTTCAAGGATCATATGTTGCTGAAGATTACCCTTCGGAAACCTCAGTGACTACTTTTAACGACCAAAACCTTTACGACGTTTGTTCATTCAACGGCGGAACGATTCAACCGCTTTACTTTTCAACGCCGGACTGCCACGTTAGACCAGAAATAAATTTTGGTGGTGCAAGCACAACATCAAGTTCCCCAACAGTAGGAACATATCCAAATCCAATCAATTATGGAGCGGTAGGTTATGGCGGAGCTTC
>CAIXVE010000013.1 GCA_903922825.1 uncultured Micrococcales bacterium | reverse complement strand
GCGGGAGCTCAGGGCTTCAACATTGGTATGAACCAGGGTGAAGTTGCAGGTGCTGGTATTGCAGCGCACCTTCACCAACATGTTGTTCCAAGATGGCGTAACGACAGCAATTTCTTTCCGATCATCGCCCAAACCAAGGCTTTGCCTAGATTGCTTGGCGAGGTAAGAACTGAGATAGCTACCGCATGGCTGGACTTGGACTAGCGGTTTTACGAAAGTTAACCATCTGGTTTAGACTTATCGCATGTCAGAAATCAAAAATTCTTCAACTCCACTGGTTAAGCGCGGCCTAGCAGAGATGCTTAAAGGCGGTGTAATCATGGATGTGGTTACCGCTGATCAAGCCAAGATTGCTGAAGATGCAGGTGCTGTTGCCGTGATGGCGCTAGAGCGTGTGCCAGCTGACATCCGTGCTCAAGGCGGCGTTGCTCGCATGAGTGATCCAGATCTTATTGATGGAATCATCAGCGCTGTTTCAATTCCAGTTATGGCTAAAGCTCGTATCGGTCACTTTGTTGAGGCTCAAATCTTGCAGTCACTCAAAGTTGACTACATTGACGAATCTGAAGTGCTTTCCCCAGCTGATTACGTAAATCACATCGATAAGTGGAACTTTGATGTTCCGTTTGTTTGTGGTGCAACTAACTTGGGTGAAGCGCTTCGTCGCATCACTGAAGGTGCTGCAATGATTAGATCTAAAGGTGAAGCCGGCACAGGGGATGTTAGTGAAGCAACCAAGCACATCAGAACAATCCTTGGCGAGATTCGTGCATTGTCAGCTAAGTCTGAAGATGAACTTTATGTCGCAGCGAAGGAACTTCAGGCTCCAATCGAACTCGTTCGTGAAGTAGCAAGAACTGGCAAGCTCCCTGTTGTGCTTTTCACTGCTGGTGGTGTTGCTACACCTGCCGACGCTGCAATGATGATGCAACTTGGGGCTGATGGTGTGTTTGTTGGTTCAGGTATTTTCAAATCAGGGAACCCAGCTGCAAGAGCCGCAGCGATTGTTAAGGCAACCACTAGTTTTGATGATCCAGATGTTTTGGCTTCTGCTAGCCGTGGGCTTGGCGAAGCTATGGTCGGCATTAACGTGTCAGATCTACCAGCTCCTCACCGTTTAGCTGAGCGCGGCTGGTAGTAATTGCTTCCCATTGGTGTTCTTTGCCTACAGGGTGATTTCCGCGAACACCTAGCAACACTTAGTTCTCTCGGGGTTGCCAGCAAGGTTGTTAAAAAGCCGGAACATCTTGTTGGAATATCAGGACTCATAATTCCTGGTGGTGAAAGCACAGTCATCGACAAACTAAGCAAAATCTATGAGTTGCGTGAACCCATAAGAAATCTAATCCGTGAAGGTTTACCTGTCTTTGGCACCTGTGCTGGACTTATTATGCTTGCTAACAATCTCATTGATGGAACTTCAACTCAAGAAACTTTCGGCGGGCTAGACATAACAGTTCAACGCAACGCATTTGGTTCGCAGGTTGATTCTTTTGAGAGCGAACTTGAATTTGCTGGGGAGAGCGTCAAGGCGGCTTTCATTCGTGCCCCCATAGTTGTGAGTGTCGGGCCAGAAACCCAAGTTCTGTCGAAATTGGCAGATGATCGGGTAGTTGCAGTAAGACAAGGCAATCTTTTAGGTATCAGTTTCCATCCAGAAGTCACCGGTGAGACTAAAGTCCATGAGTATTTCGTGAGAATGTGTAAAACTGCAAATTTCACTGCAACAAACTAAACTTTCTTTGAATCACTTGAAATAGGAGAAACATGTCCGGGCACTCCAAATGGGCTACCACAAAACACAAGAAGGCTGTTATTGATGGACGTAGAGCTAAACTCTTCGCGAAATTAATCAAGAACATCGAAGTGGCTGCACGTCTTGGTGGCGCCGACATGGACGGTAATCCCACGCTTTATGACGCTGTTCAAAAGGGGCGTAAGTCTTCACTACCTAACGACAACATCGATAGGGCAATCAAACGTGGTGCTGGACTCGATGGTGGCGGTGTTGAATATCTCACGATCATGTATGAAGGCTATGGTCCTAACGGCGTAGCTATGCTCATCGAATGTCTGACCGATAACAAGAACAGAGCAGCGGCGGATGTTCGTCTGGCAGTATCTCGAAACGGTGGAACGATGGCTGATCCTGGCTCAGTTTCATATCAGTTCAGCCGTAAAGGTGTGATCGTTGTTGAGAAGAATGCAGAGACAACCGAAGATAAGATCTTCGAAGCTGTATTGGAGTTCGGGGTTGATGATATTCAAGACCGCGATGAACAGTTCATTATTACGACAGAACCAAGCGCCATGGTGCAGGTGAGAACTGCACTACAGAACTCCGGAATTGATTACGAATCAGCCGATGTTGAATTTATCTCTTCGATGCCAGTGCAAGTCGATCTGGAAACCGCAAAGAAAGTAATCGCGCTAATTGATGCACTTGAAGACTCAGATGAGGTGCAAAACGTCTATTCCAATTTTGACATATCACCAGAAGTCGCAGCCGCTCTAGATGCAGAGTAGCTTGGAGCAGACCGTTCTTGGTGTTGATCCTGGACTGACCCGATTCGGTTTCGGTCTAATTCAGGTTGGCAAATCCCGACAGGTTTCCTTCCTGGAAGTAGGAATACTTCAATCAGATTCGAAAATGGAACTGGATGAAAGAATTCTCAAAATTGGAACTGAGTTCGAGTCTTTGATCAAAAGAACATCTCCAACCCACGTAGCCATCGAGCGAGTGTTCTCCCAACAGAACTTAAAGACAGTCATGGGTGTTGCTCAAATAACCGGCGTGATTCTGTTCCTTTGTTCAAAAAGTGGAATCCCAGTTGACTTTTATACCCCCACAGAAATTAAGGCTGCTGTGACTGGAAGTGGTCGCGCCAACAAAGAGCAAGTAACGCAGATGGTTACAAAGCTTCTTAAACTCAAGACCATCCCTAAACCGGCAGATGCTGCTGACGCTTTAGCTATTGCCATTACTGGCGCTTGGCGTGGAACTATTTCATCTAATGCAACTGAAACAGCAGCGCAACGAAAGTGGCGAACCGCAGAGGCTAATTCCAAGCGCAAGAGTAAGTAAAAGGTTAGTCTTTAGTCGTGATTGCCTCATTAAATGGTTACGTCTCCCGCAGGGATGTCTCCAGTCTTGTCCTAGAAGTTTCAGGTGTAGGTTACTTAGTCACTGTTCTTCCACAGACAAGCGCCAATACCCAGGTAGGCGAGAAACTCTCACTTCACACCGCACACATTATTCGTGAAGATTCACAGTCGCTATTCGGCTTTGAGAGCGATGAGGAGTTGGCGATATTCCAACTCCTATGTTCAGTTTCTGGAGTAGGCCCGAAATCAGCCATGGCTGTCGTTGGTCAATTAGGGGTTTCAGGTGTCAGCGAAGCAGTTAACTCTGCAAACGATGAGATGTTTAGATCCGTTTCTGGAATTGGGCCAAAAACAGCCAAACTTATTGTCCTGAATCTTTCAGGCAAATTGGTTCTTGGAAGCCAGGAGAGTTCATCAGTTCCTGAGCAGGTGCTCGCGGCTTTAGTAAACCTGGGCTACCAAGATCGAGTTGCTCGAGAAGCAATAAAGCTTGCTCAGAATTCGCAGTCGAACCTTACGCAAGGTGAGCTTTTGAAAAACACGCTGCTGTCGCTATCCAAATCACGTAAGGGGTAGCCGATGTCCGATGAATTACTCACGGCACAAGCCGAGCCTTCAGATTTGGCTTTTGAAATCGCTATAAGACCAAGCAAGCTTGAAGATTTTGTTGGGCAGGTCAAAGTTCGTGCACAGATTGAACTTTTGATTAATGCCGCCAAAATTCAAGCTAGAACAGCAGATCATATTCTCTTGGCTGGCCCACCGGGGCTTGGTAAAACTACTCTTGCAATGATTGTTGCAAAAGAGTCTGAGCGACCTTTGCGATTGACAAGCGGTCCCGCAATTCAACATGCGGGGGATCTAGCCGCCATTCTTTCTTCGCTAACCACCGGTGAGGTTTTATTTATCGACGAGATTCACCGCATGTCTAGAAGCGCTGAGGAGCTTCTCTATTTAGCCATGGAAGATTTCCGCGTTGATGTCATGGTTGGAAAAGGTGTTGGAGCGAATTCAATATCGCTAGACATTGAACCATTCACCCTTGTGGGAGCTACAACTAGAAGTGGACTCCTACCTAACCCGTTACGAGATCGATTTGGGTTTACTGCAAACCTGGATTTCTATAGCACCGAGGAACTCGAGCAGGTTGTCACCAGAGCTTCTAACCTTATGAACCTAGCGATTGATCAAGAGTCGCTTTCTCTGATCGCTTCTAGATCAAGAGGCACTCCGAGGATAGCTAACCGATTATTGCGTCGAGTCAGAGACTACGCATTGGTTAACAGTGCTGGTCAGGCAAGTTCCCAAGAGGTTGCTGCTGCTCTTGAACTCTACGAAATCGACCACATGGGCCTAGATCGCTTGGATCGAGCAGTATTAGAGGCTCTTATTGTTCGATTTGGGGGAAAGCCAGTTGGCCTGAATACTCTCTCTGTGGCTCTTGGGGAAGAGCAAGACACAATTGAGACCGTTGTTGAACCCTACTTACTTAGAGCAGGGTTGATCGTCAGGACAGCCAGAGGCCGACAAGCAGCACCAGCTGCCTATGCCCACTTGGGATTACCTACCCCGAGCGCTGAACAAGATTTATTCCACTAGGGTCGGCTATAATCGGCTAGTTGTCGCAAATTACTAGCAGATTGGTTCCAAATGCCAGATTCAAATACCCTCCAGCTTGTCCTGATCATTGCAGTCTTCGTGGCATTTTTGTTCTTCAGTAACCGCAGACGTAAGAAGCAGGTAGACACACTTAGCGAAACCGTGAAGGTTGGAGTGAACGTCGTAATGCTTGGCGGCATCACAGGCAAAATCGTTGCCGTGAACACCGAAACAGTTGTTGTTGAGAGTACCCCTGGAACCAAAATTGAGTTTATGAAGGCCGCTGTTAGAAACGTAACTGGACCTAAAGAAGAAGTTCAAGTTAAGACCCCAGCCAAGAAGGCTCCGGTTAAGAAAGCAACCGTTACCAAGACTGTTGCAACTAAGAAGACTGCTAAGTAATTAGCTAGGTAAAAGTAAAGGTTCAAAATGGCAGCTAAAAACGGCATCACTTCTTCAGCAAGACGAGCTTTAGTCTGGCTAATAGTCATCATCGCTGGTATTCCGGCTCTGATCGGTTCAGGAATGCTCTCGGGTGACGCCAAAGCCACATTCATTCCGAACCTCGCACTAGACCTTTCAGGTGGTACACAGATCATCTTGACCCCTATAGTTGCCTCTGGTGCAACTGTGTCTGAGCAAGAGCTAACCCAAGCGGTTGACATTATTCGTCAGCGTGTCGACTCAACTGGTGTTAGCGAGTCTCAGATCAATACCTCAGGTACTAACATCGTGGTTTCAATTCCAGGGTCACCGGATAAGAACACACTTGCTTTGATTAAGAGCTCAGCAAAACTTGAGTTCAGACCTGTTCTGGTTGCCTCTGCTGGCACTAAGACTGTGGTTGGTAAGACTGGTTCGACACCACTTAAGACTTCGAACGCTACTCCATCGGGTCCAAGCGATTTGAACTATGTTTCCGCTGCTCTTCAAAAGGAGTATGAGAATTTGGACTGTTCAAAGGCTTTCCGTAAGCCAGGACAAATAGATCCAACAAACAAACCGCTGGTTACCTGCGACAGATCTTTGTATCAGAAGTACATTCTTGGTCCAGTTGAGATGGACGGAACAGATGTTGCTGACGCAAGCGCAGGCGTTGTGACCGGAAGCAATGGTGTTACAACAAACCAGTGGGCGGTAAATCTTTCCTTCAACGCTAATGGTGGAAGCAAGTTCGGCAAGATCACCCAGCGACTTTATGCACTTAAGGATCCTCGCAATAGATTCGCTGTGACAATCGACGGCTACGTCATCACCGCACCTACTACGCAGGCTGTTATTACCGGTGGAAGTGCTCAAATCACTGGTAACTTCAACCAAGCTGGAGCTACCACTTTGGGTAACCAGCTGAAGTATGGTTCGCTACCAATCAGCTTCGCAGTGCAGTCTCAGGAAAACATCTCTGCGACTCTTGGTTCTCAGCAACTACAAGCTGGTCTTTTGGCTGGATTGATTGGTCTTTTGCTTGTTATTGGTTACTCGGTCTTCCAGTACCGAGCACTGGCGATGCTTACGATTGGCTCATTGACCGTAGCCGGAATCATCACGTACCTGATGGTGGCTCTTCTAACTTGGCAAAACGATTACCGTCTATCACTTTCAGGTATTGCTGGTCTTATTGTTGCTATCGGTATTACCGCAGACTCGTTCATTGTTTACTTTGAACGTGTTCGTGATGAACTTCGTGAAGGTAAAACATTGGCAGTAGCTGTTGAATCAGGTTGGCGAAGAGCTCAAAGAACAATCCTTGTTTCAGACAGCGTGAGCCTGCTAGCAGCTGTTACCTTGTTCGTGCTAACAGTTGGAAACGTAAAGGGTTTCGCATTCACACTTGGTCTTACAACTGTGATTGACCTTGCTGTTGTCTGGCTCTTTACTTTCCCAATGTTCAAACTGCTTTCACAGACTAAGTATTTCTCTAGCGGAGCTAAATTCTCGGGACTTGAAATTCGTGAAGCCGGCAACTATGGATACACCGGCCGCGGACAGTTCAGAGTAGCTGCAGAAGTTCCTGCTGGTAAGGCTGCCAAGTCCTCGAAAGAAGCATTGCGCCGTCAGACCATCGCTGAGCGCAAGGCCACTTCATCTACTGATAACACAACTGAAGGGGAGGCAAACTAATGTCTCGTTTTAGCGATCTAGGTAACCAGTTATACAACGGAGATAAGTCAATTGACTTTGTCGGTCGCAGAAAGATCTTCTACGTAGTTGCGGGTGTAATGCTAGTGCTAGCCATTTTGTTGCCACTTAGAACAGGTGGTTTCAACTTCGGTATCGAATTCAAAGGTGGGTCTGAGTATCGAATCTCTGCAAGCAAAGTAACATCAACCATCACTGCTGAAAGCGCTGTGACTTCCGTCGCGGGTAACATTCAGGTGAATGTCACCAAAATTGGTACAGACACTATTCGCGTTCAGACACCTCAGCTAAAGGATGTTGAATCAGAGAAAGTCCGCTTAGCCTTGGCTTCTGCATACAAGGTAGCGGACACAAACGTAACCAGCTCGTTCATTGGTCCTAACTGGGGTGCAGATATCACTAACAAGGCCGTATCTGGTTTGCTCACGTTTATCGTTTTGGCAGCAATTTTGATGGCTTTGTATTTTAGAACTTTGAAAATGTCAGTTGCAGCCATTCTTGCTTTGATTCACGACTTAGTGATCACAGCAGGTGTGTATGGCGCGTTTGGTTTTGAAGTTACGCCGGCAGCCGTGATTGGTTTCCTGACTATCCTCGGCTACTCGCTCTATGACACAGTTGTGGTCTTCGACAAGATCAGGGAGAACACCCTGGACATCGAGCACAGCGAGACTGCAACCTTTGCAGAGCGTGTGAACTTGGCAATCAACCAGACACTTGTGCGATCTATCAACACGTCTGTGGTTGCTGTTCTACCCGTAGCAGCTATCTTGTTCATCGGTGCTTTCATTCTTGGAGCTGGAACCTTGCGAGACATTTCGCTGGCCCTGTTCATTGGAATCATAGTAGGAACCTATTCCACAATCTTTATTGCTTCTCCTTTCTATTCACAACTTCGTGAAGGTGAAGAGAAGTACAAGAAAGCAGCAGAAAGAGTCCAGGCTAAGCGAGCTAAAGCTTAGTTGTATTCTTTAGATACTTAATCTAAAGAGGTTTGAATGTCTGATGTTTCTAGTGGTGGCGCCTTAGCTGCGCTTAGGAACCGTCTGCCTAAAATTTTCACAAGACCAGTTGAGGGTCTAGGCATTGCAGATGTGATTAGGGCAGCCAAAGTGTCACATCCAAAAGCGGACTTTGCAGTAGTAGAGAAAGCCTTCGTAGTTGCAGAAAAGGCTCATTCAGGTCAAGTTCGCAAAAGTGGCGACCCATACATAACACACCCAATTGCTGTGGCTCAGATTCTGGCCGAACTAGGCATAGGCACAGCGGGTTTGGCTTCTGCACTACTTCACGACACGGTAGAAGACACTGACTATTCTCTCGATCAACTCAGAGTTGATTTTGGGGAAGAAATAGCAATGTTGGTAGACGGTGTTACCAAACTAGATAAAGTCAAGTTCGGTGAGAACGCCCAAGCAGAAACCGTTCGCAAGATGGTTGTTGCTATGTCCAAGGACATCCGTGTCCTAGTAATAAAGCTTGCCGACCGACTTCACAACGCAAGAACTTGGGGATTTGTTCCAGAAGAGAAGGCGAAGAGTAAAGCCCAAGAGACTCTTGAAATCTATGCGCCGCTCGCTCACCGCTTGGGTATAAGCACTATGAAGTGGGAGTTGGAGGACATCTCCTTTTCAGTTTTATATCCAAAAGTATATGAAGAGATCACGAATCTAGTAAGGCAGCGATCGCCTAAGCGTGAAGAGTTTATTCAGGGCGTTATTTCCGCTATCGATGAGGACATGCGAGATAACAAGATACGAGGCAAAGTTGAAGGCCGGCCTAAACAGTATTACTCGATATATCAAAAGATGGTTGTTCGGGGTCGCGAATTTGATGATATTTATGATTTGGTCGGTATTCGCGTAATTGTTCCAGATGTTCGCGACTGTTACGCCATTTTGGGAGCTATCCACGCCAGATGGAATCCGGTGCCGGGTCGGTTTAAAGATTACATTGCTATGCCGAAATTCAACTTGTACCAATCGCTTCACACCACAGTGATCGGGCCAAACGGTCGACCAGTTGAAATCCAAATCAGAACTCAAGAGATGCATAACCGTGCAGAGTATGGTGTCGCTGCTCACTGGAAATATAAAGAAGGCGGTTCAGCTTCGAGACTGAACACAGAAGAGGATCTAGTCTGGCTGAAGCATCTTTCGGATTGGCAACATGAGACCGCTGACCCAAGCGAATTCCTCGATGCTTTGCGATTTGAAATCGGAGCTAAAGAGGTCTATGCTTTCACTCCTAAAGGTAAGGTAATTGGTTTAACCAAAGGTTCAACTCCTGTTGACTTCTCTTATGCTGTGCACACCGAAATCGGTCACAGAACTATGGGAGCAAAGGTTAACGGGCGTTTGGTTCCATTGGAGACCGTTCTCCAATCTGGTGACGTTGTAGAAATCCTCACGTCTAAATCTCAAGATGCCGGACCTAGCCAGGATTGGCTGCAGTTCGTCGCATCTCAACGAGCAAAGTCAAAGATTAGAGCCTGGTTCAGCGCTGAACGTAAAGATGATGCTATCGATCGAGGTAAGGACCTCCTTGCTAAAGCGCTTCGCAAACAGGGACTCCCAATCCAACGTGCCCTAGCTGCCGATAGTTTGCTCAAGGTAACATCGGACCTGAGGTACGCGGAGCCTGCAGATCTTTACGCAGCTATAGGCGATAACCACATATCTGCCCAGTCTGTTGTTGAAAAAATGGCAACGGCCTTCTCGGTCGATGAAGACTCTGAAGAAGCAGTATTCGAGCTTCCTGCAAATACCGCAGCTTTACATAGGGTTAGACACAGCGATTCCGGTGTGCTAGTCAGGGGAGATGCCGACGTCATGGTCAAACTGGCTAGGTGCTGCACTCCTGTTCCAGGAGATGACATCCTAGGGTTTATAACTCGAGCTACAGGTGTTTCGGTGCACAGAGCTGACTGCAGGAATGCTGATGATCTAAGAAATCAACCAGATCGTCTTATTGACGTATCTTGGGAAGCGAATGCGAAGAGTGTCTTCTTGGTGCAAATTCAAGTGGAAGCTCTAGATCGAGGTGGGCTATTGAGCGATGTGACTAGAGTCCTAAGCGAAAACCATGTAAACATTCTCAGCGCCTCGGTTTCAACTAGAGCAGACCGAGTTGCACTTTCCAGATTTGTCTTTGAGATGAATAACCCAGCAGCATTAGATTCGTTACTTAATTCTGTAAAGCGAATCGATAACGTCTACGACGTCTATCGAGTTAAGAACGGCTAGCTGTTAGCAACAACAGCAAGCCAAGCCTTCTTAGTTTCTAAAGCTTCAGTTGCCTTTGTAATCTTGCTTGAGTCTCCTGAACTCTTTGCAACCTCGAGTTCTTTTTCAAGCTTTGCAATAGCTTCTTCGAGTTGGGTTTTCATTGAGTTGGTTCTATCAATGGTTGCCGGATCAGACTTACGCCAAATTTCCTGTTCAACATTCTTGATCTTCTGTTCAACAGCGCGCAAGCGGTCCTCGGTTGACCTAAGTGACTCGCGAGGCACCTTACCTGCTTTTTCCCACTTATTCTGAATCGCTTTGAGTGTTGCTTTCGCAGAGTTGAGGTCCTTCTCTGGGTCAATTTTTTCGGCTTCAACCAAGAGCTCTAGTTTGACCTTTAGGTTTTCTGCGAACGCGACATCATCAGCAGCTGATTTTTCGACCTTGGCAGCATAGATAGCATCGCCAGCAGCTTTGAACTTAGCCCAAAGTGCGTCATCACTTTTACCCTTGACCTTTGGAAGTGCTTTCCATGCGTCAAGTAGTTTGCGGTAGTCAAGGAATCCCTCAGAACCCTTAGCAACCAGCGCCTCGGCTTTGGAAACAAGTTCAGCTTTAGCGTTCTTGCTTGTTTTAACAAGCTGATCTTGGGTTGCGAAATAGGCACGTTTATTGGATTCAAAAGTGTTACGAGCTTTAGAGAACCTTGACCAAATGTCATCAGCCTTGGCTTTAGAAACCTTGACGCCAGACTTCTGCATGGTTTGCCATGCCTCGAACAGCTCGGTCATCTTCGCAGAAGCGTTCTTGTAGTTGGTCTTGTTTGGATCTGCTGCTGCGATCTTCTCTGCATCTGCGGCAATCTTTTCACGCCGAACAAGTGCTTGGGCGACAGCAGCTTCGTGTTCTTCAGCAGCCTGTTTAGTTAGGACTTCTAAATCCCCACTGATTGCCTTAACTCGATTACGAAGAGATTCTAAGTCGCCAATAGCGGCTGGAGCTTCAAGGTCAGCAACCAGCTTCAAAGCTGACTTTGTTACAGACTTAGCATCCGCTTTAGCTTTAACACGCTGTTCAAGTAGTCGCACTGACGCTGCAAGGTCTTCAAAGCGCTTGGTATAAAAGGCCAGCGCTTGCTCAGCGGTCATGGTTGGTTGCGAACCTATAAGTCGCTCAACCCCGTTGTCGGTTACGTAAACATTTAGGCTTTCGTCAACACGACCGAAGGTTGTTTGAACAGCAGACACGTTATTCTCCTAGAATCCGAATTACTTAACTGAAGCTTTGAGGATAGTTGCAGTTACGACTGGGGCACCGTCGGTACCGCCGCCTTTGACTCCACCATTGATGATTGGGTTAAGACCATCAAGACCTGACGTGATTTCACCGAAAACGGTATATCCACCAACTGTGTCGCTTGGAATCTGAGAATCCTTGTAGACGATGAAGAACTGGCTTCCCATCGAATCTGCTTTGTTTGAAGTTCTAGCCATTGCAAGCCAACCTTTTTTGTAGGTTGGAACTTGACCTGCAGGTGCTGTAGGGGCATTCTCGATGGGACCGAAGTGGTAGCCAGGTCCTCCGGTTCCATTTCCTTTAGGGTCACCACATTGGAGCACATAGATTCCTGAAGTTACTAAACGGTGACAAGGAACTGAAGAGTAAAAACCATTGTTAGCAAGATCCATAAAGTTTGCAACTGCTTGCGGAGCTAATTTTCCATGCAGGCTTAGCTTCAAGTTGGCGTTGTTGATAAGTAGCGAACCTGTCCGGTCTTTACACTCTGACATCTTTGCGTCAGGAATCTGTCCGAGGTTGGCAGGCTTACCTTGTTCAACAGGGTTTTTAGTTTGGGTAAAGGTCACACACGCATAAGGTGAAGTTCCAGGACCAAAGTTGAAGTAGGTGTATTGGCTCAAGAGTGCAAAAACAAATACCGCGGCAGTGATGATTATTGCTAGACGATTGTCTTTTGCACGAACACTCACTCTGTGATCGGTTACATTCTGTTTAGCCTCGTAACGCTTAAGGCTTGCTGCAACCTGCGGGTCAATGCTTTTAGACTTTTTGCTGGCCAATTTTTCCTCCGAAATTAGGTACAAATAGAGTTTAGACGAGGATTAGGGTGGTTTACCCTTGAACTGTGAACAGCATTGGACTCTTTGATTTCCCTATAGGTATGCCACTGGCGGCGAGGATGAGGCCGCTCAATCTAGATGAGATTAGGGGACAGGAGCACATAAAGTCAGGTTTCGGACCATTGATTGCATATCAAAACAAGAGCCAAAATCTACCGTCCCTGTTGTTCTATGGCCCACCAGGAACCGGGAAAACCACGCTGGCTCGAATTCTTGCAGATCTGTCTGGGCGCAGACTTATTGAAATTAGTGCCATTAACGCATCAATATCTGATTTGCGTGCCGCTTACGAGCAATCAACCTTAGACATTTCCGCAGGGAAGTCATCCGCAGTCGTTTTCATAGACGAGATTCATAGATTCTCAAAGGTCCAACAGGAATCACTCCTTAAAGCGGTTGAAGAGGGGCTAATCGTTCTGATTGGAGCTACCACTGAAAATCCGCTATTCGCCCTAACCCCAGCGATAAACTCCAGAGCCATGTTAGTTACGCTTGAGCCGCTTGAAACCAGCGCTCTAGTGCAAATCCTCAACCATGCTTTACAAGATGAACGCGGTCTAGATTCGAAATTTAGCGCTGACCTTGATGTTTTAGAGGTTATTGCCAGACTATCTGGCGGAGATGGCAGAAAGGCGCTGACTATCCTTGAGACAGCGTCGGTAACCGCCGGACGGAATAACTCGGGCGTTATCACTGTCGCCGATGTTGAAGCAAACATCCAGACTGCATTGGCTCGATACGACTCAACTGGTGATCAGCATTACGACATAATTAGTGCTTTTATAAAATCAGTCCGTGGTTCGGATCCTGACGCTGCACTGCACTATCTAGCAAGAATGCTTGTCGGTGGTGAGGATCCTAAGTTCATAGTACGAAGACTGGTAATTCTCTCTGCTGAAGATATAGGTTTGGCTGACCCCAACGCATTGAACCTGGCAAGTTCAACTTTGAACATAGTTGAAGCTATAGGCATGCCTGAGGCAAGAATTCCATTGGCGGAACTAACGATTTACCTAGCCCTTGCTCCAAAGTCCAACTCTGCGTATGCAGCCATTAACTCTGCTATCGCCGATGTTCAGAATGGTTTTACCCCTGACATTCCGCTTTATTTGCGAAGCAGCAGTCCTACAAAAGGAATAGAGGCGTACGAGTATCCACATGACTTAGAAGGCTTACTAAGCAGACAGGCTTACCTCCCAACCGGAGAAAAGTCGTATTACCAACCGAAGAGCTCTGGATTTGAGATAAACCTTGCCGATCGGTTCATGAAGATTCTTGGTTTCCGGAAGAAGCAGTAATCATAGACTTTTCCGCAGGAAAACTGCTAATATTGGGAAGTTGCCGACCCGACCTAAGTTCATGGCTGCGAACTATGGTCAACCGGTGTGTGAATCTTCTTTAGCCAAGATGCACCAGGCAGAAAAATCTTATTTGGTTCATTTGAAAGGTATATGTGTCTAAAACAACACGCACACGTAGCAAGACTCGTTTGTCTCGCTCACTAGGAATTGCACTAACTCCAAAGGCAGCAAAGTATTTAGAGAAGCGCCCATATGCTCCTGGTCAGCATGGTCGCACAAAGCGTAAAGCAGACAGCGACTTCGCTGTTCGTCTTCGTGAGAAGCAGCGTCTACGCGCTCAGTATGGTATTCGTGAAGCGCAGCTTCGCAAGATTTTCAACGATGCAAAGAAGACTGAAGGTCTAACTGGTGAGAACCTTGTTGAGCTTCTAGAGATGCGTCTTGACGCTCTAGTTCTTCGTGCAGGTTTCGCAAGAACAATTGCACAGGCTCGTCAGATGGTGGTTCACCGTCACATCTTGGTTGATGGTCAAAGACTTGACCGTCCGTCAGCTCGTGTGAAGGTTGGCCAGATGATTCACGTTGCTCCTAAGAGCGAATCAACCGAGCCTTTCCAGGTTGCAGCAGCCGGAGGGCACGTTGATGTTCTTCCTCCAGTGCCTGGTTACCTATCTGTTGAACTGGACAAACTTCAGGCAACTCTAGTTCGTCGACCTAAGCGTGCCGAAGTTCCAATCACTTGTGAAGTTCAGCTTGTGGTTGAGTACTACGCAGCTCGCTAAATCGTAAGGTATCCCTTCATGAATGGTGCAGATCTAGCAGCTTTGATTGCAGCTATCGCGTTCGCGGTGCTGGTGCTTTCACTTGTGCTGGTTGCACTTCGTGTTAGCAAGTTCATCGATGCTAGTACTGCAACCGTTCGTGAAACCGGGGAAGCTCTTATTCCGTTGCTTACGGAACTAACTGAAACAACAAAGCAGACTAATAAGCAGCTGGACAAGATTGATGTCATCACTGACAACGTTGTCGATGCAACCACAAACTTAGCTTCCCTTGTTGAGTCCTTTACCTCCACAATTGGCGGACCGCTTCTTCGTGTGGGTGAAATTGTTAAAGGTGTCACTGGACTTCTAGGTAAGAAGAAGAAAAAGTAGAAATGCGTAAGACCGCACTTTTTATTGCTGGTATCGCGGTGGGCGTTTATCTAGCCAAACAAATTGAGAGCAACCCTGCAGCTAAACAAGCGCTAGATCAAGCAGGAACCAAAGTGAAGACTTTTGCGAATGCCCTGAGTGATGGTTACCGCCAACAAGAAGCTAAACATGCAACCGCAACTAAGAGTAAGAAGTAAACGTGCAGACAGCAGAGATTAAAAACCGCTGGCTAAAGTTCTTCGAATCTAAAGACCACGTTATCGTTCCGAGCGCCTCGTTGATCAGCGAAGACCCTTCTCTGCTTTTCACGGTTGCGGGAATGGTTCCCTTCATCCCTTACATGACTGGCCTTATCCCTGCACCATATGCGAGAGCCACAAGCGTGCAGAAGTGTGTTCGAACTTTGGACATTGAAGAAGTTGGTAAGACAACTCGTCACGGAACTTTCTTCCAAATGAATGGAAACTTTTCCTTCGGAGATTACTTCAAGAGAGAAGCTATTGCTTTTGCTTGGGAATTCCTGACTTCACCTCTTGAGCAAGGTGGATTGGGCTTCGATAAAGAAAAGCTCTGGGTCACGGTTTACAAAGACGACGAAGAGTCCATTGGCATTTGGCGTGAAGTAGCGAACATACCTCTCGAACGTATTCAAAAGCTAGGTATGAAAGACAACTACTGGTCAACCGGGCAACCTGGGCCAGCGGGACCTTGCTCTGAAATCTATTATGACCGTGGACCTGCATACGGTATCGAGGGTGGACCGGCTGCGGATGACAACCGCTATATCGAGATCTGGAATCTTGTGTTCATGCAATACGAGCGTGGAGCCGGAGGCGGCAAAGAAGATTTCCCTATCCTTGGGGAACTTCCTAAAAAGAACATCGACACCGGAATGGGTCTTGAGCGAGTAGCGTTCTTGATGCAAGGCGTTGAGAACTTATACGAGATAGATCAGGTTAGACCTGTCTTAGATTTGGCTGCTGAACTTTCTGGGAAAGTTTATGGCGCTAATGAGAACGATGACATAAGACTTCGGGTTGTTGCAGATCACATTAGAAGTGCGTTGATGCTTATAGGTGATGGCGTTTCACCAGGTAATGATGGTCGTGGTTATGTGCTTCGAAGACTTCTGCGCAGATCAGTCCGCGCAATGCGGTTATTAGGTGTCAACGAGCCGGTTTTTGGACAATTGTTCCTTGCTTCTAAAAATGCAATGGTAGATGCGTATCCTGAACTTGAAGGCGAATACCCACGTATTGCTGCAACGGTAAAAGCGGAAGAGGAAGCTTTTCTTAGAACTCTTGTTTCAGGAACAACAGTTCTTGAAACAGCGATTGCAGAAGCCAAGAATGCTAACTCTAAAGAACTATCTGGTGAAACAAGCTTCTTACTGCATGACACCTATGGTTTTCCAATTGATCTGACTGTAGAAATCGCGGAAGAGAATGGACTCACAGTTGATAGAGACTCGTTCACCGAATTAATGTTGAAACAGAAGACTCGAGCAAAAGCAGACGCGAAAGCCAAGAAAGCCGGCGGGACAGATTTGTCTGTCTTTGGAGAATTTAGGTCGATGGGGTTAACTAAATTCACGGGTTACGACGAGTTGATTTCCGAAGGTAAAGTTCTTGGTCTGATTCAAGAAGGCGAACAAGTTGGTTCAATCAAGACGGGAGTCACTGCTGATCTAATTCTTGACACGACAAGTTTCTATGCCGAATCCGGTGGTCAAACTGCGGATGCTGGAATCATTTATGGCGATGGCTTCGAACTAGAAGTCCTCGATGTTCAAAAACCT
>CAIXVE010000012.1 GCA_903922825.1 uncultured Micrococcales bacterium | reverse complement strand
GATCCCATATCAGTTCCAGAGTTTGGCAGAACCACGATAACTGTTGCAAAGAAATGGCAGTAGTCGAGATGTTATTAATTGCACTTAGTGAACAGATAACCAGGAAGAAGAAAAATGATTGATTTACGGATTGCACCTCAACAAGAGCACTCTAAGATAAGTCACCAATTAGCTCTTGGCGGCATTGGCCTTTTTATTTCTATTTTCATGTCTGTTCTAGTTCTAACCTTCCCGAGGTTTTTCCTTTTCAACCCTATGGCTGAAGGAGATCCAGTTCGAGCTGCTGAATTATCTGTTTCATCAATTGGTTGGCTGCTCCTTCTTTTCGGTCCTGCAATAATCCTGATGCGCTATAGCTCTGGACGTTTTACTTTAATAAGGTTCTTGCCGGCAGTGGCGATAATTTGGCCTCTATCTCTAATTGCAAACCACATCACTCTGTTCTTACAGAAAGGTGTATGGTATACCGGTTACCTTATTCAATACCCAATCTTTGTACTAAGCGATATTGTTCTACCTATCTTCCTCATCTACTTATGGGACATCCTGAGACCTAGAAATCCACTTATCGGAAAAACTGGTCCTGCTGGTGCCACTGGTGTTCAAGGTCTTAGAGGGGCAACAGGTTTGACCGGTGCTACTGGAATCCAAGGTGAAATAGGTATTACAGGAACCACAGGACAAACAGGTGCAACAGGTGTTCAAGGTGAAACCGGTGAGACTGGTTCTAAGGGTTCAACTGGTACTCAGGGTGAGACTGGAGAAACTGGTGTTGCAGGTCAAACTGGTGTTGCAGGTCAAACTGGTGCTGCAGGTCAAACTGGTGCTAAGGGTTCAACTGGTACTCAGGGTGAGACTGGAGAAACTGGTGCTGCAGGTCAAACTGGTGCTAAGGGTGAGACTGGAGAAACTGGTGCTGCAGGTCAAACTGGTGCTAAGGGTGAGACTGGAGAAACTGGTGCTGCAGGTCAAACTGGTGCTAAGGGTTCAACAGGTACTCAGGGTGAGACTGGAGAAACTGGTGCTACAGGTCAAACTGGTTCCAAGGGTTCAACTGGTACTCAGGGTGAAACCGGTGAGACAGGTGAGAAGGGTGCTCCTGGGGCTTAGTTATTAGTTCCAGGACCAGGCGAATGTCACGTCGATATCGGCTGGATCAATTGAGTTGCTTGAGGGTGAAACTGGGCCATCGGATACTAAGCGGTGATTTACTACTAATGGGAATTTTTGGTAGAAATCACCACCGTGCTTGACGAAACTTAGCTGAATTGTTCCCTGATTTTGCACAATGTCAGCGACTGCGTAGCTGTGAATGTGCCCAGTTTTATATGTCGTGACTAACACTTGACTTCCAACACAATTAGAAAAGTCTCCAGTCAGGTCAACCTCAATAACTTTAGGGTTCGGTTTAGTTGGATCTTCATAAACCACACTCACTACTGGATGTGCACATTGACCTGGGAATACCTGCTCGAAAGGACCATGATCTGAAGTGCTTAGGTTTATTAGCGAAGCTGCTGCTAGGTCAATAATCAATATTGAAGCCAAAGCAACATAAATGAATATTCGATGTTTCTTCATTTTTTGTGACGCCCTGCTTTGTGAACTTCTGCTTCAAGATCCAGCGTGAATACATAGTTCAAGTGTTCATTCACAACAATAAACTTGTGAATCTTTTCTTCATGGAGCACTAAGTGCAGAACAGGGGAGTGGGCCACATCAGCGAGGGTCATAAGCTCTGCAGCACTGGAAACAGGTTGAGTTTGTCCATTAATGTGAACATTTGGATCAATTCGATATAGTCGTTTACCAAAAATGGCAATGGATTGGTCAGGTTCATGAAGGTCTTTAGCGGAGGCCAACCAACTACCAACTATTTCGAAAGCGATTATTGATATCACTACACCTGAAAGACTGAGTAAAACCCTTGGATAGAACCTAGTGTGATTAGTTAACAGGATTCCGGTAGCCACCAAAGAGCCACCAGCTAGAACATACAGCCCCACCAGCATCGTATTGAGATAGCTCTTTCTTACCTGAGGCAATTCGTGCTGGGCTGAAGCAAGTATTTCTTGAAGCCGTTTATTGGTCCTTTTTCGACGTGGGTTAATTAAAAGCAGTCCACCAAGCACTGCAGCGAATGATCCAAAGGCTAGGGGGTTGGTTCTAAGTGCTAAAAGATATGTTCCTAGTTGTTTGAATACAAAAACTTGTTTACCCATGATGTCACTCTTGGGTAAAGTCCAGGTATCGACAAAGTCGTTGTTGATACCTTGCGTTTGAACACTTGTTTTTGAGAGCCAAACTATTTTGTGAATCACAAGTCCACCCATAACCGTAGTTAGAACAGTGTCTCCGACTTTATAAGTGTCTTGCTTTCGGACCATCACCAGATCACCTGTGTAAAGGCTGGGTTCCATGGAGTGGCCAGAGACTACGGCATAGGTAACGGGTCCGTTAAGTGAGGACGGTGCCAGCGTTAGGTACCAAGTGAGCATTAACACGATTAGGGCTAGAAACTCATACCAGTGTCTTCTGGTGCGTGCTCTAGCCCTATCGTGTAATAGTCTGCGACTGGCCAGCTCATAGTTGGCCATAAGACCTACTGCCAGGTGTTAGCGATGGTGATAGTTGTCTGACCAAAGTCTGTTACCAAAACTGGGCCAACTCTGGTTCCTGCAACTACAAGTTCGCCACCGGTTACGGTTGGCTTTGCGTTATAGAAAAGGCCAGTTGTTGCATCAAAAGGCAACGACAGCGTTGTGATAGCAGTGGTGATCTTGAAGATTGCCCATACGTGTGAACCGCTGGTTAGTGCAACGTCTGCACGAAGAGTCTGACCAACACAAGGAGCCATAGCTCCGCTTATGTTCATCACCTTGATTTGGTTTTGGTCCTGGACGCTGGTATCAACCGGTGTCTTGATGGTTAGTGCTGTAACACAGTTAGCAACTGTCTTACCTTCACCTGGTGCTGTGTCAGAACCTGCAACGTTGATCGTTGAAGCTCCTACGACTGCAATCACAAAAACTACTGCGACTGCTCCGATTATTACTAGAATTCTGCGGTTCATTTGGAGCTCCAATCATTTAAGTTATGTTCTAATGCTAGTGGTCTAATGTTCCCGAAAGGTAACATTTGGCAATTATGTATAAACGCATGATTTGGCTCAATGAATCTAAAAACCCTAATGAACTAAAGGGCTAAGAGTCTATTTCAGCAGTGAAGCCATCTGCTTATAAATCACTTTTGCTGCGTACACCGGGTTTAGTCGAGATAGGAAATCTAGCATTTTGGCATCACTTCCAATAACAAGTCTTGGCTTGTTATTGACAATTGCATCAACCATAAGTTTTGCTGCTGCATCTGGTTGAGACATTTTGATTGAACCGGCATCTGCTCCTGCACCAAAGGTTGCCATACCTGAGTTCTGAGCAATGTTTGTGTTGATGGCTCCAGGGAAAACTACTGTGACACCAACTTTGGTGTTTAGTAGTTCAGATCTAAGCCCTTCGGTGAAAAGCTTGATAGCTGCTTTAGAGGCACCATAGACACTTTGGCCTGGAACTGGTGCGTAAGCTCCCATGGAGGAGACGTTGAGAATGTGAGCTTCTGGTCTTGTTAGTAATCCAGGGAGAAATGCTTTAGTAAGCATAAGTGGTCCGGTGAAGTTCACATTCATCACATGAAGGGCATCCTTCATAGGCAGTTCATTTACTTTCACAAACGGTTGAATTATTCCAGCGTTATTGATCAGCACATCAGGTTCACCCAGCGCTTTTTTGATAGCTGCTGGAAGCTTTGCAACACCAGCAGAATCTGTCACGTCTAACACGTGTGAAGACGAAACACCTTTCAGTCCAGCAACTAGATCTGCAGTTTCTTTCAGGGTTTCGGCTCTGAAATCAACTAGAGCCACCTTGGAACCACGTTTAGCTAGCTCTAGCGCCAGCTGTCTTCCCATGCCGCTTCCGGCACCGGTGACTACAACGACTTTTCCTTTTAGTTCCATTAGATCTCCTTTGGTCTCTAACTTCACCCTAGACCTCATTTGAGGAGCTTGGGAACAAAACAGGAAACTCAAGAGTCTGCATCATCGGCTAACCTAAACACATGGACCTAAATCAAACAGAACTAACTCTTCTAAACGGCATGCAAACTACTTTTGGCACACTAGCCAAGCCAGTCACCTTGGTTGTGAATGTTGCATCAAGATGTGGTTTATCACCTCAGTATGAAGCGTTGGAAGCTATGCAGAAAAAGTATGGTTCCAAAGGCTTCACAGTGATTGGTATGCCATCAAACTCTTTCCTTCAAGAACTAAAAGACTCAAGTGACATCTCCGAGTATTGCTCGACAACCTGGGGAGTTACCTTCCCGATGACTGAAAAAGTTAAGGTGAATGGCAAAGACACCCACCCGCTATACCAGCAGCTAAAGAAAACCAAAGATTCTTCAGGTAAGGCAGGCAATGTGAAGTGGAACTTCGAGAAGTTCCTAATTCTGCAAGATGGAACAGTTCACCGCTTTAGACCTACCACTAAGCCGGATGATCCTGAGATCATTGCTCTGATTGAAGCAAACCTAAAGTAATTTTGGGAAAACTCAACTACAAAGCCACAAAGGGCACCAAGTCTGAAAAGGACTTGGCCCACGATTTCTCTCGATTTGTTGAACTAGCTGGTGTTGATATTCACTATGAGTATCAGGATTCCAAAGAAGAAACTTTAATTGTTTTGCTTCATGGTTTTGGAGCTAATACTTATAGCTTTAGGAAACTTCTGCCAGAACTCTCCAAATTTGGAAAAGTTATCAGCTATGACCGACCTGCTTTTGGTTTAACTGTTAGACCTAAGTCTTGGTCAGGGGAGAATCCATACTCCTACCATTACCAGATTCGTCTGCTAGATGAAATCATCAAGAGCTTCAGCCCAACTTCAAAAGTTATTCTCTTAGGACACTCAGCTGGCGCTGCAGTTGCAACCGAATGGGCTTTGAGCAATCAAGAAAGAGTGAAGGCTTTGATTCTTGAAGCACCTGCCTTTAGAACATTTAGATCAGGGCCTAAACCTGCATCGAAACTTCTGCAGAGTGCACTAATGAATTCAGTTGGCCCAAGATTGGTGGCTGGCTTCAAGAAAGCTGGTACCAAGATTCTTTATCGTTCTTGGTTTGATGATTCAGGTATCACTCAAGAAGTTTTTGATGCGTACTATCTACCCTTGGAAATAAAAGGCTGGGAAGCTGCATTCTGGGAGTTCACCAGAAATGGTGTTCAATCTTCAATAAATAGACATCTAGCGGAACTGAGTATTCCAACCTTGGTTATAACTGGAGATCACGACCAAGTGATTCCAACTAGAGATTCAATATCAGTTTCTAAAGATATTGCAGATGCAGAACTAAAGATTGTTGATTCTTGTGGGCATATACCCCATGAAGAGAAACCTAAAGAGTTTATGCAGTCTGTGTCAGTTTTTCTTAGCCAGCTAGATAACTAGCTTCTTCAGAAGTTAGTGAAACCTTCTGCATCAAGGCATTCAATTGTTCAATTGTTCGACCAGATGCCAAGGGAACGCTAACTCCAGGTTGCATTCTTAGCCATTCAAGTGCCAATGCAGTGCTTGAAACAGAGTGACGTTGAGCAATCTCTTGCAAACGAGTTAACAGTTCAAAGTTCTTAGGTGTTGCGTAATTGTTGCTAACACCTTCTGCTCGTTGTGAATCAACAGCAGCACCTTGAGCATATTTACCACTGAGGAAACCGCTACCAAGTGTTGAGTAGGGAAGACCTGAGATGTTGTATTCCGTTACTGATTTAGCTCCATCAGATTCGTAAGGTTCACGAGCGACCAGGCTATAGCGATTCTGCAGTGCGATGTATTCAGTAAAGTTATTCTCCTTGGAGATTGTCATTGCTTCACCTAGACGATCGAAGGTGTAGTTTGAGGCTGCGATGTATCGAACTTTTCCAGATTTAACTAGCTGGTCAAAAGCTTCGAGGGTTTCTTCTAAAGGCGTTTCTAGATCATCTGAGTGGGAGTAGTAGATGTCAATGTAATCGGTCTGCAGCCTTCTCAAACTATCTTCACAAGCCAAAGCTATGTTTTTAGCAGAAAGACCTTTTCTGGTTTCCAGCATTGCCACCTTTGTGGCAATAACCAGGTCAGTTCTTTTACCTGTCTTCTTTAGATAGTTACCAATAATGGTTTCGCTTTCACCACCTTGGTTCCCTTCTTTCCAGGCTGAGTAAACATCAGCGGTGTCAACAAAGTTGCCACCTAGCTCCATGAATCTATCCAGAAGCTCAAAGGATTGGCTTTGATCAGCTGTCCAACCAAAGACGTTCCCTCCAAAACAAACATTTGAGACATCTAAGTCAGTTTTGACGAGTTTTGGCATGCGAATCCTTTGTTCGAGGCTGGTTTAAGACCAAGTCTAAACGGCTATAACTCTAAACTAGGACTAAAGACAGTGAGGTTCCAATGGCTAAGGCTATGCCAGCGATAACCCTTAAGGGTGTTACCAAGAGCTTTGGTAAGACGGTAGCGGTCAACAAGCTTGACCTTGAAATCGGCGCAGGAGAGTTCTTCTCCATGCTTGGTCCATCAGGATCGGGTAAGACCACAGTTCTAAGACTTATTGCAGGTTTTGAATTACCTGATTCTGGAACCATTGAATTAGCCGGGCAGGATGTAACAAACCTTGCTCCCTTTGATAGAGATGTGAACACCGTATTCCAGGACTACGCTCTATTTGGTCACATGAGCGTTTTTGAGAATGTCGAATATGGTCTTCGAGTTAGAAAAGTAAACAAGGCAGAACGTAAAGAAAGAGCAATGCAGGCTTTAGAGACTGTTCGCTTAGCTGATTTTGCAGATAGGAAACCTAGCCAGTTATCCGGTGGTCAAAGGCAACGTGTTGCACTTGCCAGATCTATTGTGGTTGAACCCAAGGTGCTTCTTTTAGATGAGCCTTTAGGTGCGCTGGATATGAAACTTCGTGAGCAGATGCAAATAGAACTAAAACAACTACAAAGACAGCTAGGTATCACCTTTATCTTTGTTACCCACGATCAAGAAGAAGCTCTAACCCTAAGTGATCGGATTGCTGTTTTCAATAACGGAGCTATCGAGCAACTTGGAACACCGGAAGAGCTCTAT
>CAIXVE010000011.1 GCA_903922825.1 uncultured Micrococcales bacterium | reverse complement strand
GCTAAAGCTGGTGAACCTGCGAAGTTAGCTATTGCCTGTCTAAGAGTCTTTCTTCTGTGCAGGAAAGCATCATCGATAACCGCAAAGGTTTTCTTTCTAAGTTCTTCATCACCTAGAGAAACAGCACGCTTCTTGAAATAAACCAGAGCCGAATCAACATTCGGTGCTGGCCAAAACACATTCCTACCGACATTGCCAGCAAGATTACTCTGCGCATACCAAGCTAACTTCACACTTGGTGACCCATAAACCTTTGAGCCAGGGGTAGCAGCTAAGCGATGGGCAACTTCCGCTTGAACTAACACCACACCGGAACTAATACTCGGGAAGTTTTCTAGGAAGTGCAGGAGCACTGGAACTGAGATGTTGTATGGGAGATTAGCCACCAGTGCGTCAGGTAATACAGGTAGTTCCTTTACCTTCAAAGCATCCTCATGCACCAACATGAAGTTCTTGGTTGGTTCTTTAGATCTAACTGTTTGTTCAATAGCTTGAGCCATCTTGTTATCAATTTCAACAGCAATGACGTTATCTACAACTTCCAATAACCCAAGGGTTAGCGAGCCTAAACCAGGACCTATCTCAACCACTGTTTCAATGCCAGTTAGTTTGGCTACCGAAACAATCTTGCGGATGGTGTTTGGATCTATGACAAAGTTTTGCCCCAGTTTCTTAGTCGGGCTAACCCCCAAAGAAGCCGCTAAAGCTCTAATCTCTGCTGCCCCAAGAAGTTCACTCATTAGAGACCTTCCGCCCAAGAACCATAAACGGCTTCTGTGTTTTGAGTTAGCTCTTGAGCCATCTGGTCTTCGGTTATGCCTCTAACTTCAGCCATCCTTCTAACAGTGATTGGGATGAGGTAGGGAGAGTTAGGTCTACCTCGGAAAGGTTCCGGAGTTAGGAAAGGTGCATCGGTTTCAACAAGAATTAAGTTGCTTGGCATCATAGCTATTGCATCTCTAAGTTCTTGGTTCTTTTTGAAAGTTAGAGTTCCTGAGAATGATGCATACCAGCCGTTCTCAATAAGGATTTCAGCTAAAGCCCTATCCCCACTGAAACAGTGAAAGACTGTTTTTTCTGGAGCCCCGACCCTAAGCAGTGTTTCAACAACATCTTCATGCGCATCACGATCGTGGATCTGCAATGCTATGTTGTTATCTTTAGCTATTTGAATGTGACGTTCAAAAGAATGATGTTGCAGAAACTGGAGTTCTTTTTCTGTTCTGAAATAATCAAGCCCCGTTTCACCAACTGCCCGAACGCGCGGTTGTTTTGCTAATTCTGCTATCTCATCAATAGCCAGATCAAGTTCTGCAATTGAAGCATATTCAGCTGCAACATTAGGGTGAAGTGCAACAGCAGCCAGAAGTCTAGGTTCAATTGCAGCTATCTGCGCAGACCATCTTGATGTCTCAACCGAACCACCAACCTGAACCCCACCTAGAATGCCAACCTGGTTTGATAGCTCTAGATGTTCACGGTAATCCATAGGATTCTCGCCATCAGCTATCTCAAGGTGAGTGTGATTATCGTAGGTGCCAACAACTAATGGTTCAGGTAGTTTTGGATAGCTTAGATCCCTAGAGCCACCATCTTCAGATTTTCTATCTCGAACTCTGATGTAGTTTTC
>CAIXVE010000010.1 GCA_903922825.1 uncultured Micrococcales bacterium | reverse complement strand
GCCAACCAGCGTCCTGTCCTTGGATCAGTGGATACACCAATAAACCTGAGGCAAGAATCACAACAAGTGCACCAAAAAGGTCTAACTTCAGAGACTTATCTGCAGAATCTTTTTGCAGGAAGCGAAGCGAAAGAATCAATGCAGCAATACCAATTGGCACATTCACTAAAAACACTGCACGCCAACCAAGATCAAAAACATTGACTTCAATTAGGAATCCACCAATGATTGGTCCAAGAATTCCACCAAGTCCAAAGGCAGGACCGTAAGCGGCAAAAGCTTTACCAAACTCAGCTGGTGGGAAAGCATCGCGAATCAAACCAAAACCCTGCGGTAGCAACATTGCACCTAAGAAACCTTGAACAAAACGAAGCACAATCAAAACAAAGATTGTCGGAGCCAAAGCACAAGCCAATGAAGCGAGTGTGAAACCGACTAACCCAAAGATAAACATGTTGCGACGACCAAAGCGATCACCTAGTCTTCCACCTAGGATCAACCCAGATCCAAGAGCTAAGGCATAGCCTCCAATAACCCATTGAAGTTCTGATGGGCTGGCTCCAAGCGCGTGTTCTAAAGCTGGGCCACCAACGTTGACGATAGTTGCATCTAGGAGATCCATCATTTCTGCGATTAAAACGACAGTTAGAACTAACCAGCGATATTTATAGCCCTGAGTTTGATCTGTGGACATGAATCTTTCCTAATCATCTCGATTTGAATGAAACCCCCGCAATTGCGGGGGTTTCACTTTTGAGCGGAGACGAGAGGATTTGAACCTCCGAAGGGCTTTAACACCCTTACCTCATTAGCAGTGAGGCGCACTCGACCGGGCTATGCGACGTCTCCAGAACGTGACTAGTTTAGCCCATTATCGTTGAACGTTAATTTATGCCTTTTGCTGGGGTTCTAGTTTTTTTTGGGGGGTGTTTGAGACCTCAACCAGGTTGCTTCTAGAGAGTCAACTTGATCGGCAATATTGGCCTTTGCTTTAGCAACCAGTTCGATTAGGTCAAAGTCAGCCGCTTCACAGATAAGAAGCAGGTGTTCAATGTTTATGGGACGTTTACCGTTTAGCCATCTGCTAACCGTGTCCTGTGAAACCTTGACTCGTCTGCCTAGTTCGGCTTCGGAAATGGTTAGAGATTTCCGGATAAGTTTGCCTAGCTCCACGCTCAGTGGTCCAGCTTCAAAGTTTCGTTGACCCATAGGAAAAATCATAGAACAGTGTCAAATCGAAGTGTCGCAAATGTTCGCTAATTAGCATAATTTCTCTAATTAGCGTGTCTATCTACGCTAATTAGCGTAGAATTATGGGACCAAGCGAAGCATCAGCGGCATCCTGCTGGGGATGGCGAAAGGGTATACCGTGACCAAGGATCTGAACTCCAAAAAAGAGTCTGTAAGTAAGAAGCTCGGCCTTCTAATCAGCCACCGCTGCTCGGAGACTGGGCGGAATCCTCAAGATCTTGCCGAATACCTTGGTATGTCAATTCGTGAACTCAACCAAGCCTTTACTGGTGAATCCCCACTTTCAATAGATGAATTAGCAGCAGCGGCTAAATGGCTAGATATCCCAATTGCAAGTCTTCTGGCTTCGGCAGTTCTAGGTGACACAACAGGGTGGAATGCACATTCAGGAGAGAAGCTAATTGTTTCTGTTGTGGTCCCAGTTCACAACGAAGAGAAAACTGTTGCTCAAGTTGTAGAACACCTTTCACTTCAAAAACTTCATGCCCGACTAGAGATCATTGTTGTCGATGATGGTTCTACGGATAGAACTGCAGCAATTCTTACTGAACTGAAAACTATCTATGACATTCGAGTAATCAGGATTGAACAAAATCGTGGTAAAGGTCATGCGGTTAGAACCGGTATTGAAAATGCCACTGGAACACATCTACTTATTTTCGATGCAGATAGTGAATATGATCCGCATGACATTGACAAGCTGATCAAACCTATTTTACGTAACCGCGCAGATTTGGTTTTTGGAGTTCGAGTCCAAGGTGTTAACACAACACATCCAACGCTCCTACACGCTTTCGGTAACAAGACGATGACTTTGGCTACCAACCTTCTTTACGGCTCGTCAATTACAGATCTCCACACTTGCCTAAAACTTGTTAGATTATCTGTCTTAAGGTCAATGGTGTTAACGGAAAAAGGCTTCGGTCTTGACACTGAAATCACTTCAGAACTTTTGAGAAGAGGATATCGCCCATACGAAGTTCCAATTAGTTATATCGGAAGATCTAAGGCTGAAGGAAAGAAAATAAAAGCAAGTGATGCAATTCGCTGCTTCTACGTCTTGGCAAAAGTGCGCTTTAGGGCGAACAGCAATGCTGCGCCAGCAAATGTTCCTGTTGTAGCTGCAATTAATGAGTAGTGATGATAGTTTTCGGGACAACAGATGAGACGGTGGCTTGGATTGCAACTAATTGCTCTTAGCGCTATTGCAATCGTAGCTACTCCTAATTTTGTAGCTCTACTTGAAGACAGATATGGCTCTAGCCAATCTCCAGGTCAGACATCCGTCTATTTCAAGAACGCTGATTTGTCTACAAGGAGCTTCTCTGCAGGGACGAATATGCAAATAGTTATTAACAATGAGCAGGCATCAGAGCAGCACTACAGATGGACGGCCTATTTGTCAGGTCATTCCTTTACTACTGGCGAGATCACAGTGCCTAGTAAACAAATTATGGAATTCGTCGTGCCAGCTTTACATGCTGGCAAATTGGAAATCAAGTTCGAAGGTAGGCGACTAATCCTTAAGGCATTGGTCAAATGAGTTCAGAAGTTGAATCAAATATAAGACTTGCGATAGTAAGCGACTCTGTTCTGCCTTGGAATCAGGGAGGCAAAGAGACTAGATATGCAGGTTATGTCTACGACCTCGTTAAGACCGGAATTCAACCAACTGTCTTCACAATGAAATGGTGGGAGGGGAAAACCAATCCTGTAATAAACGGCGTTGAGTTCAAATCAATCTCTCCAAAATACAACATGTATAACTCCGAGGGAGTTAGATCCATAGCCCAAGGAATCCTATTTAGCTTGTCAACTATAAGACTGCTGTTTGCTAATGGCATAGATGTAATTGAGGCGGATCAGATTCCCTATATTCAAATATTCCCGCTTTGGCTCATTGCCCGAATCAGACGAATTCCTCTTGTGGTCACCTGGCATGAATACTGGGGCAAAGACTATTGGCGTCAATATCTCCCGGGACTTAAGGGGAGCATAGGTTCACTTGTTGAGTCATTTGTAATTCGACTCCCAAACCAAATCATCACAGTTTCTGATGAGGTGACAGGCAAAGTAATAGAAGCTCTTGGTTCTCCAAAAAAGGTCCTTCAAATCAACAGCGGTCTTCCATATTCCGAGATGGACAAGATTCGAGTTGATAAGTCTTCAAACACGATTTTGTATGTTGGAAGGCTGATTGAACACAAACGAGTTGACGTGCTTATTGAGGCATTTAGGAAAATCGTCAGCCAAAAACAATTTCAAAACTTCCAACTAAAAATAGTTGGCGTCGGCCCTGAGGAACAGAACCTCAAGACTCTGGCCGAGGGGTTAGCTAACTGTATCTTCATCGGTGAACTTTCATCAACCAGTCGGGTATGGGAAGCAATCAAAGAAGCGACCGTGCTGGTATTACCGTCAGAACGAGAAGGCTTTGGATTGGTTGTGGCAGAGAGTTTGGCGTTAGGGACTCCAGTTATAACTTCGAACAATCTAAATAATGCGGCAAGGCATCTTGCTATACAGCAAGAGTCACATGGCCTATTTGAATCTGGTGATGTCAATGACTTAGAAAAGTCATTATCAAATCTTTTGAACGATCTTCCAGACAGCCAAAAGGTGACTGAACATTTCCGTAAAACAAGCCGCATATTTAATTGGTTTACCGTAACGGGGCTCTATTCAGCGATGTTGAAAAACGTGGTGAAGAATGAACGCTAACAACGATATATCGCTGGTTGTCTGCACCTACAACGGCTCAAGCCAAATCAAAGATTTGCTTGACTGCCTCAAGACCCAAACCGCTAATGACAGGCTAAAAGTAATCCTCGTTGATGACGGGTCCAAAGATCTCACGCCAGTTCTGGTTAGAGAGTGGATGACTAAAAACAGAGAACTGAATTTAAAGTTTGTGTCATCTGGAAAGAACATAGGGTTGCCGGCCGCAAGAAATCTAGGCATGTCAATGGTGGAAACAGATTTTGTTGTTTTCACCGATGATGACTGCAGGCCAGGGCCAACGTGGATAGCAGAAATACTTGAGACATGGAATCAAGTGGATCGAAACACAGTTGCGCTAACTGGCCCTGTCTCAAGTTTTTCAACAGACTCATTCAACAGAAGATACGTGACCCAAACAAAACCAGTAGCGGCAATGGGTTTAGGTAAAAACAGCAGTTCTTTAGTTGAAAAGTTTGCGCGCTATTTCAAACCAACTGAACTTAAATCCGGAGACTCTGTATCAGCCCTCGTTGGTGCAAACATGAGCTTCAGATCCTTCGCCCTGAGAAAAGTATTTGGTTTTGACGTTGCAATAAAATTCGGGTCAGATGACACAATTGTGTCTCAAAAACTGCGCAAACAATTCGGGGAAGAGTCCCTTAAGTACTTCACCAACATCGAACTTCAGCACAATTTCGCTGCTAATTTCTCAGACTCATTACGAAGGGCCTATAAATACGCAATAGCTAATGCTAAAAACCAGAAGAGCAACGGCCCTACAAAGACTCTTCCTCTACCAACCCCAGCACTTAGCCTTCTTCTCTCATTAGCAATTTGTCTTCCGATCACATTGCTGTCCTCAGTTGTTCTTGGACTCATAGCATTTCCTCTAGTTCTCGCGATAGTGGTTTTCTCACTGCATCTGAAACTCGTAAACAAAGATAAAGAGTCAATGCTCTACCCATATGCAAAGTGGGTTGAAGAGTTGGCTGATAACTTCGGATACGTGAGAGGACTTTTCTCATGATGAAAATCCTCAGCCGCATCTTTAGCCCAGCGTTACTTTGGTTGATTACCGCTCTGGCTTGCCTATTCAGTCCGCAGCAGAGTTGGGCAATTCAGGTTTTCATAACCGCCTCAACAATCCTGTTGCTTGGGTCGGGGATTGCCGCTCTCATGGGTTTAAACCCGCACAGAACAGCGGTTCGACTACTGTTAGCCTCAACACTTGGCCTCATAGCAATCATGGTTATCGCTTTAGCTATCTCATGGGTACTTCCACATTTCGGAATAGCTAGACCACTCGACCCTTCAACGGTTCGCATGTCAACAATCGTTGCGCTTGCCTTGATTGTGATACTCACAGCAATCTTCAACCGTGATGCCTTCAGATGGCTAACTTCGAAGATGACTAACCGAAGTCCAGTTCTTATAATTGTTGCCGGCCTTGTCCCTGCTTTGGCAGCTTTCGGAGCCGTTGAACTTAATAACGTAAACAACAACACGGTTGCTTTGATTTCACTCTTCGTGATCTCTTTCGCTCTCATAGCTAGCTGCACTTTTGCGTTGCTGCGGACTAGAAGTAAACGTCAATCTCCATTCCTGATTACATTGATGGGCTCAAGCGCACTAGCCGCTTTCTGGTCTGTTTCACTTAAGGGAGCAGGGCTATACGGCTGGGATGTTCAGAAAGAGCTTTCTGTTGCAAATCAGAGTGTTCAACAGGGAATCTTCACTATTCCAACCAACGCAGATTCTTACGCATCGATGGCATCTTTGACCGCACTACCTGCTTATCTGCATTCACTCAGCGGAATCGCACCAATAGACCTAACTCGCTGGATGCTGCCGGTGCTATTGGCCATAGCGGTATCTGGTGCTATAGCTATGGTTGGTGAGAAGTATGGTGATGGGCCAGCTATTGCAGCGATGACGATCCTGGTGGTCTCCACATCTTCTCTAGCAAGGCAATTCCCTGCTATTGGAAGACAAGAAATAGCGATCCTTATGTTCGTTGCTTTGATATACGCCATCTCATCGACTAATGAAAAGAAGTTCACCAGACAGGCCAGCATCATCATATTTGCCTTGGGCCTAGCCATTAGTCATTACACCACCGCATACGTCAGCGCCTTCTTCCTGATTGTTGCACTCCTTGCAAGATACCTTCTTCGAATAAGAAAAGAGGATCGAAAGAAACTGGTTATTACCTGGCCGGTAGTCCTATCGGTTTTAGTGGTAGTAATTATGTGGAACGGAGTTATTACTAGACCGGCCAGCGAGTTAGTTACAGATACGAGTACAACAGCTAACTCTGGTTTACAGATTCTAGGTAATGGGCAAAGTAACCCACTTACTGCATGGCTGGTGGGAACCTCACAATCTTTAGTGCCTGTGGCAACTTATGAAAAGGCAATGTTAGAGCGCAGAGATGCAACTATGACTTGGCTAAACAGGGATGTAAGAGCTGACTCTCTGACCCTAACTGATAGCCGACCATCGGTGGGCTATGCACCGCTATCTAGATTGAACGGAGCTTGGAACGGAGGAGTTCTTCTGCTCAGACAACTTCTTCTCCTTGTAACAGTGGTGCTTTTGGCGTTGTTTTTCATACGCAGATTTAAATCCCGATCAATCAAGAATCTTGAAATATACACTGTCGCCTTAGGCGCTCTTGCATTGGTCAGCGCACTTAGAGTTTCTTCAACTCTTGCTCTTCTTTATAATCCCGAACGTGGGGCTATTCAAGCTGGATTCGTTTTTGCATTCGCTTTAGCTGCCGGCATTAATTATCTTTTGTTTAGCAAAACTCCGGTACTTGAATACGTGAAATCGCTACCTAGACACCGATTAGTCACCGAAAAACCTAAGAACACCCGAGGAGTGCTTGTAGGAACCTTTGTTGTGGGCTGGGTTTTAGTCAACACAGTTTCAGGTCTAGGTATTGAGAGGCTCCTTTTCAGTGGTGCGCCTTTGGCTACCTTTGCTAACGTTGGGGAAGACTACGAACGATTCCAGATTTCAGAATCTGAAATAGCGACAGCAAAATGGATTCACTCTAACTTTGACGAGCAAACATTGGTCTTCGCAGATCGATACGGCGAGCTTGTTTTGATGTCGGTTCAAACACCCGGGTCTTTCAGAACACTTAACCTAAGCGATCCTAAGGCTATCGATGTCCGTGCTTTGGTTTACGCGAGTAGAACAAACGTTCTTTCTCACAGAGCAAGAGGCTGTGTGTCTAATATCTGCGCGACGTGGGTCTACCCGAAGACGTTCTTCGATGAGACCAGAAACATTATTTATTCCACAGAAGAAACCAGAGTTTATGGCAATGTCGAATAAAAAGAGCATTGCCGTCGTAATTATTTCTAAAGATGAGGCCAGCCTAAATGTCACAATCGAACTTCTAAAACCGCAATGCGAGAAGCTCAACGCGTCTTTGATTGTTGTTGATGCTTCAGAGCGCAGACTCGATTGGATTCGTAGAGCACACCCTTGGGTAATTTGGCACGATTATGTTAAGCCTTTAGATCGCAATTTCACCATCCCGCAGCAGCGAAATCTGGGTGTTCGTCTATCGAATGCAGACATCATCGCATACTGCGATTCGGGCAGTATCCCAGATGATAATTGGCTAGAAGAACTAACAAATCCGATTGTAAAAAACCAATACCGCGTCACATCAGGCCCAATTACTTCCAGCAATCCAGGCATCTATTCTGTTGTGAACGATGAGCCAACCGGCACCCCCATCAGCACGGTCCTAACCGCTAACTTCGCATTTGAAAGAAGTGCCTTTGATGAGGCCGGGGGGTTCAATGAGGAATATGACTACGGCTCAGACGCAGATTTCGCTTTTAGATTGATGGATGTCGGCATTCCACCCACTTCAGTGCAAACAGCAAGAATGAAAATGGACTGGGGGCTCTGGAAACTTCAAAAAAAGCGAAGTTGGCGTTATGGCAGAGCGCGAGCAAGGTTACTGAAATATCACCCTCGCAGAAGAGCGGAGATTCTCAAAAGCGCAGTAATCCTGTTTGTCTATCCACCGCTTGTTGTGATTGCGCTTTACGCAATTGTCCAACTGTTCTTCCGAAACTTCATTCCTTTACTGGGCCTAGGCGCCTTAGTCGGAGCTCTATTGCTTAGAAACCGTAAAATTGGGTCCGCACCGCTAGTGCTTTACAGCAACTTAATTTACACAACTGCAATGATCTTTGAGTTCTTCAGTCAATTGGTAAAACCCACTCAAACAATTCTTTTTCTACCTAAAGACAAGAACCCTTACCAGCACAGACTTAAAGAGGAACTTACTAACGCAGATGTGAAAGTTGATTTCTTCTCAGAGCCAACAAAATCAGCTTCCATAAACCTCTTCCTGCTTCCCTTCAGGTTAGTCTCGATGAAGCTAGGTGGAACAAAGATAGTTCACTTGCATTGGACTGAGAAATTTGTGCCTCATTGGCTAGCAAACACACTAGGAAGACCGTTAGCTGAGTTGTGGTTTAGATTTTTCCTCAAAACTTTAGCTATCTTAAAAATCAAATTGGTATACACAGTTCACAACCTGTTACCACACGAGAAACTTTTCAATAACGATGAGCGTGTCGTGAAACTAATTCTCCGAAGTTCAGCTGCTGCAGTTATCCACCAGAAATCCACATTAAAAAATGTGAAGAGACTTTGCACGACAGTTCCTATATATGTAATACCCGAGGGAATAGATGCTTTGACTTCACCTATAAAAAAACTCAAGGATAAATCCATAAGTCTAGTTATCTTAGGTCAGATCAAAAGATACAAAGGAATCAAAGAACTTCTAGAGCAGTTAGTTGAATCTAAAGAACCTCTTTCAAATGTAAATCTAAAAATAGCTGGAACTTGCAACGATTCTGTTTTGAAGGCAGACATAACTGATTTGGTGGCACAAGCTCAAACTAGAGGTTGGAACATCCAATTATCTTTTGAGTACATGACTCAAGAAGAGATGCAAAAATCTTTTGCTGAATCTGACGCCGCTCTTTTCAGTTTCACTAAAATAACTAACTCTGGTTCAGTTCGCATGGCTTTAGGTTGTGGTGTTCCGGTTATTATTCCAAAGCTGGAGGTTCTTGGTTACCTGCCAAGTAACGTCGCACTCAAATACAAATCAGCAGCCGTCATTGAAACGCTTAGCAACCTTTCAAAGAATCAGCTTGAGAGCATGAGAGAAGCTTCCTATGGTTATGCTCAACAATTCTCATGGAAAACCAATGCACTTGCGCACTTGGACATGTATCGAGAGGTGCTAAATGCCAAGTGAAGGATTACCTGAGGTAAGTTTTGTTGTTATTGCTTTCAATGAACAAGAGAACATCGCCCATTGCATTACCAGCATTCTTCGTCAAGACACCAATCTCACTATGGAGCTCATCTTTGTTGATGATGGTTCAACCGACAAAACCATAACGGAAGCAATGAATGCCGCCAAGGGAGATCCTCGATTCATCAAGATAGAGAACAAAGTTAATCTTGGCCGTGGAAAAACCAGGACTATCGGGCTAACTCAAGCCAAAGGCAAACGAATTGCCTTCGTCGATTCGGACATTATTTTGCCCAATGATTGGTTGATGAAATGTGTTGAAGGTATGGGCGAGAATGTTGCTATCAGTGGCCTAGCAGTCCCCGATGGAGACATTGCTCCAATTTCCAGAATTGCATCGGCTAGGCCTAAACCAATATCTGGAAGCATGCCGATAACTGGCAATAACGTTTTGTTTGATGGTGACACCATTCGAAAACAGGGATTTCCTAAAACAGGCCTAGGTGAAGACTTCAGACTTGCTGCAAATCTTATAGCTGCCAAGAAACCGATAAGACAACTAAACGATCTTTTTGTGTTGCATCAAGAATCAAAGAGCTATACCAAGTTCCTTAAATGGATGTTTGTTAGCGGAGTAGATGCGACGAGTCTTTTGAGAGAATTTGCAATCGTTAGGAAAGCAGATTTAGCTTGGGCTGCCTGGTTCACCACATTCGGTCCTATCGTTGTGGGTCTTGCAACAATCAACAGCGAAGTTTTTCTAGGCGGTTTAGCTCTAAACATTCTATTTATTCTTTTGATTTCGCTCGCCCATTGCATCAGTCGCTTTGCACTTAACCCTTTTGGCAATTGGCTCAAGGCATTCCTGCTAACAGTTCCTGCCATGTCCTATTATCTGGCCGGCAGAACCATCGGGCTTTTTAGAAAAGTTCACTAGTGGCCGGTAAACATGTTGACACTCGTGGCCGAAGTGCAACCAAAGCATCGTCGCTTCTAATTGCTAATTCACTGATTGCGTCTGTAGTTGGTTTCGCTTTTTGGACTCTACTCTCTAGATCCTTAGCCCCAAGTGAAATAGGTTTACTTTCCACGCTCACGGCCACCGCGCCTGTGCTGGCGACAATCGCCACTTTTGGCCTATCAGATACGCTCATGCGATTTTTTGCCGGTCATAACAAACCGAACGCGCTCTGGTCTTGGATAGTTCTCACAGTGCTTCTCTCCAGCACGACGATTGGCGCTGTGTGGTTAGGTGTTCAGTGGTATCTGAGCTCCATAAACACGAACTCTATTTTCAGTGGCACTTATGCAGCAGCTTTTGAGATCCTCATAGTTAGCGTTGCTCTTGATGCACTTGCGCTAACCGCACTGATCGCAACCAAGAACTCTGCATTGGTTTTAGCAGAAACCCTTATCATCGCGCCGATAAAGATATTTGCTGCACTGCAATTCAAAGATCAGAACACTATAGCTTTAGTAATTGCGCTGATGGCTTTACTAGGTCTTTGCGTTTCTTTGATCGCGACACATCTTGCTGGTCTTCGATTTAGTAAACCAATCTCACAACGAAAACTTGTTGGCCAGTTTGCTGTATCAAATTGGGTATCAACTTCTTTTTCACTAGTCCCCAAAGCAGCTCTAACAGTTTTAGTTGGCTACTACCTCGGATTATCTGAAGTGGCATGGATCTCTGTCCCCATGCTTATCTTGACGGCAATGAACTTACCCGCCTCGAGTTTGTCGCGAGGACTCTTTGCTGAAGGCTCCTCAGATTCGCAGAATCTTCGTAAGGTCGCCAGAAAACTATTTCTCACTGCGCTGTCTTTGACTGCTTTAGGTGCCGCAATGGTAGTTGTCTTAGCACCCTTTATATTGTCAATATTTGGTCAACGTTATGTTTTTAATAGCTCAGTAGTGCTCCAGATATTTGCAGTGTCAGCTGTAATCTCTGTGCCTAACTACTTCATAGACATAGTCATAAGCATCAACAAGGACAACCTCGGATACACAATAGTTAACGTAGGTGGATCACTGCTTATCCTTATATCAATCTGTATTGGGGTGAGCTTCGGAGTTAACAGCACGGCCTGGAGTTGGCTGACTGGTCAGCTCCTGTATCTATTGTTGGCTCTTATTGTCTTTAGACGTAAGCGAACGCCATAAAGGAAGATTAGGTTAGACACCTAAACCATATTTGGGTAAACTAACTAAGTTACCTTTATATAAAGGTCCCACCACGCGTTTGTAGCTCAACGGATAGAGCATCTGACTACGGATCAGAAGGTTGGGGGTTCGAGTCCCTCCAAGCGCACCAGACATGGATGCGTTATCTGACGCGGAATATGAAACAAAACTTGCAGCTCCAATTTAGGAGTTAACTATGCAAGTCAGCCAAACACTCAGCCGAACAATTAGCCCGAGGCCTAATCGAAGTTCAACGCAACCTTCAAGTAAAGGTTTAGGACTTATGATTCCATGGGACCGACATCTAACTCGACTAAAACTCCGACACCCCTTAGAAGGCACTGATCTGCTGAGGTTTGCCGTCTTAGACAGCTCCCGCAGCAGTCAAAGTTATCCACAGTCATCCACACCCTCATCGTTTGCACTTGGTCTATTTATATGCGAGAACTTAATGTATGAATCGAACAAAAGTTCGAAGGAAGTTTCTTGGATGACTCAACTGCTGACATTAGAACAGGTAGCTCGTCAGCTATCGGTTTCTAAACGTACAGTTCAAAGGCTTGTAAGTCAGGGGCGAATAGAAACCATCCACCTCAGTTCAGGATTGGTCAGAGTTTCGGAAAAGGCTTTCGAAAGATTTATTGAGAAACAACAACGTACTCAAAGACTTGCTCAAGGGGTGAAACGTGGCTAGAAGAAACATCGGCACCATCTATCCCAGAGTAAATAAGAAGACGGGGGCTAGGACTTTTGTTGCACAACTCGAAATTGGTGTAACTCCGACCGGTAACCGAATCAGACCAACTAGATCGGCAAAAACGTATGCCGAAGCTCAAAAGAATCTTAGAGAAATGATTTCCCAACATGAGGCTGGTCGTCTCGCAATTAAGAAAAATGACACGGTTGAAGAGCTTGGTCTTTATTGGGTGCGAAATATCAAGATCAATCACGTGCGGCAATCAACGGCTACGGACTATGAGTCTCGTTTGAGAAGGGAGGTTTTCCCGTACTTAGGAAAGAAGCGCGTTCAAGACCTTACTGGAAGAGATGTAGAAAAGTGGATGTCAACTCTCAAAGCACAAGATAAGTCAGCCTCAACAATCAATGGTGCACGCAGAGTGCTGTTCCAGTTGTGTAAATACGCCACCCGCCAGGATCTAATGACAATCAACCCAGTCAGCAAAACGGACCCATTGAAGGCAGATTCGAATAGGACACAGGTTCAAGAGCATTGGAGCAAGGACGAAGTGAAGAAAGCCTTAGAAGCATCCATAGGGACCCGCCTTCATCTATTTGTTCACCTTGCTCTGTTCACAGGCATGAGACGAGGCGAAAT
>CAIXVE010000009.1 GCA_903922825.1 uncultured Micrococcales bacterium | reverse complement strand
GCTGAACCATCTAGTTCATCTCTGGTGATGCCTAGAAGATAAATGTTGTTTCCTTCATCCTGCCAACCCGAAGGAATTCTTCTGGCAACATCATCAATAACACCTAGAACACCTACTACCGGTGTTGGGTAGATGGCAACATCACCGGTTTGGTTATAGAAAGATACGTTACCTCCGGTAACTGGGATACCTAGTTCTAAACAGCCATCAGCTAAACCTGCTGTTGCTTCTTTGAACTGCCACATCACTTCAGGGTTCTCTGGTGAACCAAAGTTCAAACAGTTGGTTACCGCCATAGGTGATGCTCCTGAGGCTGCTACGTTGCGGTAGCTTTCAGCTAACGCTAATTGTGTCCCTGTGTATGGATCTAGTTGGCAGTATTTACCGTTAGCATCTGTTGCTATTGCAACACCTAAACCTGATTCTTCTGAAACACGAACCATACCTGAATCATCTGGCATTGCTAGAGCAGTGTTACCACCAACATAGTGGTCATACTGATCTGTGATCCAACTCTTAGAAGCCTGATTAGGCGAAGAAACAATCTGGTTGATTTGTTTCTGTAGTTCTTCCTGAGTTGTTGCTCTTGGAAGAGAAGTGGTTGAGTTTGCTTTTAGTGCATCAATCCAGACTGGGTAAGCAACTGGTCTTTCATAAACGGGGCCATCGTGAGCCACAGTTCTTGGTGGAACGTTAACGATTTCCTCATCACCCCACATGATATAAAGTCTCGGTTCAGAAATAACTTCACCCATGACGCTGAACTCAACTTCATGCTTGTTCACGATATCTGTGAAAGCCTTTAGGTCTTTCTTAGGAACAATAGCCATCATGCGCTCTTGAGATTCACTCATCAGAATTTCTTCTGGGGTTAGTGATTCATCTCTCAACAGAACACTCTTGAGTTGAACTTTCATACCCGCATGACCGTTAGAGGCAAGTTCACTGGTAGCACAGGATAAACCAGCGCCTCCTAGGTCTTGAATACCGGCAACAACATCAGCTGCATAAAGCTCAAGCGAGCATTCAATTAGAACCTTTTCAGCGAAAGGGTCACCAACTTGAACAGCAGGTCTTCTTGATGGTCCTTCTGAATCGAAGGTTTCAGAAGCAAGAACAGAAACACCACCAATACCATCAGCACCGGTTCTAGCACCAAACAGAATTACAAGATCTCCTGGGTTAGTGGCCTTTGCTAGCTTCAGGTCTTCATGTCTTAGAGCACCAACAGATAGTGCATTAACCAGCGGATTGCCTTGGTAAACCTTGTCAAAAACAGTCTCACCACCGATGTTAGGTAGTCCCAAACAGTTGCCGTAGAAGCTAATACCTGAAACAACTCCGTTAACAACACGTGCTGTGTCTGGATGATCAACTGCACCAAAGCGTAGCTGATCCATAACAGCGATAGGCCTAGCACCCATAGTCAAAATGTCTCTAACGATACCGCCAACACCGGTAGCTGCACCTTGGAAAGGTTCGATATAGCTTGGGTGGTTGTGTGATTCAACTTTGAAAGTAACAGCCCAGCCTTCCCCAATGTCAACAACACCTGCGTTCTCACCCATGCCAACCATTAGGTTCTTCTTCATTTCTGGTGTTACTTTTTCACCAAACTGACGAAGGTAAATCTTTGAACTCTTATATGAGCAGTGTTCAGACCACATAACCGAATACATTGCCAACTCAGCGCTGGTTGGTCTTCTGCCGAGAATTTCTTTGATGCGGTCGTATTCGTCTTGCTTTAGTCCAAGCTCTTTCCAGGGTTGAGCTTTATCAGGAGTGCTTTCTGCTTCTTTTGTTGTGTCAACTGCAATGCTCATTATGCATTCACCATCCAGTTCATAACCGATGTGAAGAAATTCAAACCATCAAGACCGCTACGCATAGCTTTATCGGTGTCAGGACCAAAGCCGGGTTCAACAGCGTGTTCAGGGTGTGGCATCAAACCAACAACATTGCCTTTGCGGTTTCGAAGTCCCGCAATGTTGTTGAAGGAACCATTTGGGTTCACTTCGGCATATCTAAAGGTAATAAGGCCTTCACCTTCAAGTTCTTTTAGAGTTTCTTCTTTAGCGATGTAACCACCTTCACCGTTTTTTAGCGGGATGATGATTTCTTGACCTAAAGTGAACTGATTAGTCCATGCAGTGTCAACATTTTCAACTACAAGTTTTTGATCACGACAAATAAAGTGCTGGTGTTCATTTCTAATAAGCCCTCCAGGAAGCAGGTTGGCTTCAACCAGTATCTGGAAACCATTACAAATACCTAGAACAGGTAATCCACCATTGGCAGCATCAATAATTGATTCCATTACTGGAGCTTGAGCTGCGATAGCACCACAGCGTAGGTAGTCACCAAAACTAAAACCACCAGGAAGAATAACTGCATCAACGTTATGGAGATCTTTATCTGCATGCCAAAGGCTAACTGGTTCACCACCGGCTAAGCGAACTGCACGTTTAGCATCACGGTCATCTAAAGTGCCAGGGAAAGTAACAACACCAATTCTCATTTGAGCTTAGAGATCCTCAACTGTGACAGCAACAACATCTTCAATAACACCGTTAGATAGGAAACTAGCAGCTATCTCTTTAGCATCTTCAATCTGCTTAGGGGTAGGGATCTCTGTGTAGTGAAGCTCAATTCTTTTACCAATGCGAACATTAGTAATCTCAGGGTGACCTTTACGTTGCAAAGAGTTTGCAACTGCTTTACCGGCAGGATCTAATAGGTCTGCTTTAGGCATTACTTCAACGATGATTTTTGGCACAGTTTGCTCCCGATTATGTGGTTGGGGCTAATAAATACACCGAATCTTCAGCGGTTCGGAATATCTCTAGTTTATCTTTCTAAAACTTAGTTGCCCTGCAAAGTGTCAACCAGTTGGGCGTATTTAGCCCTGGTTTGGGAAACGATTTCATCTGGAAGCACAGGTGGGTTAGGTTCTGCTGCTTGATCCCAGTTTGCTGCTAGCCAGTTTCTCACTATTTGCTTATCAAAGCTGTCTGTTCTGTTACCTGCTTCCCAGGCAGTCTTAGACCAATATCTGCTTGAGTCTGGGGTTAGCACTTCGTCAGCCAAAGTGATCTCCTTGGTGGCTGGGTTTAGCCCAAATTCGAACTTAGTGTCAGCGAGGATTAGACCTGATTTTTCAGCAAGATTGCTTGCTGTCTTGAAGATTTCCAATGAAAGCTTTCTTAGAGCCTCTGCGTTGTCTTCACCGATAAGTTCCACAACTCTTTCGAAG
>CAIXVE010000008.1 GCA_903922825.1 uncultured Micrococcales bacterium | reverse complement strand
ATGGAAATGAACGACAAACAGAATATCGAGCCAACTGGCCCGGACATCTTCGCTATCCAAGAGAAGTGGTTACCGGTTTGGGATGAGCTGCGTCCTTTTGCTTCAGGTAATAAGGGGGATTCAAGGCCTAAGAAGTATGTCTTGGATATGTTCCCTTACCCTTCAGGCGACCTGCACATGGGCCACGCTGAGGCTTATGCCCTAGGCGATGTTATTGCTAGATATTGGGTTCAAAAGGGTTATAACGTTATGCACCCCATTGGCTGGGATGCCTTTGGTCTTCCTGCTGAGAATGCTGCTATCAAGCGAAACCTTGACCCTCGTGCTTGGACTTACGACAACATAGAGATTCATAAAGCTTCAATGAGACGTTATGCCTGTTCTTTTGACTGGGACAGAATCATTAGAACCTGTGATCCTATTTACTATCGCTGGAACCAGTGGTTGTTCTTAGAGTTCTATAAAAAGGGTTTGGCATACCGCAAGAACTCAATGGTGAACTGGTGTCCTTCATGTCAAACAGTGCTAGCTAACGAGCAGGTTGTTGGTGGCGCTTGTGAGCGATGCGATTCTGTTGTTACTAAGAAAGCGCTAACCCAGTGGTTCTTTAAGGTAACTGAGTATGCAGATAGATTGCTTGATGATCTTGAATTACTTGAAGGAAATTGGCCTTCTAAGGTTCTATCAATGCAGAGAAACTGGATTGGTAGATCTTATGGAGCAGAAGTTGATTTTGCTATTGAAGGTAGAGCTGAGCCGGTAACGGTTTATACAACTCGTCCAGACACTTTATTTGGTGCAACATTTATGGTGGTTGCTGCAGACAGTGATCTTGCAGCTGAATTAGTTTCAGGTTCAACTGCGGAGATTCGTATGCAGTTCCAGGCTTACCTTGATGAAGTTAAGAAATCTAACGACATTGAAAGATTGGCTACCGATAGAGATAAGACTGGACTTGATTCAGGAAGATTTGCTATCAACCCGGCTAATGGTGAACGCATACCTGTTTGGATTTCAGATTATGTACTCGCTGATTATGGAACCGGTGCCATCATGGCTGTTCCAGCTCATGACCAAAGAGATCTAGATTTTGCTAGGACTTTTGGTTTAGGGGTAAAGGTAGTTCTTGAAACTGGTGAGGCAGATCCTTTAGAGACTGGAATAGCTCTAACCGGTGAAGGTGTTCTAATCAACTCTGGCGAACTAAATGGTTTATCCAAGGCTGAAGCTATTTCGAAGATCACTGGCATCTTAGAAAAAGAAGGTCGCGGTAAAGCGGCTAAGAACTTCAGATTGCGTGACTGGTTAATCTCTCGTCAGAGATACTGGGGCACTCCAATTCCTATAATTCACTGTGATGACTGTGGTGAGGTTCCGGTTCCTCAAGACCAACTACCTATTGAATTGCCGTCAGCAGAAGGTTTGGATCTTGCACCTAAAGGAACTTCACCGTTAGGTGGAGCAGAAGACTGGGTTAACGTTCCTTGTCCTAGTTGTGGAAGAGCAGCTAAGCGGGACACCGACACCATGGACACCTTCGTGGACTCTTCTTGGTATTTCCTAAGGTATTTATCACCAAACAGTGAAACTGAGGCGTTTAGTAAAGAGGAAGCTAAGAAGTGGCTACCGGTTGACCAGTATGTTGGTGGCGTTACTCACGCTATTTTGCACCTTCTTTATGCGCGCTTTTTCACCAAGGTCTTGCAAGACCTTGGTCATCTAGATTTCAGTGAACCTTTCACCAGATTGTTGAATCAGGGAATGGTTCTCATGAATGGTTCAGCTATGAGCAAGTCTCGTGGCAATCTAGTCAAACTTGGCGACCAGCTTGATGAGCACGGTGCGGATGCTGTTCGTTTGACTATGGCCTTTGCCGGTCCACCAGAAGATGACATTGACTGGGCAGATGTTTCACCTTCAGGTTCAGGGAAGTTCTTAGCTCGTTGTTGGAGAGCGGCTAAAGATGTTGATTCAGAAGTTGATGTTGATTTCTCGACTGGAAATGTTGAACTTAGAAAAGTCACTCATTCATTCTTGAGAGATTTCTGTGCAAACATTGAATCTTTCAAATTTAACGTTGGTGTTGCCAAGCTTATGGAACTAGTTAATGCTCTTCGTAAAGCTATCGACGGATCAGTTGGTCCAGCTGACCCAGCAGTTAGAGAAGGGGCAGAGATAGCAGCTATTGGTCTATCTTTGTTTGCACCTTTTATGGCTGAAGAAATGTGGTCAATCCTAGGTCACAAGCCTGGAGTTGCTTTAGCTGGATTACCTGAAGCAGATCCTGCTTTGTTGGTGCAAGATACCATCACCGCTGTTGCTCAGGTTGATGGCAAGCTTCGTGACACTTTCGAAGT
>CAIXVE010000007.1 GCA_903922825.1 uncultured Micrococcales bacterium | reverse complement strand
TCATCACGAGCCTGCTCGTAGGTCATGGTTTCGATGTCTTTGTTGGTTTCAGTCATTGTTACTCCAGTTTAATAGTTGCTTATTTGGCTGTTGCCTTGATCTCACCCTTAGCCAGGGTCACTTCAAGCTCTAAACCGCTTGAAACGGCCTTAGGGTCAGTAATTACCTGCCCTGAGCCATCCCTAACCACGGCATAGCCACGATCCAGGGTGCTCTGTGGGGAGAGAGATCTAAGCAAGTTTCTTTTATTGGTCAGTTCTGTTGCCTGTTTATCTAGTCTTGAATCCATTTCATCTCTAAGGTCTGAAATGGCTCTAACTAGGTCATCTGATCTTTGAGCTAAATATGCGTGCGGGTCTTTCAACAGTGGGTTCTGTCTAATTTGTTGAATCAGAGTGACCTGGTGGGCAACGAAAGTTCCAATGATGTTAACCATTCGGTTTATGGATTCTTTTATCTTGCGACGCTCTTCAACGACATCTGGAACTACACGTTTAGCGGCATCAGTTGGTGTTGATGCTCGAAGATCTGAAACATCATCAATGATAGGTCGATCATTCTCGTGACCAATGGCAGAAATAATCGGTGTCTTTGCATTTGCCACTGCACGAACCAAAGCTTCATCGCTAAATCCCATGAGTTCTAAGTAGCCACCACCACCTCTAGTGATGATGATTACATCAACCTCAGGATCTTCATCTAACTTCTTTATTGCAGCGATCACCGTTGGTGGACACTCCGGTCCTTGAACGGATACGTTCACGCTTTTGAATTTAGCTTCAGGCCAGCGAAGTAAAACATTTTGTTTAACATCTTTTTCAGCGTCAGAGTTCTCTGCCGTGATAAGACCTATGCAGTTAGGCAGGAAAGGAAGTTTTTGCTTTTTGTCTGGGTCTGCTAAACCTTCAGCAATAATCTTTGCTCTTCTGGCTTCAATCTCCGCCATCAGAACACCAATTCCGACCTTCTTTATCGAAGAGACCTTGAAGCTAAGTGATCCTCTGGCTTGATAGAAGTCCATTACGCCGTTAACTACGACTCGGTCACCATCTTGAAACTCTTCACCTGCAGCAACTAAGACATTGTTGAAAATAACCAGGCTGATAGTTGCCCCGGTGGTCAAATCTCTAAGCGAAGGGTAAGCATGGCCACCAGCTTTGTGTTGGAACTTGATAAGTTCCCCCTCAACCCAAGCAGTACCCCACTTGCTTACTGCTTCGGCAACTCTTTGGCTTAGTTGGGCCACCGTGAACGGGTGCTCGGAGTCTTTACCAATTACCGGTAATTCGTTCATCGCCCCTGCCTACCTTTTAGAATGGATGTGTGACCAACATCCAGAATACTTCCGTCCTAGGACATAAAAGAGTCCTTTTGGCTGCCCCTAGAGGATATTGTGCTGGTGTTGACCGTGCGGTTATTGCTGTTGAAAAAGCCCTAGATCTTCATGGTTCACCGGTTTATGTTCGTAAAGAGATTGTTCACAACAAGCACGTGGTTTCTTCTCTAGAAAAGCGCGGAGCAATCTTTGTTGATGAAGTTGACGAGGTACCTGAAGGAGCCATCCTGGTCTTCTCAGCTCACGGCGTTAGCCCAGCTGTTGTTAAAGCAGCTGAGGCTAGAGGGCTAAACACCATTGATGCCACCTGCCCGCTGGTAACCAAGGTTCACCGTGAAGTGGTTCGTTTTGCTAATGATGACTATGACATCCTGCTTATCGGCCACGAAGGTCACGAAGAAGTTGAAGGAACCGCTGGAGAAGCCCCAGATAAGGTTCAGATAGTTGATGGAGCTAAAGGCATCCTGAATGTCACCATCAAAGACCCAAACAAAGTTGTTTGGCTAAGTCAAACCACACTCTCGGTAGATGAAACCTACGAAACTGTTGAAAAGCTAAAAGAGCTTTACCCAACACTTCAAAACCCGCCAAGCGATGACATCTGCTATGCAACTCAGAACCGCCAGGTTGCTATCAAGAAGGTAGCTCAAGAAGCAGAGCTAGTTATTGTTGTTGGTTCAGCTAACTCTTCAAACACTGTTCGCTTAGTTGAGGTGGCTCTTGAAAACGGAGCACAGGCTGCCTATCGAGTTGATTTTGCAAGTGAAATCAAAGATGAATGGTTTGAGAGAGTTAGCTCGGTTGGAGTTTCTTCTGGAGCCAGTGTTCCTGAAGTTCTAGTTGATGAAGTATTGGAACTATTAGCTGAGCGTGGTTACGGTGATGTTCAGATAGTTCAAACGGCAGAAGAGGACGTTCAGTTCTCTTTACCTAAAGAACTTAGAAAAGATCTAAAAGCTGCTGGTGAAGATACCAGCAACAAAAATAAACGTCACTAAATACTCATCGACTTGCCAAAAGAACCAAGTTCTTGTGTGGCAAGGAGAACACGTTTAGCCATAGCTGCTTCAGCGGTCTTACCCCAGCCTCTAGGGTCATACATCTTCTTGTTGCCAACTTCACCGTCGATTTTTAGAACACCGTCATAGTTAGCAAACATGTGGCCAGCAATTGCTCTGGTGAAAGCGTATTGAGTGTCTGTGTCAATGTTCATCTTCACAACACCATAGCGAACAGCATCAGCAATCTCTTGTTCCGTTGAACCTGAACCTCCGTGGAAGACAAGATCGAACGGCATGTTCTTGCCATACTTATCGCCAACAGCTCGTTGAATATCGTTTAGTAGTTCTGGGCGAAGAACAACATTTCCTGCTTTATAAACACCGTGCACGTTACCGAAAGTTAGTGCAGTTAGGTAACGTCCGTTTTCACCTAGACCTAGAGCTTCAGCGGTTAGCAGACCATCCTCGATGGTTGAGTAAAGGTGTTCACCTTCACCACCTTCAACGCCATCTTCTTCGCCACCAACAACACCAATCTCAACTTCCAAGATGATGCCTAGGTTCTTGGTCTCAACTAAAAGCTTTTTAGCAATCTCAAGGTTCTCGGTCAAGCTAACTGCTGAACCATCCCACATCTGAGAGTTAAATAGCGGCTCTTGACCTTTACGGACTAGTTCTTTGCTCATCTCAAGAGTTGGCAAAAGGAAAGTGTCTAAATGGTCTTTAGAGCAGTGGTCGGTGTGAACACCAACGGTGATTGGGTAGTTCTTAGCAACTTCACGAACAAAGTTAGCCATCGCAGCAGCACCGGTAGCCATGTGTTTCACTGATGAACCTGACCAGTAGTCACCACCACCGGTAGTTACCTGGATGATTCCATCTGAACCAGCTTCGGTTAGACCCTGCAGAACAGCGTTAACTGTTTGTGAAGATGAAACGTTGATCGCAGGATATGCAAAGCCGCCTTTTTTAGCGCGGTCAATCATCTCTGCATACTGGTCATTACTTGCAACAGGCATTTAGTTAGCCTCCTAAGGCTTTGCTACTTCTTCTAGAGGAATATTTAGGTTTGGGTTGTAATCGATAGATGCTTCAGGCATGTTATCGAGGTTAGATAGACCAGAGGTTGGTTGGGTAACAGCGATAGCACCCCAACGAACAGCTTGCTGAACACCTAGCGGAACATTAAATCCAACTCCGAAGTCATCTTCGCCTTCTTGTATTGGGTTAGCTGAAACAGCAGCCAGGAAACCAGCAAGAGTGGCATCACCTGCACCAACAGTGTTGATGACTTTAACCGGAGGTGTTCTGGCAGCCCAGTGAGAGTTTTTAGTAACGGCGATCATGCCATCG
>CAIXVE010000006.1 GCA_903922825.1 uncultured Micrococcales bacterium | reverse complement strand
AGTCCTAGTTTTGTCACTGGCTGGATGTTCAGATGTGAAGCAAGTTCCACCAAAGAGCCAAGCTCAGATCGAAGCAGAGTTTATTAAGCAAGCGGATGATTCATGCAATAAAGCGAAGGCCGATGATGTCATTGAGAGTGTCGCTGATGGATCTAGAATCATAGCTCTTGCACAAGCACATGCCTATAAAAGCTACAGCGCTGTCTATGTTGATACCAAGGGTGTTAGCCAATTGTTGTACGAGCTTGATTTAGTTGTTTGTGGGCCTTCGTATCTACTATCAATGCAGAAAGAAGCCCATCACGATAACAGCGGTGATTATGAACACCACATCAAGCTGAATGCGAATGGTACTTACACCTGGACTCAGCACTCTTATGGAACAACCGGTGGGCTAGATAAAACCGTCTTCACGTTTACTAACAAACTGATCACTGAAGCTAAGACACCTGACTACGACTACACAATTACCTATGGGCCAGTCTCAGAAGCCGACAAGGCAATCCTTATTGCTGCCGTTGATGCCCTCCCGGCTAACTAATTACTGTTCGTTGCGAAAGTCTTTATAGAGATTTCTAACTATCACTGCGGCGATTAACACAATAACGCCGCAACAGAGAATGGTTCCTCTAATACCAATCAACGCTGCTAGGCCACCCACCATAGGTGACCCTAGCGGTGTTCCTCCCATAAAAATCATGAGGTAAATCCCCATGACTCTTCCGCGCAGGTCACTATCAGTGTTGCTTTGCACGTATGTGTTTGCAGATATTAGTGTCAGCAACACTGAAGCTCCAAGCAGGGGCAAAATGCAAGCGTAGATGACTGGGTTTGGTAGGTAAGCGGAAACCATAAGCAATAGAGCAAATAGGGTTGAACCGCGCAGAATGTTTTTGATGGTTCGATGTTGTTCCAACCTCGCTGCAAGAACTGCACCGGTAAGCGAACCAACGGCCAGGATGCTCCCTAGAACACCAAACTCACCTGGTCCAAAACCGAATTCGTGAGTTGCCATAAGAGCAATAAATATTTGGAAGTTCAAACCAAATGTTGTGGTGAAGAACACGATGGTCATCACCAGAGAAATGTCTCTCCGCTTCAACACATAGTTGAATGCTTCTCTAAGTTTGCGATCACGTTGAGGCTTGGTTGTGATGTGGAGATCTTTATCTCGAATCATCAATAAAGTTGCAACCATAACAACATAGGTTCCTGTATTGATTAGGAATGATGGACCTGTTCCGTAGCGGGCTATCAGGAAACCACTGAGTGCTGGACCTATCAAACGACCTGCATTGAAATTTGCAGAGTTCAAACTAACTGCATTGGCTAGATCTGATTTGCCAACCAGCTCGCTGGTGAAACTTATTCGTATCGGGGAATCAACCGCAGTGAAAATTCCGAGCAGAAGTGCCAGGGCATACACATGCCAAAGCTGAACGCTATTAGAGACCACCAGAAGCCCAAGCACAACTGAAGATAAACCAGCTCCAGTGTTGGTGAGCAAAAGTAATTTACGTTTATTGAAGCGGTCAGCTAGTAATCCTCCATAGAGGCTCAACAGAAGTGCTGGAAGGAATTGAACAGCGGTGACCAAACCTAGGTTGGCTGGATCGTTGTGGGTCAATTCAAGAACTAGCCAGTCTTGAGCTACTCGCTGAGTCCAAGTGCCAATGTTTGAGAGAGCATTAGCGGGATAGAGTATGCGGAAATTCCGATGCTTGAAAGATCTCAACGCTGGGGATTGGGCCACGAATCAAATCTACTTCGTACGCATAGGGTATTTTTGGTTTCATGAAGATTAGACAAATTGGTCTTGGATGCCAAGATCTAAACAGAGCCCAGGAGTTCTATACTCGCCTTCTAGGCAAAGAACCCATCGCAGTGTTTGATAATCCAGGTTTCCTGTTTTATGACCTTAATGGCACACGCCTATTCATTGAGAAGAACGGTCCAGCTTCACTCATCTATTTAGAAGTAGAAGATGTTAGGAACACGGTTGATGATCTCAAAGAACGAGGCTTCTCCATCAACTCAGAACCGCATGTTGTGTTTCCTGACCAAGGTGGAATTTTTGATAAGCCAGGCAACGAGTGGCTGGCATTCATTGAAGACTCTGAGGGTAACCAGATAGGTCTTATGAGTAGAGAATCAATCTAAGCAGGGCATTAAAGAAAACGACCACCGACTCGAAGCCAGTGGTCGTTTACTTTAATTCGTTTAGTTAGCTAGTTTTCTAGCTCCGAAACTCAAAGCGATTGCTGCCGCAATACCAAGCAATGGAAGTGCAGGATTTGAATCGTTTTTTGTTCCACCAACAGTGTTTGACTTGAACTCTTTTTGATTGTCTGCAGTTGCAGTTGAGTACATCATTACGCACTCAGGCGCTGGAGTTGCAGCGGTGTCAGTGTTCGTAGCATCTACATTGCAATTCGCAGGGTCATCTACGGTATAGGAGGTGAGTGTTGGGTCTGGTGAGATAGGCGTGGCATCACGACGAATAGCACCCAGAGGGCACTGCGGATCGCTACCGTCAGCCGATACGGTGCAGTTTCCACCGAAGTAATTGATTGTCCCGTCTGTCGAGTCTGGACATACGGAAGTGCCACTCATGTCAACGATTGGATCTGAACCATCAGAACAAACCGCATCAGAGGTCGCAACAACCTTCACATCTTCAGCACAGACAGAATTTCCGCTGTCATCAATTGTTGGGGTTGAGCCGTCAGCACAAACTTCTGACGAATACAGAGTTGGAGTGTTTTCATCGTCTGCATGGGCAGCCCCCACGGTTGCGAATAACATCGCGCCAGATAAAACACTGAAAATAGCGACTTTGCGTAGTTTCATATAAACCTCTTTCCTTTAACAGCCTAGTTACTCGAGTACTTTATTTATAGCGATTAGGCTGTGAATAATCTGAGAGAGAACCCCACATGACTGACAAGATTTTGCTATGGTCCGAAGAATTTAGCGTCCCTGCAGGCTCAGCCCCGAATGAGAAGATTTGGGAAAGAGATCTTGGTGATGGAACAGATTATGGCATTCCTGGCTGGGGTAATAATGAACTGCAGGTTTATACCCAGAAGAATGCTTTCACCAATGCATTTAATCAGCTAGAACTAGAAGCCAAGCAGGTTAGCGATGGTTCTGAGGGTGATGCCTATTACGGACCTGCTACTTGGTCCAGCGCAAGGCTCGTCACTAAGCACACACTCCAGGTTCAATATGGCCACATCGTCATAAGAGCTAAGGTGCCTGCCGGTGTTGGCCTATGGCCTGCGTTCTGGATGCTAGGTGCTCGCATGGATGAGCAGGGTTGGCCGCTAGCCGGTGAAATCGACATCATGGAATATGTTGGTAAGGCACCTCATGAAGCGCTTGGAACTTTGCATGGTCCAGGATATTTCGGTGATCACGGTTGCGGTGGAAAGTTGAACTCAACTGAACCGCTTGCCGATGATTGGCATGAGTTTGGCATCTACTGGAAGCCAGGCCAGATTTCTTGGCACGTCGACGACATCGTTTACTTCACAGCAACACCTGAAAGCGTTGCGCCTAATGCTTGGGTTTATGACCAGAAGTTTTACTTTCTACTAAACATGGCAGTTGGGGGAAACCTAGGGGGGCCACTAGCTGATGATCTTCCAACGTCAAACAAACTTTTGGTTGATCACATTCGCGTTTTTGAGCACGAAGGTTTTGGAGAAGTTTTTCATATTTAGTTTGCAAACTGTGAAACGGTTGTGAAAAAGTTGAGTGTTCCCGTTTAAGCGGATAAAATAGATTTTGGATGCAAGGGCATGGGGCTTTAAAAAAGTCAGGTAGGTACAAATGGTAAAGAAATACAGCGAAGCTCAGATTGCTGCAGCTTGGGACTGGTTTGTTTCAAAGTACGAAGCTCGCGGATATAAATCACTAAATCAATTTGCAAACTTAACAGGTTTTCAGAAATCAAGCTTGAGTCGGTATTTTCACCTTGAGCGTGAAATTCCATCAGGAACCATAATTAGGCTGTGCACAGAGCTAAAAGTCTCCCCAGAAGAACTTTTGAAGACCATTGGTGCTCTAGATTGGCCAGCAAAGCCTAAACGTAATCGCGGATAACCAGGTGCCTTTGTTTCTGATCCAGCTGATCTAAACGATCAAGGTTGGCTGGATTGGTATACAAATCCACGATTCTTCTAACAATCTCAGGGTTCGCAACCTTATCTAAACGGTTTTTAAGCACCTCTACAGGAGTGCCCATCTGGAATTTAGCGACAGTGAGACCCTCGTGAGGGATCTCTAGCGAGGTGACGGTTTCACCGCGCATAATGTGTATCTCTAGGTTCATGTCTTCCCCCATCGGTCGAGGACTCAATATTCCCAATCGGGAACTCATTAAGCATATTAACCATAGCCACTGACATCGTAAAGCCACGCCTATTCGGGTCTAGATTGCTCGGTGTGGGAGAATAGAGCCATGACCAATCCAACTCACATCGCAACAATTAAAACCAACCATGGCGAGATCAAGGTAGACCTTTTCGGCCTTCACGCGCCTCAGACTGTGGCCAACTTCGTAGGTTTGGCTGACGGCTCTAAGAGCTGGGTTGACCCTAAGACAGGCGAAAAGCAGGAGAGCTCCCCGCTATATAGCGGGGTTATCTTCCACAGAATCATCCCTGATTTCATGATTCAAGGTGGAGACCCAACTGGCACGGGAATGGGTGGACCTGGCTACAACTTTGGCGATGAGATTAGTGAACTGAACTTCAATGAGCCATACAAGCTAGCCATGGCTAACGCAGGACCTGGAACCAACGGTTCTCAGTTCTTCATCACCGTGGCACCAACAACTTGGTTGTATGGAAAGCACACAGTCTTCGGTGAAGTCAACGACGAAGCTTCAAGAGCGGTAGTTGACAAGATTGTTAGCGTTCCAACCGGATCCCAATACAAGCCGCTTGAGCCAGTTGTGATTTCAAATATCGAGATTCAAAAAGTCGATTAGTAGTGACTGACGACTTAACATATTGTTACAAGCACCCCGATCGTGAGACCGGGGTTTCTTGTCAACGTTGCGATAGATACATCTGTCCCGAATGCTCAACACCAGGTGCTGTTGGCTATCTATGTCCTGAAGATGCAGGAGTTAAGTCAACAGTTGTTAAAGCCAACTTCCAAAAAACACTGATCCAGCTAATGCCATTGACCTTAGCTCTCATGGCAATCAACATAGTTGTTTTTGCACTTCAGATGTTAGATTCGACTTTAACCGACGCATTGCTTTACGCAAAGTATCCGGGCTATTCAACTCTTGAACGCGCTTTAACTTCAAGCTTCGCTCATTCCACACAGGATCTACTTCACATTCTTTTTAACATGTGGTCGCTGTTCATTATTGGAAGAATACTTGAACCGATTTTAGGAAAACTGAAATTCATAATTCTTTATTTCATTTCACTATTTGGAGGAATCCTTGGAGTTCTATTCCTAGCTGCACCGATGACAAGTGTTGTTGGAGCTAGCGGAGCCATCTTTGGATTGATGGCTGCTTTGGTAATTGTTTTACGCGCCATGAAAGCCGACGCTCGACAACTTATGCTGTTGGTTGGAATTAACTTTTTCCTAAGCTTCAGTCCAGGCATCGCTTGGCAAGCCCACGTTGGTGGTTTTATCGCCGGTGGATTAGTGGCTTTGGTTTATGTGAAGTTTAGAAAACCAAATGAGAAATCGACACTCTATATTTTAGTAGCAGTAATTGCAGTTGCTCTAGCAGGGCTTTGGATCTACGGCAATAATTTATTGCCGTATGCAATTAATTAATTACTTCCAGCGAGTTAGGAAACCGAAACCAACAAACATCAAACCGAAACCAACCATGATGTTTCCAGGTCCGATGTTGATAGGGGTTCCTGCGCCTAGCGGGTATAGAGTCTGGCTGATGTAATAAACCATGATCCAGAGCAGACCAACAATCATCAGAGTTAGAGTCACCGGCAAGAACCAGGCAGGGTTGCCATCGTTAGCCTTCTTGGCTTTGACTGAGTCAGGGACCTGAGTCTTAGCTGGACGCTTTAGGAACTTTAGTGATTTCTTTTCGTTTTCAGACATGAGGCAATTCTAATAGGTAAGCAAGTTAGGCTTTAAAACCTAATGGTAAAGATATTGGTTTTAGACAACTACGACTCCTTCGTATACACCCTGAATGGCTATTTGCAGCAGTTAGGTGCCCAGACAGAGGTATTACGTAACGATGTCGTATCTGAGGCTGAATTACCTGAATTATTGGCTAAATACGACGCTGTCCTGATATCCCCTGGACCTGGCACCCCAACTCAAGCAGGGCTAAGCATTCCAACTGTGAAATTAGCGTTGGAGAGCAAACAGCCAATATTCGGGGTTTGCCTAGGCCATCAAGCCATAGCTGAGGCCATGGGTGCAACAGTCACTTCAGCCGAAGAGTTGATGCACGGCAAGACCAGTCAGGTCTATCACGATGACAGCCTGATCTATAAAGATGTCCCAGAACCCTTCACAGCAACCCGTTACCACTCTTTGGCCGTGGTTGCTTCAACTGTTCCAGCAGATCTCATTGTGACAAGTAAAACTCAGGGTGGAGTCATCATGGGCTTGCAACATAAGTCGCTTCCTATTTATGGAGTTCAGTTCCATCCAGAGTCTGTGTTGACTCAGGGTGGTTACCAAATGTTAGGTAACTGGCTGGAATCAATCGGACTTAAAGGTGCAGCCGAGAAAGCCAAAACGCTTTCCCCTCTAGTTAACCTTTAGGGTAAACACTCAAGCGTCAAGATAATTGTTTGACCTTGAGGCTGAATTCCTGGAGCTATGGATTGCGAGATTACAGTCGTTCCAGCGGTTCCTGTGCAGGTTGAATCAACTTGAGTGTTAACCGTGTAGCCAACCGAGCCTGAAGTTAACTGTGCTGTTGCATCTGTCTTATCTAAATTCACAACATTCGGAACTATTACTGTGCCTGTTGAAATCACAAGATTGATTGTTGAACCGGCAGGAATACTTTGATTCGCGGCAGGATCACTTGAGATGACCATGTTCTGCGCAACTGTCGCAGAATCGGCTTGAGTAATTGTTCCTAAAACTAACTTCGCATTTGTGATAGCGAGAGTCGCATCCTGTTCACTCATACCTGAAAGATCTGGCATCACTACTTGCTCAGCACCAGCAGAAACATAAACAGTGATAGTTGTTTTAATACCAACCTGTTGACCGGCAGGAGGATCAGTTGAAATAACAGTACCCAGTGGGATTGTGTCACTCTGCTGAAGCTGTCTATCAACTAGTAATTGTTGATTGGTTAGATCGGTGTATGCCTGTTCATATGTTTTACCAACCACATTGGCAACGGCAATCTTGCCACCACCTCCACCACCAAAGTTAAGTAGTGAAGCACCACCTGAGATAAGCCAAATGATTAAACCAATAACTAGAACAGCACCACCGCTGCCAACCCCCCAAAACAAACCAGCAGAAGGACGTTCAGCACTATTCTTCTTGGTCTTCAAAACTCGTGTGACTATCTGGGTTGATCCAGTATCAAAACCTAACTGACTAAAGCCGTCGTCGGCATCTTCATATTCAACTTCAGCAACAGAATCAGTCGCCTCTTCATTAACTTCAGCTAGCAACTGATCGAAAGGATCTAGTTCTGTTTCATCTATCTTGATTGGATCCATGGGTGCCGTAGCAGGCTGAGCACCATCATTGAACTGTTCAATGGAAACACCTGCTGCGGCAGCAGCTAAAGCAGCTCTGAATTCTCCAGCAGATTGGAATCTAGCAAATCGGTCTTTTGATAAGGCCTTCATAACAACTGAATCAAGAGCTAAAGAAACAGAAGAGTTAACCATTGACGGGGGAACCGGGTTTTCACTCACATGTTGGTAGGCAACCGAGACAGCAGTGTCGCCTGTGAAAGGTGGCCTACCGGTGAGCATTTCATATAACAAGACACCGGTTGAATAAAGATCTGTGCGAAGGTCAACAGTTTCACCGCGAGCTTGCTCTGGTGAGAAATACTGAGCGGTCCCAACAATGCCGTTTGTGTGAGCAAGGGTTGCTGACGAGTCACTAACTGCTCGAGCTATACCAAAATCCATCACCTTGATTTGACTGGTTTCAGTAATCATCACGTTAGCTGGCTTTATGTCGCGGTGAACAACCCCGGCAGCGTGAGAGAACTCTAATGCGGTGAGGATACCGCTGGTATAGGCGATAGCTTCCTGCTGGGTTAGTTTGCGCTGCCTGAGAATATCTCTAAGCACCTCTCCTCTAACCAGCTCCATGACTATATAGGGAAGGTGACGCTCAACTCCATTCACGTCAACCGAGACTTCGTCGCCGGCATCATAGACACGAACAATTGTTGGGTGAGCCATGCGAGCAGAAGCCTGGGCTTCTTGGCGGAAACGAACTTCAAAACTTGAGTCTGCAGCTAGATCTGCCTTCAACAACTTAATGGCAACAGTTCTACCTAATCGAGTGTCGGTGCCTGAGTAAACCTCAGCCATGCCGCCGCGACCGATCAGTTCACCCAACTCATAGCGTCCAGCTATGATTCGGTTACCTTCAGTCATTAGAACTCCTCACAAAAAAAAGCGTTACCAAATCAAAGTTTATCTAGTTGCCAGTGTTCTGGTCCGCTACCTGCTGATAGTAGTAAACCTGAATGGCGCTACCCGCAGTCAAAGTCCCCAGAGGGCTAATTTCATAAACTTTCGAAATCCTAGGGTCATCTGCAGGAACCGAGTCACCTGCAACTGGAACAACTACTAAGCCGAGGCTTGTCAGTTGGGGAACTACAAGTGAAACATCTAAATCCTGATAGTCGCTTAGCAGGACTACCACTTTTGCAGGGGTGTCAGTCGGGAGAGGAGTATTGCTATCGGTCGGGGTTACCGTTGGGGTAACGCTCGGACTGTGAGTTGGAACAACATGTTGCTTTGGTGCAATGAGCCCAGCCCAAACAACAACACCAATCGTGGTTAGCAGAATCACAATGAGTGCAAGCCAAGGCCAGATTGGTGGAACTGTGGTTATCGGTTTCGTATCTGTGTCGATAACCGTTGTTTCATCACTTACCAGTTGCGGAATTACTTTGATAGATGCTGTGCCTTCAGTCATCAGAGCTTCAGCCCTTGCGGCCAACTCCAAAGCGGTGTGCGGCCGTTGATCTGGCTTTTTAGCCATGCAGTCCATAACTAACTTCACAAGCCTTGAATCAATTTCAGAACTCAGCGGTGGTGGAGTGTCATTGATCTGAGCCATAGCGATAGCCATTTGGGTTTCACCTTTGAAAGGGCGCTTTCCAGCTAGCGCTTCGTAGGCCACAATACCTAAAGAATAAATGTCACCACTTGCCGTTGCAGGTTTTCCGGTTGCCTGTTCTGGAGCAAGATATTGAACGGTGCCCATAACTTGACCGGTCTGAGTTAGTGAAACTTGATTAGCAACGCGAGCAATACCGAAGTCAGTTATTTTCACAGTTCCATCAGGCGTGATTAAAAGATTTCCAGGTTTGATGTCTCTGTGAACTAACCCTTCACGGTGAGCAGCATCTAAAGCTAAAGCAGTTTGAGCAATGATTGAAATCACTTGCTGCTCAGGAAGAGTTTTCTCACGCTCCAAAATTGATGACAGCGCCTCACCTGGAACCAGTTCCATAACCAGATAAGCACTCCCCTCATCTTCGCCATAGTCATATACGTTAGCTATGCCATCATGGTTGATCATTGCAGCATGTTTAGCTTCAGTCCTGAATCGTTCCACGAAATCAGGATCACCCAAATATTGTTGTTTCAAAATCTTGATTGCAACCTGACGCAAAATAATGTCATCTTGCGCTTGCCAAACCTCACCCATACCACCGGTAGCGATACGTTTGATTAGCCGGTATCGACCACCGTAGATTTTTCCTTCTTCAGGTTTCACTTCTTCAACACCGCCTGCATAACTTTCTTAGCGATAGGTGCAGCGAGAGAATTACCTCTACCGTTCTGACCCATGCCTCCACCATCTTCAACAACAACTGTCACAGCAACCTGAGGTGCATCTGCAGGAGCAAACCCAGTGAACCAAAGAGTGTATGGATCTTTAGGGCCGTTTTGTGCTGTGCCGGTTTTGCCAGCAACCTTCACACCAGGAATCTGAGCATTAGAGCTAACCCCCGAAGACACTGCAGCAATCATCATGCGCTTCAACGATTCAGCGGTGCTAGTCGTTATCGATCGAGGTAGTTCTGTTGGCTGACCCTTATCTAACAGAGTTAGGTTAGCTGTGAAGATTTGGTCAACAAGGTAGGGCTGCATCTCGACACCTGCGTTAGCGATAGCTGAAGTCACCATAAGCATTTGTAGCGGAGAAACTCGAACATCAAATTGACCAAAGGAACTCATTGCAGTTTGAGCATCATCCATGTTGCTCGGATAAACACTAGGCGTTGACTTCACAGGAATTGAGACTGATTCGCCAAAGCCAAACGCCTTTGCCTGTTGAGCTATGGCCTCTTGACCTAAGGCAACACCTAGTTGAGCAAAAGGAATGTTGCAACTTAGTTTCAAGGCGGTGGCTATAGAAACAGTTGCTGCTCCACCACAGCTACTCTCACCAGAGTTGGTAATTACTGTTTTAGTACCAGGCAAAGTGTATTTGCGTGGGTTAGGGAAAGTTGATGCAGGAGTGTATTTACCTGATTCAAAAGCAGCTGCTGCAACAACAAGTTTAAAAACAGAACCGGGCGCATAAAGGCTTCCACCGATGGCCTTGTTTATCAGAGGGGAACCCTTTGCGGTTAGCAGAGTTTTATAATTTGCAGCAGCGTCAGCAGTGTTATGTGTTGAAAGCAAGTTTGGATCGAAGCCCGGCTTTGAAACTAAAGCAAGAATTTTTCCAGTAGTTGGATCCATTGCGATGACAGCACCTTTTTTATTTCCAAGTGCATCCCAAGCAATCTTTTGAATTTTAGGATCAATAGTTAATTCAACTGATGCGCCGGTAACTGGATTACCGCTGAATAGTGCATTTAACTGTTCAAAGAACTGAGCAGAGTTGTCGCCGCGCAGCGAGTTGTCTAAAAAGTTTTCTAAACCTGTTCTACCTAAATACAAAGAATAGAAACCAGATAAAGCGGAGTACTCTTCACCAGAATATTTTCTTAGATAGTGATATGCATCCGATGTTGGAATTGATTCAGCGATCGGTTGATTATTTACAAGTATTGCCCCACGCTGAGTCTTATATCCGTCATACACTGCCCTTTGATTTCTTGAATCATTGTTCAGAGAATCAGCGTTGATAACCTGCATTGCACTTGAAGCCGCAAATAAACTCACAAACATCAAAACGATAATGTTTGTGACTCGACGGATTTCCTTTTTCATTCAGTCACCGTACCTTTTTTAGGTAACGTATCTGAAAGACGTAAGAGCAAGGCGATAATGATCCAGTTCGCAACCAGAGAGCTTCCACCTGCGGTTAGTAATGGGGTGGTTAGACCGGTAAGTGGAACAACTCTGAGCACGCCACCAACAACGATGAATAACTGCAAAGCAATAACAAAACCAAAACCAATCGAAAGCAATTTACTGAAATCATCAGCGTGAGCATTGGCTATGCGCAGTGCTCTAGCAATTAAAACCAAATACAAAGACAGAACCGCGAACAGTCCCACCAAACCTAGTTCTTCACCGATAGCTGAAACTATGAAGTCGCTTTGAGCTAATGGAACTATTTGCGGTAAACCACCACCGAGCCCAGTGCCAAACAAACCTCCGTGAGCTAAACCAAACATGGACTGAACCAGCTGATATGACCCTCCTGGCGCTTGATACAAAGCGTCATTTAGAGGATCTAGCCATGCATCAAAGCGACCACCGACATAGCTCATCAACCGTGAGGCAACCAACGCTCCTGCAACAAACATCACAAAACCGACCAAAACATAGAAAACTCGACCGGTTGAGACATAAATCATGACTAGGAACAGTCCAAAGAACAGCAAAGATGTTCCAAGGTCTCTCTGTAGGACCAAAACACCTAGGCTGGCTAGCCAAATAAAGACAATCGGACCAAGTTCCCTAGCTGGCGGAATACGCATACCCATCAACTTTCGACCCACCACCGACAAAGCCTCACGACGCGAAGTCAGGTAACCAGCAAAGAAAATGCAAAGTGCAATTTTGGCAAGTTCTCCTGGCTGAAAACTAAGCGGCCCGATAGCTACCCAGAGGTGAGCGCCACTAACTGTCTTGCCGACAACTGGAAGCAGAGGCAGAACTAAAAGCAAAACACCAACAGCCATTGAGATATAGATATATCTACGCAGAGATAGATGTGTCTTCACAAAAAACAAAACACCACCGGCAATCACAATCGCCACAACAGTCCAAATCACCTGTCTATAAGCAACCGCATTGTCTTCGGTTGAAGCTTTCACTAAATCAAGACGATATATCATCATGATGCCAATGACGTTTAGCAAAAATCCGATGGGTAAAAGAAGAGGATCTGAATCACTAGCTCTGAACCGCAAAACTAAATGGAAAGCAGTTGCTGCAACAACTGGCAGCGACCAATAGAGCCAACCGTCTGGTCGCAAGATAAGAATTGTTGCTAGCTGCACCTGGCTCAGCGCAAAGGCATATAAACCAAACCCAAAGAGCAACATCAGCAACTCAAGGTTGCGCTTTTTAGGAATAGCTCGGCTCACTCTAGCCATGTTGGATGCTCGCAACTATTTCATTTAGTTTAGTTTGAGCTTCTTTCAGATTGTCGGCTGAAATAGTTCTTGAAAGTAGATCTTGTTGAAAGGAAGGGAGATCTAAAACCGAGATGTTTGATTTTTCAAATAGATGACTAAAACCAAAGCCACCAAAACTTTCTTTAATACCTTGATAGATAGCAACCTTGCCGTCTTGAACACCTAAGTAGTAACGGGTTTGAGTGTATGCATAAACACCACCAACTCCAGCGAGCACAAGAGAAGTTATTAGAAAAGCTAAAACAAATCCACGTATTCTAAATCTTCTGACTTTGCCATCAAACTCGCTTATAGCTTTACTTAGAAGTGGATCTTTCTCTGAACGATATTCTTCTCGAGCTAATCTTTCACGAAGCGATTCATACCAACGAATCGGGCTAAAGATTTCAAGGAACCCGTCAGGTCCCTTACCTTCTTTGATTGCAACTTCGTTAGCAGCAGAACCTAACCAAGTGATTGATTGTATTTGTGGGGTCTCATCACTTTCGATAACATCAATCAGAATTACAGTTACGTTATCTGGTGCACCATACTCTCGTGTTTCAGCAACTAAAAGATCGGAAGCTTCTTCTAAATCAGCTACCCTCATGTTTTCATACATGATGGTTTGCGGAACATAACCGTAAAGACCATCAGAACAAAGCAGGAATCTATCCCCAGCCTGAATTTCAAATTGATGAACATCGAACTCAGGCTCATCTGAAGAATCTCCAAGCACACGAAGAAGAACATTTCTTCGTGGGTGATATAGGGCTTCTTCTTCAGTGATACGCCCGGTATCAATTAGCTTCTGAACGAAAGTGTGATCTTTAGTTACCTGCTTCAAGATGCCATCGCGTAACAAATAAACTCTCGAATCACCGATGTGAACGACATTGGCCATATTCCCTGTAAAGACAAGGGAATCAAGGGTGGTGCCCATGCCAGCTAGGTAGCGATACTTGTTCACAGTATCTATGAGCTTTTGGTTCGCTTCCTTCATGCCTTTAAGTAGGGCAGCAGTAGCACTCTCCGAATCGCTGTATGCATCTTCGTATTGAGCAACATGTTGCGTTGCCATTGCTGAGGCAATGTCTCCTCCAGCATGCCCACCCATACCATCGGCAACAATAAACAAGTTCACACCAGCGTAGCCACCATCTTGGTTGCTGGCACGAACTTTACCCTTATCGCTTTTAGCTGCACTAACGAAACGTAGGCTCACAACTAACCTCTTAGCTCGAAGATAGTTTTACCAATACGTATTTGCATTTCTTGTTTGATGTTTACCGGCGCACCGATGCGCTGGCCATCAACATATGTTCCGTTCGTGGAATTCAAATCTTGGATAACCCACCCATCATCTATTCTCTGAATACGAGCGTGTTGGGTTGACACATAATCATCGTCTAGAACAAGATCACTGTTTGGCGCTCGACCTATGCGAAGTTCTTTACGATCAAGAACTAACTCTGTTCCTTGAAGTGGACCTTCAATTACAACCAAAATACTCGGAGTTGCATTTATTGCTGTGACTATTGAAGAAGAGCCAGCAGCAGCTGAGAAATCACCAAGAGTTGTAATTCCAGTTGTTGGTGAAGATAAAGCCGTGGGCATGTTCTTCTCAACAACTTTGGTTAGAACTCTTTCACTAAAGAGATCTGCACGAATGATTGCGATGATGCTAAGCACAAACAACCAAAGAATAAGTAGGAACCCGGCCCTAACGATAAAAAGCGCTAACTCACTCACTTGTCACCACCGTTAGATGCGATAACTCTAAACACAAAAGTTGTTCTACCAGCTTCAATAACGGTGTCTGGGGATAAGTTCTGCGACGAAATCTTATTTCCTGCAACCTTGGTGCCATTAGTTGACCCTAAATCTTCAATGCTCGCGTTTGTTCCATCCCAGGAGATAGCAAAGTGTGTTCGCGATAGACCGGTGTCATCAACTTGAAGATCGGCTGAGGAATCTCTACCAACGGTGGTTCTACTTTTAGCAAGCAGGTAGCGCTTGCCGGCAAAATCTAATGCGGGCTTCCAACTGACTGCCGCAAGGTTCTCACTCTTACTTCCAGTTGCGGTCACCTGAACCTGTCCTACACCAAGCGAATTGGAAACCTCAATCTTTATTTCTAAAGCTTCACCAAATTGATAACGCTGCTTTTTAGCGTGAGCTGCAACCTGCTTAGATAATTCAGGAATCAGAGACCCGTGCTGAGTTAGTCTGCTGTAGTCAGAGCCGGACACCTTTATTACATATGCATTAGGAGCCAGGATCCTGTCTCGATCAACTACTGCCGCACCCTTATCCATCTTGTTTTTCACAGCAGAAGCTAGCTCAACCGGTTGAATTTGAGACTTGAAAGCTTTAGAGAAGGCACCATTGACGAATCTTTCAATCCGTTTTTCAAACTTGTCTACTAGACCCACGACTTAGGTTTCCTTAGCTGTTTATAGGTCAAGTTTAAAGCTCAAAGCCAAGTATCTGGGCTAGGCAGCAAAACTGAGAGAAACCTGTCAAAAGGGTTAGGTATGGTTGAAATTCATGCCCCTGAGAGATCAACTTGCGTATCTTTGAACTTGTCAGCTCAAAGAGAAAGAACAGACAATGAACTTAAAGAACAAAGCGACGGTTATCGCAACATCAGTTATCGCTGTTGCCGCAATCGCTATTGCCTCCCCAGCTCTTGCAAGTAAAAATGTTCCTCACGTTAACAACAAGAGCACAGCAACGAGCACCCCAACGTCTTCAGCAACCCCAACCCCACCAAGCTTTGGTAACGGTGGCTTTGGCGACAATGATGGTGACGGTGGACGCGGTAAGCACGGACGCCACGGCGGCCCTAAAAATGGCTTCGCTCCTATCACTAAGACTGTGACAGTGGATGTTCCAGCAACTGGAACTTACCAATTGCTAGTAACAGAGGTTGCTCCAGCCAATGCTCCAACGCCTCCGGTTGGCGCTCCAATCAGACCTGACCACAGTTTCACTGTTGCAGTTACTGGTACTGGATCACAGACCGTGACTTTGAACTTGCCTCACCCAGGTAACTACAAGGTCGCACTGATCAACGTCGTTTCAACACAGGACGTTTCAGCTAACTAAATTTCCATCTCCTTGGGATATGCAAGAAAACCCCCCGGATCAAACCGGGGGGGGGGGTTCTTTTAAGCCTTAGCCAACCTGTTGTCGTCTCTTACCTCTGGTGTGGGTTGGAGAACAGCCTAAGTTCTCTGGGACGTCAGCACAGGAATCACAAAGCAAAATTAGGTCGCGGCAACCCAATGCGGAACAATTTCTGAAGCGAGAGGTCGGGGTTTCACATTTCTCACATTTACCAATGGTCTTGGCCTCTTCGGTGAAATTAATGTTTAGACGGTCATCAAAAACGTATAGTGAACCTTCCCAAAGCGAACTGTCACCTTGACTTTCACCGTAGCGAACAATCCCTCCGTCGATCTGGTAAACCTCTTTAAAACCGTTATCCAGCATTATGGCGCTCAGGATTTCGCAGCGAACACCACCGGTGCAATAGGTTACGACGGCCTTGTCCTTTATGTGGTCATACTTACCACTCTTAATTTCAGCTACGAAGTCATGAGAAGTTTGAACATCTGGAACGATTGCGTTCTTGAATCTGCCAATCTCGGCTTCAAAAGCATTTCTACCATCGAAGAAGACCACATCGTCACCACGCTCAGCAACTAGCTGGTCAACCGCTTTAGGCTTCAGATGCTTTCCGCCGTTAGTGATCCCACCTTCAGCCACTTTGATTGCCTCTGGAGCATCAAAGGCAACCAATTCTTTGCGAACACGCACTTTTAGCCTTGGGAAATCATTTCCTGTGCCCATGGACCATTTGAAGTCGATTTTTCTAAACCCCGGGAACTGTTTAGTTGCCTTCACATACTGCTTTAGAGCAGACATGTCTCCACCGAGAGTTCCATTTATTCCATGCTCGGAGATCAGGATTCTCCCCTTTAGGCCAAGGCGTTCACAGAGTTCCTGCTGCCAAAGCTTGAGTGCTACGGGGTCTTTAACAGGGGTAAAGCCGTAGTAAAGGATGATTTTTTGTAGTTCCACATCCCAATTCTAAGCAAAACAAGGTAACTGTTCTAGTCGTAAGATTAAGCCCATGACTGAAACTAATGGCATCAACAAAAACGGCTTCGATTCAACTGTTCGTCCTCAGGACGACCTTTTCAGACACGCTAACGGTGACTGGCTGAAGAACGAGGACATTCCTGCAGACCAAGCTGTTCATGGCTCTTTCTATAAACTTCGCGATGATTCCGAGGATGCAGTTAAAGCAATCCTTGAAGAAGCCCAAGCTAATCCAAAGCCTGGTGTTAGTCAGCAGATTGGTGATATGTATGCATCTTTCCTAGATGAGGCCAGAGCTAATGAACTAGGTGCCGCACCTATCTCCGAGGATCTTGCTCGAATCAAAGCTGCATCTTTCTCAGAGTTGACTCGATTGATGGGTGAACTTGAAAGAGGCGGAGCTAGCGGTCTATTTGGTTTCTATGTGAACAACGATCCAGGTAACCCGGAGCGCTATCTAGTGAACATGTATCAAGGAGGATTGGGGCTTCCTGACGAGTCTTACTATCACGATGAGAAGTATGCAGATTTCAGAGATGCATACGTTCCATACATCTCTTCCATGCTTCAACATGCTGGTTGGTCAGCAGCAGAAGCAGACGCAGATGCTCAAAAGATCATGTCTTTTGAAACCAAGTTGTCTAAGTATCACTGGAACGTTGTTGACTCTCGCGATGCAGAGAAGACCTACAACCTTGTTACTTTCGATCACCTAAACAAAATGATGCCAACTTTTGATTGGGCTGCATATCTTTCAGGAATGCAGTTCGATTCAAAGATTCTTTTTGAAACCGTAGTCATGATGCCTTCATTCTTTGAAGGTGTGACCGAAGTATTCAACGAAGGCAACATCGAGGAAGTTAAGTTGTGGTTGTCATGGCAGGTTATTAACTCTGCTGCGCCGTATCTAAGCGATGACTTTGTTAACACGCGTTTTGATTTCTACGGCAAGAAGCTAACTGGTCAACCAGAGATGCGTGCTCGTTGGAAGCGCGGAGTTCAACTAGTTGAATCTTCTCTAGGTGAAGCAGTTGGAAAGATTTATGTTGAGAAGCATTTCCCTCCTGCAGCTAAAGCTCGCATGGATGAATTGGTGAAGTGGCTAATCAAGGCCTATGAAGAGTCAATCAAGAATCTTGACTGGATGACTGAAGAGACCAAGCAGAAAGCTCTAGTTAAGCTTTCTAAGTTCAACCCAAAGATTGGTTATCCAAGCAAGTGGAAGGACTACTCTTCTCTAACTATTGAGCGTAATGATCTTCTAGGTAACGTGAGACGTGCGTCAGCATGGCAGGCAGATAAAGAGTCAGCCAAGATTGGTGCTCCACTTGACCGCGATGAGTGGTTCATGACCCCTCAAACAGTGAACGCCTATTACAACCCAGGGTTCAACGAAATTGTTTTCCCAGCAGCTATCTTGCAGCCACCGTTCTTCAGTTTGGATGCTGATGATGCCATTAACTTCGGCGGTATTGGTGGAGTTATCGGACACGAAATTGGCCACGGCTTCGATGACCAGGGTTCAAAGTATGACGGTGATGGAGCGCTTATTTCTTGGTGGACCGAAGAAGACCGTAAGGCATTTGAGGACAGAACCAAGGTGCTTATCGAGCAGTATGACGCGTTGACACCTGATGGTCTTGGCGATGAATACAAAGTCAACGGTGCTCTTACCATTGGTGAGAACATTGGTGACCTTGGTGGCATCACTATTGCATACAAGGCATACCTGATGAGCTTGAATGGCAAAGAACCAGAAGTCATTGATGGTCTAACTGGGGCTCAAAGATTCTTCTTATCTTGGGGTTTGATCTGGAGAGGTAAGTCAAGAGAAGCTATTGCTATTCAGCGTCTTGCAACTGACCCACACTCACCTTCCGAGTTTAGATGTAACCAGGTTGCAAGTAACTTCGATTCATTCTATGAAGCTTTCGATGTTACTGAAGCAGATGCGATGTGGCTGGAACCAGCCAAGCGCGTTTCAATCTGGTAACCAATGAAACTTTGGTTGAGACTCATCTGGGCTCACCTTAGTTGGCGCTGGCGTAGCAAACTAAAAGTGAGCGATGTTGGCGTAAGGTCATTTCTTGTTTGGCCAACGGACATAGATATTTTTCGTCACATGAATAACGGAATCTATCTAACCCTGCTTGACTTAGCTCGATTCGATCTAATGAAGCGCGCAGGCGGTTGGCAAAGGCTGAAGAAACAAAAGATTCATCCGGTTGTAGTTCAAGAAACCATTACTTTCAGAAAATCACTAACCCCTTGGTTGAAATTCAATATCGAAACCAAGATTCTTGGCTGGGATGAGATTGCTTTTTTCATTGGCCAACGATTTGTTGTTGATGGTGAGATCTATGCTGAAGCCGTTGTGAAATTACGCTTCTTGAAATCACCTAAAGGAACCCCAAAGTCAGCAGAAGTGAATGAAGCTCTTGGCGGTTGGCCGGGGGTTCAACCTAAACTTCCAAATTGGATTAGTGAGTGGGATAAATCCGTTGCTCTACCTAAAGGCAGAGAGCAAGCTCCATCAAACTGGCTTCAGTAATTGAGCAAAGCCACTGGTTGCAACTAGTTCACCGTTTGGGTAAACAAGCAGGGCTTGTAATTCACCTGCATGTTTATTGAGAAGACTCAAGGCTTGATCCCCTGCTGCAAATGCTGCTGTTGCGAAAATATCTGCAGTGATGATATCTCGTGCAACTACTGTGACTTGTAATAGTTCATTAGCAAGGTTCCCTGTTTTAGGATTCCAAATGTGTTCACCACGTTCAGCGCTACTGCTAGTTGCAACTGCGTAGTAATCACTACCATTCAAATCAACGACAGTAAGAGCGCCCGCATCTTTATCGGCAATTGATACCGGTTTTGAAATCCCGATACGTTTTGTAATTCCCGAACTAATCCCTCTGCCTAGACGAATGTCACCGCCAGCGTTCATAGCAAAGTCTGTAATTCCAAGTTCTTCGAGTTTCATGCAGGCTTTATCGGCGGCCCAAGTCTTAACTAGACCCGAAGGGTCGAAAGTATTTTGCTGTGTGAAAGGTCTGAACCAACCTTCAGTCTTTTCACTCCAAAGCTCACACTGATCCCAAATCGCGGCAACAATTATCGGGAGCTTATCGAGTGAAGTTTCACCTCTCGCTAAACGAGAGACAGGGGATTCAGGTTTATAGAGTGAAAACATTTCGTCAGCTTCATGAAGAATCGCCGCTGAAGCTTTTATTGCAGCTTCAACTTCTGCAGGGGATTTATCTGTTCTACCGAAATATGTGAACGCAGTTCCCATGCAGAATTCGTTATGACGGAATTCACGCATGAGAACTAACCTAACTTAGAACTGACTTAAGGCATCGCCTAATGCTTGCATGAAAGCGTTGGTTGTGTAGGTAGCTCCACCCATCATTGAGGTGTCGAAGGATGCACTTTGAGCCTGTTTAGCCAAGGTAATTAGGTATGGGAAAGCGCCTGCACGTCCACCACTGGCACCAGCTTGATTCATAACGATGTCTGTGATCTGTGAACCTTGCTTAGTGACAGTTAACTGAACAGTTCCAAAGCGGTAATAGACAGGGGAACTTTCATGGCTAACTGTCGACGAAGGCGTTGTCTGGGTTGGCTTTGGTGTTGGGGTCTTTGTTGGTTTAGTGGTTGGTTTAGTGGTCGGAGTCTTAGTCGGCTTAACCGTAGGGGATGTAGTTGGTGTGCCGGTAGGTGTTTTAGTAGGGCTAGAGGTAGGAGTTCCAGTTGTGGTTGGGAATGATCCACCAGGACCAAAGCTACTTCCCTTAGCGTTAGCGCCAACTTGGACTCCGGTAGTAACGGCAACCAAACTAATGGCTCCCATAAGTACTTGACTTGATTTTCTCACCAGGCGAACTCCTCTGCATGTATTTGGTTAGCTGGGGTTCCAGCTTTTAGTAATGAGTTACTCACTGCGTGTGTGAAGGCAGCCGGACCACAGATGTAAACATCTGCTTTTGACACTTTAGGTGCAAGGGTTTGAAGTACCCGATCGTCGGCAAAATTATCGTTAGCCGATTTTGGTAACCATGATTTTGGATGACGACGATTACCTTCGAGAATGTGAATATAGAACCCACGCTTTTTGGCAATCTGATTTAGTTCATCAACCAGTGGAGCATCGTTCTTATCTCTCACTCGATAAATGATTGTCACATCACCTGGTTTTGCAGCGATGCTTTCAGCTAGCGCTCTAATCGGTGGAGCACCAATACCGGCAGCAATCAAGATCACGTGGTCTTTAGTTCTTCGGTCTTCCGTGAAAACACCGTAAGGTCCTTCAAGGATCACTCGCGTTCCAGGCTTTACGTGCTGAATCAATTCTGTGTCATCACCACGGTTACCGATGGTGAAACGAATTTGCTTATCGGTAGGCGCGGCAGAAATGCTAAATGGGTGAGCTCTCCACCATTGGGTTGGGGTGATGATTCTCAAAATGAAGAACTGACCTGACGTAGCGTTGAAATTTTTTAGATTCTTACCGTTTACATAAAGCGAAACAGAATCAGAGGATTCTCTAACAACTTTTCCTATTTGCAGTTTGTGACCTGCAGAGAAAACTATTGGGCTTAGCAATCTAAACCAAGCAATATTCAATGCAACAAATAGGTATGCTGAGATCCAGAAAGTTTGAGCTAACGGCTTCCCTGCAATATCTATTCCGGTAGAGATCTGGTGAGGGATGGCAAACATTACTGAGCCGTAACCGAAGAGGTGAACTAAATACCAAGCCTCGTAACTTAGTTTCTTTCTGGCAATTTTGATTGATGTGACCACAACCAAGATCATCAGAGCGAATGCGATGCTTGCAGTGATCAGATCTGGAATCACGTTTAGAAGGGAGAAATACTCATCAATAACATTCTTACCCTCAGCAATGGCATAACCCCAAACCACAGCTAAGAAGTGAACGATGATCATATAAAGAACTGGCTTACCCAGTTTCTTGTGGGTCAATGTCGCGCGATCATGACCGTAAAGTTTGTCCAACCATGGAACACGAGCGATAAGAAGTAATTGAATTAGAAGCAAGTCGGTTGCAACCAGGGCAGTTAGTCGGTCAAGAGCACCTAGGGTTGAGTGCAGGTCATTAATCTGATTAGCTCCGCCATCGATAAGGAAAGTGAAAATAACCCAGAGGATGCTCAGATAACCGAGTGCTTCAACGAAGTCCTGACTACGGTTTAGGAGTGTCCAGCGCTTAGGGCTGAGGGCAGTCTTAGGATTTGGCTCAACAAGCGGGTATTCCGCCGCGGCCATTCCTTGTGGGCTGTCTGTGGTTGCCATACCTAAATTTTGGTCTTCTAGCCTGAACGATTCCTGAGAGTGAACTGAATGTAGGCCACTAACCTTTTGGTCTGGGATGATTGATTTATCCAGTGAAAACAGCGACGTTTGCATGAATTTGGAGTATTTGAGTGAAGCGGGAAGAACTCGATTCGGTGGCCTTGGAGGCTATCTCGTTAGTCGAACAATGGCTATCCGAAGCAGATAAAGAGGGCGCTAGATCCCCAGCAGAAAAGCGTTTAGCCAAGATCCTCAAAGACCCTCAAGGCCTGGACTGGACACTCAAGTTTGTCGACAGAGTTATTCGACCAACCGACAAACATGTTGCTGCAACAGAACTTGTCAAAGTATCAAAAAGGCCCCCAAAGAGCCTAAGCGCTCTCGACCGGCTAACTATTCGTATCGGCGGGCTTTTAGCCAAACCATTCAGTTTTATTGTCATTCCAACCGCCAAAGCAAGACTCAGACAACTTGTGGGGCATCTCATTGCTGACGCTCGAACTAACCAGCTGACTAAACACATACGTAAAAGCAAATCGGATGGCATCAGATTAAATCTCAACCTCTTAGGTGAGGCAGTACTTGGTGAGGGTGAAGCAAACTACCGCTACGAAGAGACATTTAAATTACTTAAACGAAGAGATGTTGATTATGTTTCAATCAAACTTTCTGCAGTTGCATCGCAGCTTTCGATGTGGGGTTTTGAAACAACAGTTAATCGTCTAGTTGAAAAACTAACTCCAATATATGAATACGCAGCAAGTCAACCAACTCCAAAATTTATAAATCTAGATATGGAAGAGTATCGAGATTTAGGTCTAACTATTTTGGTTTTCAAGAAACTTTTAACTAAACCAGAATTACAAAAACTAGAAGCAGGAATTGTTCTGCAAGCCTATCTTCCAGATTCCTTTGAGGCACTAAAAGAACTTCTTGCTTTTTCAACAGAGAGAACAGCCAATGGTGGTGCTGGCATCAAAGTTCGAATAGTTAAAGGTGCCAATCTTGCTATGGAGCATGTTGATTCAAACTGGCACGGTTGGGAACTTGCAACATATTCAACTAAAGCCGATAGTGATGCCAACTACAAACGTCTAATTGATTTAGCGCTTAATCAAAATACAATTAGCAGTCTTCGCGTTGGCATTGCTGGTCACAATCTTTTTGACCTTGCGTTCGCTCACAAGCTTTCAATCAGGCGTGGAGTTGCAGATCGCGTTGAATACGAAATGCTTCAAGGCATGGCGCAGCACCTCAGCAAACAGGTGAAGAAAAGTGTTGGTGGTTTACTTCTCTACACACCAGTTGTTAGGCCCAGTGAGTTCCAAGTCGCTGTTGCATACCTGACTAGAAGACTTGAAGAAAATGGAAGCCCAGAGAATTTCATGTCAGGAGTTTTTGACATCAAATCTTCGCGAGAAGTGTTTGATCGCGAAAGACTTAGATTTGAAAAATCTATTACTCGAATCAAAGAAATAGCGTCAGCACCAAACAGGACTCAAAACCGACTTAAAGAGAATCCAACTGCTCAAGATTCTTTCATGAACGTCTCCGACACAGACCCAGCACTACCTAATAACCGGGATTGGATTAGGGCAGTACTAGCTAAAGCGAAGGCTCTTGAAAATAACCTTCCAACTCATGAGTCGCTGCTAGCCCAAGCCAACATTGAAGCCCTGGAAGTTGAAGAGATTGTGGCAAGAGCCAAGGCCTCAAGCAGTGAATGGGGAAGGGCCCCTGAGCGCCGCAAGAAGTTGATTCTCAATGCTGGCGTTGAACTAGCTAAAGCTCGAGGTGAACTACTTCAACTGATGATTGCTGAAGGTGGTAAAACTTTTGGCGAAGCGGATTCGGAGTTGAGTGAGGCTGTTGACTTTGCAAACTTCTATGCACATTCAATAGAAGAAATAAAGACCGCAGAGCAGCTAGATGGAGTCACGTTTATCCCTCACAAAGTCGTTGTTGTGACACCACCGTGGAATTTCCCAGTAGCGATAGCGGCAGGAGGTGTGTTGGCAGCGTTAGCGGCAGGCGCTTCAGTCATTATCAAGCCTGCACCTCAAGTTGTTAACTGTGTGATGGCAATGGTTGAAACTCTATGGCGTTCGGGTATCCCTAGAGCTGTTTTGCAGATTGCTTTGGTTCCGGATAACGAACTTGGACTTCAACTGGTTGGTCATCAAGATGTTGACTCCGTCATTCTCACTGGAGCTTTCGAAACAGCACAGTTGTTTAAGAACTACCGCTCACGCATGAAGTTGTTCGCCGAGACAAGCGGTAAGAATGCAATCGTTATTTCTCCTTTTGCGGATCTAGATCTAGCAGCGGCAGATTTAGCAAAGAGTGCTTTCGGTCACGCTGGTCAAAAATGTTCAGCGGCAAGCCTAGGCATTTTGATTGGTTCTGTTTATTCAAACAAACAATTCCTAAAGCAACTTGTTGATGCAGTTGACTCAATGAAAGTTGGCTTCGGTTCACAATCAGATGCAACCGTCGGTCCTTTGATTGAATCACCTAGCCCAAAGTTACTCAGAGCATTAACTCAGCTAGATAAAGGCGAGAGTTGGTTACTAGAACCGAAGCAACTCGATAATTCTGGAAGGCTGTGGCGACCAGGCATAAAGATAGGTGTGCAGCCAGGTTCTTTCTTCCACCTAACAGAAGTATTTGGTCCGGTCCTCGGTCTAATTCAAGCTAAAGATCTAAATCAGGCATTGGAGATTCAAAACGGAACAGAGTTTGGATTGACCGCGGGCCTTCATTCACTAAACACTTCAGAGATAACTACCTGGTTGGAAAACGTTGATGCAGGAAATCTCTATGTGAATAGGGGAATCACTGGTGCGATAGTTGAAAGGCAACCCTTTGGCGGGTTCAAGCGATCTTCAGTTGGTCTAGGTCTAAAAGCTGGTGGAAGAAACTATCTTTTGCAGTTCGGGCACTTCGAAGATTCAGAAGAGTCCACTTTAGAAAGTGAATTACAAAATCTTGACCGTTGGCAAGATTCACTTAGTCAAGTTGAACCAGACAAACGTGACTGGATCAATCAAGCCATCAGAAGTGACCAGTATTGGAGGAAGAGTCTCTACGCCCCTGATCATCTGGATGCTGGTGATCTGGAAGTGGAAGGTAACTATCACCGATATCTACCAGATGAGCACAAAATCATTATTCGAGTTAGCCAGAGCGCAACCAAGGCAGATTTAGTCAGATTGGTTGTTGCTTCGAGTCGAGGATCAAGCCTGTCCATAGACCCAGGCTTCCAATCCACGCATGGCTTATCCGATGAGCACCTGCAGCTCTTAGTTGGTAAAGGCTGGACCAGATTCAAAGTTGAAACTGAGCAAATGTTCATCAACTCCATGGTCCAAATCAAACCCGGAACCAAGCTGATTTTGGTTGGGGCTAAGGAGCCACTGATTGAGTCTCTGCAAGCAAACCCAGACTTATTTGTGATTGAGAGTCCAATTACAAAATCAGGAAGAGCAACCCTTTTGGCTTTCTACCGTGAACAGTCCATCTCAATTACGCAACATCGATTCGGAGCATTGCAATCCGAACTGATAAACATCCTTAACTGAAGTAAGGTAAATCCATGACTGACCTACCGTTCACCAGAACCTTTGCAGATGCTCACGGCGTGGAGATTACTTTTTATGTTTGGCCGGTTGAAAAACCTAAAGCCATCATCCAAATCTCACACGGTCTAGGGGACCATGCAAGAAGATACGACCATGTTGCTGCAGCACTTAATGAGAGCGGCTATAGCGTTTACGCAGATGACCATCGTGGTCACGGTGTTACCGGAACAAATCAGGTTTCAACTGGTCAAACCAAGACCATGGGTAATCTAGGGCCAGGTGGAATCAAAGCTGCATTTGAACAGGTTCATGAATTCACAAATTTGATTAAGGCAGAGAACCCAGGTCTTCCTGTTGTTCTTTTAGGTCACAGCTATGGATCATTTATTGCCCAGAAACTTGTGAATGAGTATTCAAATGAATACGAAGCAGTTATTCTTTCCGGTTCGTCACTTTTGGTTCCAGGTGTTCTTGGTGCGGGTGCATTTAATAAAAAGTGGGATAAAGAACCAGGTGCCACTGGTTACGAGTGGCTATCAAGAGACCCTCAGGTTGGTAAAGACTTTGTTGCGGATAAATTCACCTTCTATGCAGCAGCTGCGAAAGTATTCGGTATCCCTAACGGCTTGCAATTATTCTTCACACCTAAAAAGGGAATCAGAGAAGATCTCCCATTACTAATCCAGGCTGGGTCTGATGACCCTATCGGTGGCACTAAAGGTAATGAGATGTTGGCTAACACATATAGAAACAAGTGTGGTCTAGATAACGTGACAGCAATTATTTATCACGAGGGTCGCCACGAGATGTATAACGAGATTAATAAAGATGAGGTTATTAAGGATCTGCTTAACTTCATCAAAGCTAACGTCGCTTAGTTAAGTTCCCTAGCTAGAAGGACCTGGGTCTCTGGGTGTCTTTTCATATAGGTAACAACATAGGGGCACACTGGCCACACTTTACCCAAACCATTATCTTGAATATCTTTGAAAGCTTCGCGCATCAAGATTGCTGCATAGTTCTTTCCCTGATGAGCTGGGTCAACCTCGGTGTGAGTGAAATGTAATTCCCCATCTATGTCCTGGTAGTCGGCGTGACCTATCTTCTCTTCGCCCAACCAAATCTCATACCGATTCAAATCAGAATTGTGTAAAACATGCGGTTCCATGATGTTAATCTCTTTCTGTGAACAACAAATTGAACTTTAAGGTCATTCAAGGCGATAACCTATCTGCTTTGAAGTCTATGCCTGAGCAAAGCGTTCAATTGATTTATGTTGATCCACCTTTTAATACTGGCAGAACCCAAACCAGAGGCACTTCTAGTACCACTAGAACTGAGACCGGAAACCGGATGGGATTCAAAGGTCAACGCTACGAAATCGTCAAAGAAACTATTTTGAGCTATGACGATGAGTTCGCAGACTATTGGGGCTTCCTAGAACCAAGACTTGAGCAAGCTTGGCGCATCCTCAAAGAAACCGGAACTCTTTACGTTCACCTTGATTACCGGGAAGCGCACTACGCAAAAGTGCTACTAGATGCCTTGTTTGGCAGGGAGTGCTTCCTAAATGAAATCATCTGGGCTTATGACTACGGAGGTAAGGCTAAATCACGCTGGCCAGCTAAGCACGACACAATCTTGGTTTATGTGAAAGATCCAACTAAATATTTCTTCAACAATGAAACTGTTGATCGTGAACCCTATATGGCACCTGGTTTAGTAACACCAGAGAAAGTTGAAAGAGGAAAACTTCCTACCGATGTTTGGTGGCACACCATCGTATCCCCCACGGGAAATGAAAAGACTGGCTATCCAACGCAGAAACCATTAGGTGTGCTTCGAAGAATTATTCAAGCAAGCTCGCAAGAAGGCGATGTCGTTTTAGATTTCTTTGCCGGTAGTGGAACAACAGGTGCCGCAGCATCAGAACTAGGTAGAAGTTTCATTTTGGTAGATCAGAATCCCGAAGCCATATCAGTTATGAAAGAGCGCTTCAGTTCACTACCTGTTACCTTTGAATGATTTTCTTTCAAAGCTAACCAACATAACTATCAGCGTTGTGACGAAGGCAAGAATTGCCGAAACAGCTAACGCCATTCCATAGTTCTGTTCACCAGGCCTTGCTATTAGTTGGAACAACAACATTGGCACAGTTGACTGATCCCCATAGCTAAGCAAACTAGCTGCACCAAATTCACCAAGAGAGACCAGAGCGGTGAAAGCCACTGCAGTCTTAACTGCAGGTCTAATTATCTTTAAATCTATTTGGAAGAAAACCTGCCTAGCTTTAGCCCCATCAGTCATTGCTTGTTCTCTAGGGGAATCATCTATCGAAAGCAATGCTGGATAAATAACTCTTATCACCATAGGTATTGCTATTACAGCTTGAACTAGAGGTAGGACAAACCAAGATGACCGAAGCCAACTCAGTGAGATCAAATAACCTAAACCAATAACAACAGACGACACCCCGATAGGCATCAGGAACACTGCATCAAGAAATATCTCAACAGGATCAGTTTTCCTAACAATCCTCGTCACATCCCTTGACCGTTCAGCTAGAAGATAGCTAACTAAACCACCAATCAGCATTGCAATAATCGTTGCTATTGTCAGGTTCCTGAGTGAATTGAAAGCGGCTTCTGTGAAAGTGATGTTCAGTAGATCACGAAAACCATGGCTATCTAATGAAAGAAAGCTATTTAGAGTTAAGCCAGCTTCAGAAACAAATGCTCTCCCGAAAACCAGAAGCATAGGCAGCACCAACAGAATGCAAATTACAAGAAAAGTGAAAACAGCGGCTGGCCAGTCTCTTTTATCTATGCGAATGGCTCTGCCATGCTCTGGCTCGAAACTCAGAGGGTTAGTTCCCCCCCATCTGCTGGCAGTGAATGCTGCAACCGAGAACAAGATTTGAAGTATTGCTAAAGCTGAACCATGTTGCAGGTCAAGTCGCTGCAGAACCGAAATGCTTATGGCGGTTTCTAAAGTATTCACCTTCCCGCCACCTAGTGAGAGCACCAATCCATAGCTACTAGCGCAATACAAAACGATAAGTGCAGACGAGGATCTGATTGAGCTTCGTAACTGCGGGAGGATGAGTTTGTATGCGGTTAGGAATCTTCCTGCACCGGCAAGCTCTGCCTCTTCATCAGCCTGGTGATTCAGGTTCTGCCACTGTGATCCAACTGTTCTAACCACAACCGAATAGTTAGCAAAGACGTTAGCCAGAATGATTGCAGTTATCGGGGATAATCCACCAACAAGGTTCCCGAACTCGGTTATCGCAATAGCAACAACCAGACTGGGGAGCATGAAGGGGACCGTAATCAGTGCCCTGATTAGGTTGGCCCCAGGAAAGCTCTTTCGGTATAGAACATATGCTCCGGGTATACCAAGCACTAAACAGATGGCTGTCGATAGCAATGCTTGCCAAGCCGTGAACCAAAGAACCGGCCAAACCCCAATTTCACTTGGGTTAGTTGAGAGAAAGTGGGAACCAACCCCAAGATCAAGAACTGCGATTACGGGGTAGTAAAAGGCAAGCCCAATAAAAATTAGTGGGATTAGCCAGAGGAACTTGCGGTTAAGGCGCAACTTCAAATACCCAATTGAAATCAGATAACCACTGTTCACGCTTGTTGGCGATATCTAAATCGCCGCCTAGAACAGTAGTTGCAGGAGAACCAAATAGAAGCCACGACTTAGGAATAGTCACACTCGGATCGATTGGATAAACATACATGCTCCTAGGCAACGCTTTCTGGAAGTCCTTATCTTCAAAGAATTTGATTAGAGCTTGTGCTCCAGCTGGATTACTTGCATTGCTTAGAACAGCCGCATATTCAGTTTGTCTGAAACAGTCGGTGCTTAGAGATGCTGTTCTTGAAAGACCGTCAGCGCCTATTTCATCTGCTGGTGAAGATGAGTAGGAAAGCACGATTGGATATTTACCGTGACCGGCAGCACCTGAGAAGTATGTGTAATAGGCATCTTCCCAACCAGCAGCAACTTTCACTCCGTTATCTCTAAATGCGAGCCACCAGTTTAGATTTGGTGGAATATCTGATGCGGGGTTTTTGAAATAGGCCTCGGTTAGCGCTAGGAAAGCCAAACCAGTTGATGAGGTATTTGGGTTCTCTATAACCGTTAGGTTTTTGTATTTTGGCTGAACTAAATCTTTCCAGTGTTTTGGAATTACAAGATTATGTGATTTGAAATATGCAAGATCAACATTGAAACAAACATCCGCATAATCAATCGGTGTTATCTCACCTGCAAGAACGTTGTTCTTTAAAGCAACTGGGGCAAAGGTGTTATCTATCCCATAAACCAAATCACCGATAGGGGCATCCTTAGTGAGTACCAACTTTGATGTGAGAGCACCAACATCACCGGCACGAACAATTTTTAGTTTGTAGCCGGACTCGTTTTCGAATTTCTTGATTAGCGCACTGCTAATCGCAAAAGAGTCATGAGCCACCAAAGTGACGACTTTTGGTTGAGCGGTTTGAGTGCAGCCCGTTAGGGCAAATGCAAAAAGAGTTAAAGCGACAACAAAACGTTTCATGGATTCCTTCCTACGCTGGCATTACCCAGATCAGGTTTGACGGTTTTAGGCAGTAGCTTCTTCTCAGCTCGGTCATCCGAACTCCCGTGTATTAAAAGAATAAGGCCTCAGGAGTGAACCTGAGGCCTTTATCTTTACTAGCTTTAGTGCATGCTTGCTGCAGCGTCCTCAGCACGTTCCTGGAAACCAGACTTCTGACGAAGAGCAATTTCTTTGATGAACAGTGAGATAGCGAAAGCAAGAACGACAACCAAGGTAGCCACCACAAAAACGGTGGTCGCTGACTGAGCAAAAGCATCCTTGATTGGGTTAGCTAACTCTGGGCTTGCTGTCTTCAAGAACGATGAGTCGGTCTTGATCATGTCACCAAGGTTTGCGCCAGGCTTGAATGCAGAGTTTCTTGGGTCCTGCAATAGCGCAGGGTTCTTCATGATGGCAGCAGCAATCTGCTTACCCATCTGAGGACCTTTATCTGCAAGGGTGTTGAACAAGATAGATAGGAATACTGCAACTCCTAGAGTTCCACCCATTTGTCTAAAGAAGGTGGCTGATGAGGTTGCAACACCGATGTCTTTTGCTGACACAGCGTTCTGTGAAGCAATAGTTAGTGTTTGCATCATCTGTCCTAGACCTAGACCCATCAAAACCATTCCAACTGAAATCTGCCATACCGGCCAGGTGTAGTTGAGTGTTGAAAGGTAGAAGTATGAGATCGCCATCAAAGCTGTTCCAAGCACCATGAAGATCTTGTACTTACCAGTTTTTGAAGTAATGCGACCGCTAACAATAGATGAAACCATCAGACCCATAACCATAGGGATCATTAGGTAACCAGCTTCAGTTGGAGTTGCACCATAAACAATTTGCAATACCAGCGGAAGTGAAATCATTCCACCGAACATTCCAACACCGATGATTACACCTAGAAGGGTGGTCAAGGTGAAGGTTCTTGATTTGAACAGGTGAAGTGGAAGTAGTGCATCTGCTTTCATGATGTTTTCAACATAGATGAATGCTGCAATCCCTAGACCCCCAACAATGTATGCGGTGATTGAGTTAGTTGATGTCCAACCCCAGTCGCGACCCTGCTCTGCAACGATTAGCAAAGGAACAACACCAACGATGATTGTGAGAACACCCCACCAGTCAATGCGCTTAGTCTTGTGTTCGTGGTGAGGTAAGTGAAGGAATGAAACAACCATCACTAGTGCCATTGCGCCTAACGGAAGGTTCATCAAGAAGATCCAACGCCATCCGGTAATACCTAGGAAGCTATCCATACCTGCAAGAAGTCCACCGATAAGTGGCCCAAGAACTGATGAAGTTCCAAATACGGCAAGGAACATACCTTGGTAACGGGCGCGATCCTTAGGTGGAACAATGTCAGCCAAGATGGTTAGCGCTAGTGCAAACAAACCACCAGCACCAATACCTTGGATTGCACGATAAGCAGCTAACTCATACATCGTTGTTGCGAAAGCTGAAATCACAGAACCAAGAATGAAGATTGAGATGGCTGTTATGAAAAGGTAACGACGTCCGAAGATGTCGCCTAGCTTTCCATATATAGGTGTCGCGATTGTTGAAGTGATTAGGTAAGCAGTGGTAACCCATGCTTGGGCAGATAATCCGTGAAGATCATCTGCGATTGTTCTCATAGCAGTTCCAACAACGCTCTGATCTAGAGCGGATAGGAACATACCTGACATCAATCCGAATAACACAAACATGATCTGTCTGTGAGTCATTACACCGGTCTTAGCCGATTCAGCTGCTGCTGCTTTGCGGTCTGCACGCGCCAAAGCATCCTCTTTTCTCTTATATGAAAGTTAGACTTAATAAATGCCTGGAAATAAAACTTTGAAATCTTTAGGGACTCTAATACTGTGCCTATGCGTTTTATTTCCCTCGGTAACTAATTTTACACCCGCCCAGGCCAATCAACCCACCAAGCGAACGATATCCACAGCCGACTCACTTTGGATTGTGGTGAACAAGCAAAGGCCACTAAATCCTATTAACTACAAGCCAGCTAACCTCGTTGCACCTAAATCACCAGGACTTTCCTTTAATCCGTATGGCCGAAAACTCCGCAGAGAAGCAGCTATTGCTTCGATCAAGCTAGCTGAGGCTATGCATGGAGCCGGAAAGGGCATACTACTGATACAAAGCGCTTACCGTTCATATTCTGAGCAAGTTGCCGTTCACGACAAAATGGTCAAGAGCTATGGTCTAAAAAAGGGCGAAGCAGTCGCTGCCAGGCCCGGATTCTCTGAACACCAAACTGGTTTGGCCATGGATGTTTCGGCTCGGGGCCAGGGATGTCGGATCAGAGTGTGTTTTGGTCAAACCAAAGCGGGCATTTGGTTAGCAAAAAACGCATATAAATATGGTTTCATAATCCGCTATCCTCAAGGCTCTACCCCTATGACCGGTTACCAATATGAACCTTGGCACATGAGATACGTAGGTGTGTTTTTAGCAACCAAGATGAAAAAGAAAAACATTCATGTCTTAGAGAAATACTTCAAACTTCCACCCGCACCAAACTACTAAGAACTCCACTACCCTTTATTTATGGCAAGCAAAAACACTTACGCATTCTTAGGTCCGGTTGGTACCTTCACCGAGCTTGCCTTGGCCCAAGTTAAAGATGCTAAGAATGCCAATAAACTGCCAGTTTCAACAGTCCAAGAAGCAATTGATGCAGTTGTTTCTAAGAAAGCTTTCAGAGCAATCATTCCGGTTGAGAACTCTATTGAAGGTGGAGTGTCAGCAACACTTGATGCCCTTGCAAATACTAAAGGCATACGCATCTACGGTGAATATTTAGTTCCTGTCACTTTCAATCTGGTAGCAAAACCTGGAACCAAGTTAAGTGATGTCAAAATTGTTTCAACGCATCCAACTGCCTACGCACAATGTCGAGGTTGGTTGCAAGAAAAACTTCCTAACCATTCTCACATTCCAGCAACCTCAACTGCCCAAGCAGCAGTTGCGTTGCTTGAAAAGAACTCAATTGCCGATGCTGCTATTGCTGCAAACAGCATCACCGATCACTACAAGCTAACGGTCTTAGCTAAAAACATCGGGGATAACAAGAATGCTCAAACTAGATTCATTGAAATCGGTTTGGCTGACACCCCAACTAAACGCTCCGGCAAAGATAAGACTTCAATCATTGTTGAACTGCCTGAAGATCGACCAGGTGCTCTATTGGAAATGTTGGAACAGTTCGCAGCTCGTGGAGTGAACCTAAGCAGAATTGAATCAAGGCCAGTGGGTGATCAACTGGGTCGTTACAGATTTAACATTGATGCTCAAGGCCACATCGACGATGAAGCTATTGCGGAAGCACTCAAAGGTCTTCACAGATTCAGCCCAAACATCATCTTCTTAGGCTCATACCCAAGAGCCGATAAAGGGAAGAGTGAACACAACGGCAACAACTCAAACAAAGAGTTTGATACCGCAGAAAACTGGCTTAAACAGCTGCGCAAGGGTCGCTAAAGGTAACCTTTAACCATGATTGACGCCAACCTGCTTAGGGAAAACCCAGAAGCCATTAAGGCTAGCCAGCTTGCTCGTGGAGCCAGTGTTGAACTGGTTGACCATGCTGTCGCTGCTGATCTAGCTTGGCGTAAAGCCCTTGCAGAGTTCGAGAACCTAAGAGCAGCTCAGAATGCTAAATCGAAGCTAGTCGCCTCTGCCTCTAAAGAAGAGCGACCAGCGCTTATCGCTGAAAGCCAAGAATTGGCCTCATCAGTGAAGCAGGCAGAAACCTTGTCTTCTGAAAAGGAAGCCGAATTACAAAAAATCATTTGGCAGATTGAAAACGTTGTTATCGAAGGTGTTCCTGTCGGTGGCGAAGACGACTTTGTCGTTATTCGT
>CAIXVE010000005.1 GCA_903922825.1 uncultured Micrococcales bacterium | reverse complement strand
TGCACGAAATCGGGTTATCGTAACCGATGGCGTTTTCTCTATGGACGGTTATCTGGCTCCACTTCAAGAGATCTGTGAGCTGGCAGCTAAATACCAAGCGGTAGTGATGGTTGATGACTCACACGCTGTTGGGTTAGTTGGTGCGGGTGGAAAAGGAACTCCTGAATTAGCGGGAGTGAGTCACCTGGTAGATATCTATACCGGAACTTTCGGTAAAGCCCTCGGTGGAGCAGCTGGTGGTTATGTCTCAGGGCGTAAAGAAATTGTTGAGTATCTCCGACAAAAATCAAGGCCGTATCTGTTTAGCAATTCGCTAGCACCCGCGATTGTTGCTGGATCTCTGCAGGCTATAAGAATTGCAGCAGATCCGATTGAAGGTGTTCGCCTTAGAGAGAAACTTTATGCAAATGCGCATCGGTTTAGAACGTTGATGACTGAGGCAGGGTTTGATCTTTTGGATGGGGAACATCCTATTATCCCGGTGATGTTTGGTGATGCAAAGTTAGCGGCAAAAATTGCAACAAGGATGTTTGAACTTGGGGTTTATGTGACTGCTTTTAGTTTTCCTGTAGTTCCAAAAGAGAAGGCGCGCATCAGGGTTCAGCTATCCGCCGCTCATAGTTTTGAAGATATTGATGAGTGTGTAGCTGCATTTGTGAAGGCTGGAGACGAGAGTATTCTTTAGTTATGGCAGAAAAAGTTACAGGACCTAAAAGTTATTTTCCTTCAATTGAAGCTAAGTATGGAAAACCGATTAGCTTTTGGATGAAAGAATTAAAAAAAGTTAAAGGTGAAAAGCACATGGCGCAGGTTGCCTTCCTAAAGAACGAACATGGCATGGGGCAGGGGTCACGCGAATGCAATTGTGCATGTCTTTAGAGCAGAGAATGAATAAATGAAACCAGTTAAAAAAATAAGTGGTGGCACTTGGGCTGTTATAGCTATTGCAACGGTCGCAGTTATTGGCACAGCACTGATGGTATTCCCAGGTCTATTTTCTGGTGGATCGTCTTCATCTTCGAGCGCAACCATTGCGTTGTATAACAACCACTCTGATACTCGTAAAGTTAATGACCGAGTTGAGATTGCTGTGAGATTAAAATTGAGCGATAAAACAGGAGCTAAGTATCCTTTGCAACTTGAAGGTCGAGCAAATGGCAGCTGGCAGGTCATCAAAAAATACACCGCGACTAAGCCAGACAACACCGTAGTTTTTAGGGTTCACCCCTCAATTGTGGGCGACATCGTCTATCGAGCCGAAATTCAGACCCCAACAGGCATAGTTACCACCAACGAATTGCTCTTACACGTAACTAAGTAACGGCCCAAAGATAGACTTGACCAATGAAGATTACAGTCATTGGTTTGGGATATTTAGGTGCTACGCATGCAGTTGCGATGGCTAAAGTTGGACACCATGTTATTGGTATCGAGTCAAACCCAGCCAAAATAGATTCTTTGCGAACAGGCAAAGCAGGTTTCTTTGAACCTGGTTTGGATGAAGCACTTGTTGAAGCTCTCGCGTCAGGCAGGTTAACTTTTCAATCTGGTCACGACGAGAATACTTCGGATGCAGAACTACATTTCATATGTGTTGGAACGCCACAGACCAAAGGTTCAATGGCAGCCGACACGTCGTATCTTTTCTCAGCGATTACCGATCTAGCACCGCATCTAGCTAAGGATGCATTGGTGGTTGGTAAGTCAACCGTTCCGGTTGGAACAGCAGCGTCGCTAAATAGCAGGCTAAATGAACTGACTGGCTTCGAAGCAAACCTGGCTTGGAACCCTGAATTCCTAAGAGAAGGAACAGCTTTAGAAGATTCGCTGCACCCAGATCGTCTGGTGGTTGGAGTCAATTCAGCTTTAGCGGAAGAGAAACTTCGTGAAGTGTTTGCACCGATGGTTAGCAGTGGCGTTCCTTTTATCGTGACTGATATTCCAACTGCGGAACTAGTGAAGTCTGCAGCGAATGCATTCTTGGCAACCAAAATTAGTTTTATCAAC
>CAIXVE010000004.1 GCA_903922825.1 uncultured Micrococcales bacterium | reverse complement strand
TACATTTCCCTAGCTTTATCTCTTCTAAGTTTCGTCTTAGATTACTCTTCAGGCTGGTTAGCTGCTGTTCTGACTCTGGTGGTTATCATGGCTCAAGCGTTGGCCAGCGGAACTTTCAAAAAGCTTCAACCTTCTGCACTGCTAATTACCATAACTGGTTACCTTTCTGCAGCACTCTGGATGATCTCGGTCTTCCGCAATAACTTCAACAACCCTCCAATTGACATTCTGGCTTGGTTCACTATTGGACTTGCTGTTGTTGTCTCTATTCTGGATAAGCGCTTTGCTGTCTACACCAACTCTGGAGTGAGCGTTGCCTTAGGTTCAATAGGTGCTATTGCTCTGTTCGCCAACTTCAAAGCAACAACCGATATTGCTTCAACTTCTGTGAGCTATGCGTTTATTGGTCTACTGGTTCTACTAACGCCTTATGCCTTAGTTATCTTGAGACATTTCCTTCAAGCTAAAAAAGATCAGATGGATCTATCTCCTGAAGCTTGGATCGCAACAGTCGCCTCAGCAGGTTTAGGTTTACTTGTCTCAGTTCCAAACTTCTCAGAAACTGATCGCGATGCAAATCTACTTCTAGGTCTCTCCTTTGCTTTTATTGTCTACTCTGCTGTTGGCTTCTTCTTGAGTCGAGTCTTGGTTGCAGCCAAAAAGTTCTTGGTGGCTCAACACTATTTAGGTCAATTACTAAGCGTCGTTGTTGTTGCTACTACCCTTTCATCGTTTGATCTAATCAACAGTCCAAGGCTCTTTTACACAGCTGTTGTTGCTGGTCTAGTTGTCTTGAACTACAGCATCGGTGCCATAGAGAAACAAGCCCTCAAACTGCACGCAGGTTATCTATTGATGATTGGGGCTTTCTTTATAAACATGTGGGGAGTTCAAGCTAAATGGCTAGTAACTGTCAGTGCTGTTCAGTTCCTTTCTATAGCTTTACTGACCTACATTCACTACCTGATGCTCACTAAGAGAACAGATGCTTCTGCCTCAACAAGATTCAGGACTGTTCTTTTGGGCATCTGTGGATCATTACTATTCGGATTAGCGGCACAGTGGAACACCTGGACAGATATTCAGGTAGCCTCTGGAAAAGATGCATTCCTAGTTCTACTTTTGCTTGCAGTTCTATCAACTATTACGTTGCTTCTTTCGAAGTCAAAGAAGTTCTCATCTGGAGCAAAAGACATTCTAAGTTGGCTTTCAGTTAGCTACGCTGCGTTCGGGGTTATCACTACGGTTGCCTATGTTTCCATCTATAGAGAACTAGATAGCCGCTCATACTTAGCTGTTGCGCTTGTATTGCTTTCTATCTTCACCAGATTGAAGAACACTAAGTCACTCAACCTAGCCTTGGTTGGAGTGTTCTTTGTTAGCAACCTGGTCGCTGCAGGCTTAGCTGGCTATCTACTTCAGTTACAAATGAACTTCGACTTTGTTCCTGAGTTCTATAGCTTGATCATTTCACTTGCCCTGATTGTTTCAGCTTTGCTTTCAGGTAATGCTGTTGAGAAATTCAAGTCAGTACTTTTAGTGGATGTTCCTGTATTAGGTTCAGCAGCGCTTTCACTTGTGTATGCCCTGATTGGACCTGATAACGGTCTAAATGCAAACTTGAGAGAAGTTCTTGGAACAGCCCTGATAACAGGCTTCGCTCTATTCAGGCTTAGAAAGAACCCGGTTCAAGGTTGGATATTTACTAGCTACGCTGCAGCAGTAGGTTTTGCTCTAGCTTCCGCATACACAATTACCGAGAACTGGATTGACTTTAACGGTCCAGAAATCTACTCACTGCTTGCAGCTCTAGCTATTATTGGCGTTCACCAAGTTGCTCTGAAACACTTGAAACTAAAGACAACCCTATTCAGTTGGGGTTTGCCTATCGGTGTTGCGCTCCTACCATCAACCTTCTTCACATACACCGCATGGGGTGTGACCTTCACTCATCTAGGTGCAGATCAAATTGCACGTGAAGTTATCGCTCTTGTGGTTTCAATTACTCTTCTCACGCTTGGTCTTCGCAGAGGAAACCTAGCTAATGCTTCTATGGGTATTGCTGGCCTTGCTTTGCTAGTTGTTCCTGCCGTTGCTTCACAGAGCGATGGTTTGGGAAGTGCTTGGCAGATTCAGAACACTGCTATGGCAGTTGGTATTTTGATCTTCGCGGTACTTGCAATAGGTCGCTTAGGTGGAAAGATCACCGGAACTTCAAGACTGTTCTTAGGTATTCCAATCACCATTACTTTAGCTCCAGCACTATTCAACGCTCTTGTTGCTTTGGCTAAACCAGAACTTGCACCTATGGACTGGTGGAGATTTGGAATAGTTCTGGTCGTTGCGCTAACCATGCTGGTGCTTGGAACCATGAGAGAAGTTGCTGGTCTGTTCTATCCAGGTTTAATTGGTGTTTTACTAACAGCACTTCCATATGGATTCAAGCAAACACAGAAAGATCAGTGGTTCCTCTGGGTTCTACTACTTCTAATCGCTGGTGTGATGGTCTGGTTGGCCCTAAGACTAGAACGTATGCGTAAAGCAGGTAGAACCTCTAGTGCCTGGTTGCGCGAACTTAAGTAGTATTGCTTTTTTCTTTTTAGTGTTACTGTTCTGGCATGCCAATAACACCTAAAATTCACATAATCATAGAAAGTGATGAACTATTAGCCTGCTTAAGTAAAGCAGCGATGCTTTGGCCTGACCAAAGAGACGACAGAACCGCTCTGTTGAAAATGGTAATTGAAGATGGAATGAAAGTTACAAACTCAAAATATGAGGAATTCTCCCGGAATCGACTCGAGGCTCTACAACGGCTGATTGCAATTGGAACTGGCCTATGGCCTGCAGACTGGGATGAAACTAGAAAGGCGGAATGGCCTGATTAAGTGCATCTGTTATGGAAGCAATAATGTCGTTTTCTCACGAGGATGAAAAACTCAATTCCACTAGTCTTGAGTAATGCCTGCCAAAATTGTTGATTTCAAAGAAGTGTCCACTAAAGGTCTAACCTCGTCCCCTGTTGCTGAGGCTCTTGCCGGGCTTAGAGCTAACGAAGCGAGGTATTTCAAGAATCACTACGATCTGGACTTTGCAACGCTTCCAGCTAAAGAAGCCAAAGACCTGATCGCTTATGTTCACAAAGTTCTTTTAGAGCGTGACATCAAAATCAAGTCCAAGCCACTTGAAGCTGTTGAACTTATCGTTGGTGATGTTCGTTGGACTTATGTGTTCTATCAAAGTGGACTATCTATCAACGTTCTCTATAACCTAGTCGACCCTAAGAAGCGTGCTGTTGGGTTCAAGTTGTCTATGGGTATGGATGTTCCAGAGGAGCTGGCTACCAAATTCAAATTCGCACGACAGAAGTCCAAGCTTGCTGGTGAAATCAGAGGCTCCTTCTTCGTGGTCAAGGGTGAATACTAGCCCCATAGACTTGAGACCATGAGCATGCATGGTGGCCCTATGGGTCGATTTGGTGGCGACGTTGACACCCTTAGAGCTAAAAACGCAGACGCACCTAAAATCCCTAATCTTGGTAAACGCATAGCCGAGCTCTTCAAGCCACACAAAGGACCACTGGGGCTGACCATCGGGCTCATCTTGATTAGCGCTAGCTTGAGCATCATTCCGCCACTGCTTATCCAAGAAGCCTTCAACCAGGGGCTATTCCCTACTCACGGTTCACCTGACATTGGTCTTCTAACCACCATTGTTTGGATCATGATTGGCATCTATGTCGTTAATGGTCTTTTAGGTATCGCTCAGACCTATCTGACTTCCAGGGTTGGCAATAAGGTTATGGGTGCTCTCAGAGTGAAACTGTTTGACCACCTGCAATCAATGGAACTAGCATTCTTCACCAAAACCAAGACCGGTGTTATTCAATCCAGATTGCAAAATGATGTCGGTGGCGTTGCCAGTGTGCTCAGCAATACTGTTTCAACAGTTGTTGGTAACTCGGTAACAGTGCTGGCTGCCATTGTTGCCATGCTGATTCTGAGTTGGCAGCTGACCATAGTTGCCATGATCTTGCTACCGCTTATGGTTCTCCTGCAAAGAAAAGTTGGACGACTAAGGGGCAAGATTGCCGCTAAGACTCAAGAATCCTTGAGTGAAATGTCTGCTATCACCCAGGAAGCTCTTGGAGTGAGCGGAATCCTGCTAGCTAAATCCTTTGGAAGAGCTCAAGAGGAAGTTAATCGCTACGCAAATGAGAATCAAAACCAGATAAACCTTCAAGTTAGACAAACCATGAGTGGTCAGGGTTTCTTCACCATGGTTCAGATATTCCTATCCTCTATTCCAGCAGTGATCTATCTAGTTGCCGGTTACCTAATCACTAACAACGCATTACTCACCGCCGGAACTGTTGTTGCTTTCACAACAGCACAATCAAGACTTATGTTTCCCATGATGGGGCTAATGCAAATAGCACTCGATTTGCAAACCTCCTCAGCGCTTTTTGCTCGCATCTTTGAATACCTAGATTTAAACCCTGCAATCAAAGACCCAGAGAGACCTAAGAAGATTGCTAAGAAAGATTTGGGCAAGATCAGATTCGATAACGTGACATTCGCTTATCCAGAGTCCGGTGATGAAGCAGAGCCGACTCTTAAAGGCATTAGCTTTGAAATAGAACCAAACCAATATGCAGCTTTTGTTGGACCTTCAGGTTCAGGAAAAACTACGATGGTCTATTTGATTCCTAGGTTCTATGACACAACAGAAGGAACTATTTCTTTTGGTGGAGTTGATGTGAAAGATCTGACCCATGCCGACCTAACGGCAAACATCGGAATAGTGAACCAAGAAACATATCTGTTCTATGACACCATCAGAGCTAACATCGCCTACGCGAAACCTAAAGCTAAACAATCTGAAATAGAGAAAGCAGCTAAAGCTGCCAACATCCACGAGACCATCATGAGTTTCCCTAAAGGTTATGACACTTTAGTTGGTGAACGTGGTTACCGCCTCTCTGGTGGAGAGAAGCAGCGCATCGCCATTGCGAGAGTATTACTGAAGAACCCACCGGTAGTCATTCTGGATGAAGCAACCAGCGCCATGGACACCATGAGCGAACGCATAGTTCAAGAAACTTTAGATTCAGCGATCACAGGTCGAACAACTATTGCTATTGCTCACCGACTTTCAACTGTTGTTCAAGCGGATGTCATTTTTGTTGTTCGCAAAGGAAGAATCGTTGAGCAGGGCTCACACAAGCAACTCATGGCTAAGCAAGGACTTTATTACAAAATGGTTTCAGAGCAGACCAAAGTGAAGAAGTGAGCAATCTTCCATTTTTCCGCCAGTCTAAACTCAGTCGAGCCAGGTGCGGATTGCATAAACCAACTAAGTCGACGACTAAGGAGGAGCTGTTTCAAAGTAGTTAGACTAAAAAAATGCGCAAGATATCTGCCCTGCTTATTTCAGCTTTTCTTTTAACCGCAGTTGCAAGCTGCTCCTTGAATTCCGCTGCCGCGAAACTACTCAAAGCCGTTGATAACACCGATAAGCAGGCTGCCACACTGGGAGTTTATGCCACCGACACTCTTCCAGACGGAACTTCAGTAACTGAAGTTCAGTTTCCGAGCAACCCTCTCTTCGTTGATTCAGCAGTATTCAATACAGATGGATCTCTAAAGCAAACCTCAAGAAAAACACCAGGTGATGTTCTATCGCTTCGTAGTGCCTTCAGTTTTGCCAGAGCATCAGTCAACTCGGATGTCGACTTTGCTTCCACAACCTTCAAAGTTGAAAGTTCAGAGATCTCCGAGAATCAGGGCATATATACGTTGAAGCTTAAGCTCAAGGACACAACTGGATCCATGGGAACCGTTGAGACAAAGATTGACTATGTCGTGAAAGATGATCTGGTTCAATCCGTAGCTATTCAAGATAACCTCTACAACAAGACCAATCCAGAGGAGGTCTGCCTCTATTATCCAACGGGATGTTCGATAGGTATAACACTGAGTTACGACCAAGAGACAATTACCAAAGAGATGAAACAGGCAATAGCTCTTTATGAAAGCACCCAACTTCACGACAAGTTGACTGTTGCTAACTTTGAAGAAATCATGACCCAAATGACAACTAGTTATAACCAACTATCTTCTTGGACGACCACAGATTCAACTCAGGAATCAGGCACTATTTTTGATGCAACTTCAAATCAGGGTGTCAGCTGGGATCAATTTGGTGACCCTGCAGTCGCTTTCACTGCTGCAAATTCTCAAGAGAGCAATAATGGGCCTGACAGAGGCTTCACAGCAACCATATTCTTTGACACTACCGATGGTGGCTCAACCTTCTTCTATGACAAGGTGAGCAGTTCGGTCAGCGGAAATACAACTACATATGATGTGAGTAATACGGATGGTTCAATTGTGGGTTCGTTCATTTTCACCAATGGAATATTAAGTTCGATTGTCGACAACACTATAGGGGTTAAAGTGCAATACCAGGTCAACCCTAAGGCAGACCTGGTATTGCTTAAGCAGAAAAGAAGTTAGCTGGTTCTTCCGAAACCGAATCTTGAAGCTTTAGAAGTTACGAAAGCTTGATCAAAGTTACTGGTGTCAAAACCTGGTAGCGCTTGACCTGTTGCATATCTAAACAGTGCCACTCGTACGTAAGCCATAAGAGTTGAATTGATAAGCAAAAGCAAAATGAACAGCAAGATTGAAATTCCAATCAATCCAACGCCTGAGAAGACCTCGAACTTGGAAGTTGCTGATGCGTTTGTTGAGTTGGCTAGTGTGAAAATTCCACCAACAAACCCTGCAACTGAAAGCAGGAACCCTAAAGTAATCAAAGCACCAACGGCAACGTTGACGCGAAGAGCAGCGCCCCACTTGCTCTTGATCAGAGCTGCGCTTTTCTTGATTGCTTCAAAAGTTTTTTCACCGTTGAAGATAATGAACGGAATTGCAAAATAGCTCGCAACCGCCCAAGCTAGACCAGCGATAAAACTAATTACAGAAGTTATAATTTTCATCACGACGTTATCTCTACCTGAGTTCTGTAGTGCTCTCAATAGCAGACCAACTGTTCCTTCTAATACTGCGAAGGTTGAGAGAGTCGTTACGTGTTTGAAAACATTTCCTATACCCGAAGCAATACTCGGGTTCTTGCCTTCAAAGACATCATTTGCCATAGTCATTACCGCTGCTTGGGTTCCAACGTTGATGAAAGCAAAAAGCATCACCACAATGATTCCAAGTGAAGTATCAACAATTGTGGTTCCGTTTGGGTTGGTGTCCATGAAAGGAATGGCCAGAATCCAGGCACTGAGAGCGACAATACCTACAAGGATGTGTGCGAAAAAAGATAGAACTGGAAGTAGGAAGACAGTCTTGTCCTTGTTGAGGGCCTTACCGGCTTCAAGCGCTATGGATCGGCCTACCTTACGGCGGCTGAGAGTGTTTGATGTATTTGTCATGTTAATAATCTAACACTGTAAGACTAGGAGTGTGCTTAGCCTTGGGCAGGCATGATCTATGCCTATTCCGCCTAGAATGAGGCCTAATATTGACCAAATCTTTACCTTTGATTTGGGCCAAAATGAATAGGCTGAGAACAAGACCAAATCCTTAGGGGGGAATTATGAACGGCACACAAAAAGCTTCAGCAATAGTTGGCGGGCTTTCTCTTATTTTGTTTATTGGCGGAATCGCAACAGTTCTGAACACTCATGTTGAGATATTTTCAGATACAGATCAAACATCAGCGCTCCAGGCTATTGGTAATGGGTTCACGATGATTGGTTTTGGAGTTTTCGGGCTAATAATCGCATCGGTTCTAGGCGTGGTCGGCTTACTAAGCAGTAGGTCAAAAATAAGGTCTCAGGGAAAAGGCGGATCAAGTGATTCAATGTAAAAGATGTGAACAGGTTCTGACCACAACAGATCAGCACTGCCCTAACTGTGGGATGAAGTCTGGAGTTGAAGCTCGACGCTTGTTCAAATGGAGTATTGGATGCTCAGGCATTGGTTGCAGCGCCACTGTTCTCTGCGCTCTGATTGGTTGGGGGTTATCGGTGTGGGCTTCGCAACATAAGGACTTTCTTTACACCATGGGAGGCGTTGGAATCATTCTTGGTTTCATAGGATTCTTCGGTCTATGTTCTGCACTGATAGGTCTCATCATTGGCCTAGTTGGCTTCTCAACGAAAAACTACAAGTTAACTAAGAAGGGGAAGAAATAATGGAATGTAAAGCTTGTTCAGAGCAACTACAGAATGAAGACACTTTCTGTCCTAACTGTGGGTCAAAGACTGGAGTTGAAGCCAGAAAAGACTTCAAAAAAAGCCTTCGCTTCTCCGGATTCGGTTGCGGCACAGTGATCCTTGTCATTATCTATATCGTCGTTACAGCCATTACCTTGTCTCCTGACGACAGCGAAAAGAACGGGTTAAAAGGTGCAGTCTTCTTGGGTGTGCCCATTGCCATTATTGGGGCATTGTTTGCTCTGAGGGGACTTATTTCCTTCTTTAACGGCAGGGCTAAGAAGAACTACAAACTTGTTAAGAAGAGTAAGTAAAGGTGATTTGTAAAAACTGTTCCTCTGACCTAACCGGCCTTGATTACTACTGCCCTAACTGTGGGATGAAGTCAGGAGTTGAAGCTCGACGTTTATTCAAATGGAGTCTTGGCTGCTCGGGCATTGGCTGCAGTGCGGCTTTGCTCTTTGTAGCGGGTATTTATTATTCTGTAACAACTAATCACAACTTGTATAGTGCGAATACCAATGCACTGATGCTCGCCTTCTTAACTCTGTTCGCACTGGGTTCCGCTCTAATTGGTGTGATCTTGGCCATAATTGGTTTTTCCATCAAGAAATATAGGCTGGTTAGAAAAGGGTAAATAGCGTTCTAAGACTCTAGGGCTTTTCTCAGGCAGCAGGACTAGAATTCGACTATCTACCTAATTGGAGATCTTATGAATGTATTGATTAAAAGCAGTCTGGCTACCGGTGGTATCGGAATAGTTTTAGGAATCTATGGATTTCTAGCTATCACAGACACCTTGGATAAGGTGAAATTATTCAATGAATCTAGAAATGAATCAGTGGTTGCAGATGTTTCTGGCGGCTATATCGCTGTGTTCGCTGGATTGAGCTTCCTGTTTGCTTGCGTGATTCTTCTAGTCATAGGTTTAGCTCTTCGCAAAAAGACTAACTAAGTACTTTAGAAGCTAACCCGCTTCATTCTTATTCGAATGATGCGATCATCAGATGAAGATCCTCCACCTGAAGACCACCCACCTCTACCATCACGGTTTGAAGTTATTATCCAAAGGCAGCCATCTGACGCAATAGTTGCTTTTCTGATTCTTCCGAACTTACCAGTGAAGAAAGCCATTGGTTTCCCAAGCTTCTTATCCCCCACTACTGGGATTACCCAAAGCTTGCCTCCACGTAAACAAGCGGAAATCAAAGTCTTGTGATCGTAAGTTATTCCACTGCAGGCAGCGTCTTGCGGGTGCCAAGTCAAAGCAGGGTATCTATACCTAGGATCAGTCATGATTTTGGTTTCAGCCGGTAACGACGGGATGGTCGGTTTAGGTGCTGGAACTGTTGATGTTCCTTGATTGTTTGAACCTGGATTACCAGGTGGTAAATAGGTTTCAACGAACTTGTAATTACCTTCAGCGATAGGCCAACCGTAGTTCTTGCCTTTTTGCATAAGGTTTAGTTCATCCCAGGTGTCTTGACCAAACTCTGTGGTCCACATATTCCCGTAATCATCCCAAGCCATGCCCTGAGTATCTCTAAGGCCTTTAGCCCAAACGTAGGTTCCATGTGGGTTATCTGAAGGGATGGATCCGTCAAGATTCATCCTCAGAATAGAGCCAGCCAATCTATTCCAGTTCTGTGAAGTGGCAGCCTTCATACCTGAATCACCGGTTGAGATCCAAAGCTTGCCATCAGGACCAATAGCTAACCGACCGCCGTTGTGAGTTGTTGATTTACCGCTTCTATCAATTCCGGTGAGAATATCTCTTCTATTAGTTAGCGACCAAGTGTTACCGTTTTTATTTAGGTCAAATTTGATAACTCGGTTATCTTTTGTTGTCGTCAAATAAACAAAAAGCGAAAGATCCCCGTTAGGGCGATCTGCCGCATACGCCATTCCTAGAGTTCCACCTTCACAGAACTTAACACATGGTGGCGTGGTTCTCGTAAATGCAACTTTAGTTGTCTTGAAATCTAAACCAATCTGAAGAATTGTTCCAGTGTCACGCTCGTCAACCAGTGCTTGACCATCAGGAAGAAAAAGTAATTCCCAAGGAGCCTCTAGATGGGTGACTATCTGCTGATAACTGCCGCTAGGAACAAGGTAATAGTTATCGGAATTCTCTTGGGTTCTTTTAGCAGCGTTAGCGCTTCCAATGAAAATCACCCCAGCAACAACTAAAGCCAACGCTGCGATCTTGGCTATGAATCTAGCTACTTTGTTGCTACTTAGAATAGTTTTTCTCTCTTAGCGCTTAGGAAACCAAGGAATCATCATGCTCACTCTGCGCTGATAATCCTTGTATTCAGTGTACTTCCCTGCTGAGATCTGCTCTGTGAAACGAGACGAGCCTAGGAACAATGCGGTTAGCACAACAGCGCCGATTAGATATTCCAAATGACCATTAGCGGTGACTATGCCCCAGCCGGCCAACGCCCACCACTGTGCTTGTTCAGCAAAGAAATTTGGGTGACGAGAAACAGAAAACAAACCCGTGTCCAGGAAACCTTTAGTGGTCTTGCCAGCTTTCTTTAGCAAGTGGAATTCCCATTGCTGTTGATCTGCAACTGTCTCAAAGATTAGAAGTAAAAGGAAAGCACCAGCGAAAAGGAAGTCTGTCTGGTTTAGTTCTTGAGAGGTGTTGAGGGCAAGGTTCGCTGGAAGTGCTATTGCTAAAAGCAAAGCGTTTTGAAAAATAACAATGAAGAAAATGTTGAAGATTTGATATAGGGCAGGGTTCATCTTTTCACGAAGGATAGCCCAACGATAATCCTCACCACCCGGTGCGTAACCACCTTTGCGGGCAAAGTTGAACGTCAGACGAGCTCCCCAGAAAGTGACTAGCACTGCCATCAGATCGAGTCTCAGATTGTCTAATGATTCATAGTATGCAAAGACCCAAACATAAACGATTGGGATAACTGACCAGATACGGTCAACCCAAGAGTATTCCTTGGTAATGACTGAAGTAATCCAGCTTAGGAAACAAACAGCAACAAAGATCCAGAAATCTAATTCAATGGCAGACATAAAAACCCCTTCATTCAAAGAGAGTTTACCGACTAACCCCAGATAGGTTCGGTAATTTCATCCGCTAGGTCAACTAAGTCAGCGGCGTTCAAGCCAGGCCAGCCATGGACTATTTCCAGCCAACTGGCTGGAATAGCAGAATAACCCCATCTAGCGCCGAGGAGTGCACCGGCAATAGCGGCCACGGTGTCTGTGTCATTGCCAACCCGAACAGCCGCTTCTACCCCGAGCACGAAATGTTCAGGAGTGTTAGTTGCCGTCATGGTTATCGCCTTATAGGCAGCCTGCAAGGCATGAACCACCCAACCGTTTTTAGTGAACTCACTTGGTTCAGCACTAGCTTCAGCTTCGTCAAGCAGATTGTTCCAATAGGTTTGCCTAAAAGCCGGTAGCTCATTGATGGCTAATTGCACTCCATCGAAGTTCTCAAACAAAATGGCATGTCTGATGGCCTTAGTCCAAATCGTGCACGCTTCACGAGCGGTTAGGTCATAGTGGGTAAGGGAACTCACCGCATCGGCAACCTGACCTAGCAGTTCAGGGTTAGACAAATATGGGAGCGCCACAGCAGCAGTTCTCATAAGCGAGCCATTGCCAGCCGCTCTCTCATTCTCAGCTACAAACTCAATTGAAGCGACCAACATTTTCTTGGCAGTTGGATTCTTAGATACGTCAGCAAGAATTGATCTAGTTTGAATTCCGATGTCCTTTGGATGCGATGCATACCACGAATAAAATTCTTCAGCCACAGCATCAAGAGACTGACTCAAATCAGATCTACTAGCTGCTTTGGCAATACAAATCATCATCGCCGTATCGTCGGTCCATTCGCCTAAATCAAACGCGCCGCTTTTAAATACCACTGGAATATCTTTTGCCAGCGGTGGCTTGAATTCGTAACCGGCTCCAAGAGCATCCGCAACCGCGGTTCCAAGAATTGCACCGCGTGCTCTATCTTGGATACCTTCTTTTTGAAAATTCATTACTTTCTATCTTTTAGTGTGAATGCCGCTAAACAAACACTAATAATTGCTGCTGACAAACTACCAACAATTGCTTCGATGTGAAAAGTTTCATTACCACTAAAAACAATGTCGTTCACAAAAAATGCAACTGTGAAACCGATTCCACCTAGAACGCTGATTCTAAAAACATCTGTGATCTTCACAGAGCTAGGCGCTACTAAAGAACCAAGGTGAGCACCTAACGTGATTCCAATACTCTTGCCTACCACTCGCAACAAAACGGCAACAAAAACTAAACTTGTTGCCACTTCCAAAATAGAAACATTTAAGACGAAACATAAAGATGTGAATGCATAGACAGGTAGGACAATCAAAGAAACCCATGGTTGAATCAGATCTTGTAGTCGTTGAACATTTTTACTTGGCACTAGCAAACCCAACACAGCAGACCCCGTTACCAATAAAGCTATTGTCACATCAGAATGCAGGAAGAGAGCGATAACCAGGATTGCCAATAGGTCATCGATGATGGCAAAGGCCAACAAGAACTGTTTACTTCCATTAGGTAACTTGGATCCGAAAATTGAAAAAACAGCAACGGCGAAAGTAACATCGGTTGCCATAGGGATAGCCCAGCCAGCACTGGCAACCGGATCATTCATGGTCACGAGGTAATAGAACCCTGCCGGGATAAAGGCCCCAAAGATAGCTGCCAACGTTGGGACAAGTAGTGAACTCTTCTTTACGAAAACCCCACTGGTTAGTTCATGCTTTAGTTCAAGGCCAATGACAAAGAAAAACAGAGCTAAGGAAAGTTCAGCGTAATGATGGAGTTGACTAGCCCCGGAGGCTAAACCAGGCACAAAATTAGCGAGAATGAACCCCAGGATTCCCGCCAGCACAATAATCAGGGCAGCGTTACGGTCAACCTTGATAAATTTCAGCACCCCTCAAGCCTAAATGAGTAGGCTGGCTAGGTGCCCGAAACCAAAGAAGTTAAAGCCCCCAGAAGCTGGATATTCAACTATTTTGGTTCAGGTCTAATCTGGGGTTCATCTTTCTTCTTCATCTCCATCGCCAATCTTTCATTCCCGCCGATGGGAGTGGCCTTCTGGCGATGCCTCTTAGGTGCCATCACGCTATTTACCTTCATAAAGATAAGAAAGATCTCTTTCCGACGAGACCGAAAACTTCTACTTCTTTCTTTTGCAGTTGGTGCATTCAACACAGCATTACCTTTTGCTCTTTTTGCGTATGGTGAACATCATGTCTCCTCGGCTTTTGCTGGCATGGCGAACGCAATCACACCGATAGCAACTGTCATAGCGTTGCTCACTGTCTTTAGAGGTGAACATGTCACTCGCAACCAGATCATTGGTTTGCTAGTGGGTGTGGTTGGTGTTCTAACTTTGATTGGTGTTTGGGAAGGTATCACTACTGATTCCTGGTTAGCAGTGGCGGGAATAGTTATTGCAGCAACCTGTTACGGCTTTGGTGGACCGTTCATTAGAAAGTTCATTCAACCTTTGGGTCACCCATTAGAAGTTGCAGCCTTTGGTCAAATAGCCGGTGCCACTATTTTGCTTGCACCGTTATATTTCACAGGAGAACTAACCACTGCACCAATCACTATGCAATCAGTTGGTGCAATAGCAGTACTTGGAATATTTGGAACTGGTATTGCATACACCCTCTACTACCCTCTACTAAAGCAAGTTGGATCCGCAGTTTCATCATCGGTAACGCTAATCACACCGTTAGTTGCTGTGACATTAGGTGTTCTAGTTCTAGGTGAGCAGCTCCAGTCGTATGAACCAGTTGGTGGTTTCATAGTTATTATTGGTGCAGCTATCGCCCAAGGAATCTTTAGAAGACGTAAAACCTACGCGATGTAATTACTTAACGCTCACTCTTAGTTCAGCAAAAGCGCTTTTAGGAACAACCGGTGATTTAGGTGCGACTGGTTTCACAATCTTGAAAGCCGATCCAAGAACAGGTCTGATATCTTCATCGCCTTTATTAGGCCAGTGAGCACATGCCCACTCTGCCTGAGCGGTAATACTCAATGAAGGGTTAACCCCTGGATTGGCTGATAATGCTGCACCGTCAAAGATGTGAAGGCCTGGAACACCAAAGGCACGCAGATAACCATCAAGAACACCTTCATTGGCATTCTCTGCGATGACAGCACCTCCAAGGAAGTGAGCTGTCATCGGAATGCCAAAAGGTTCGGTGATAACTGCCCCTGGAGTGCCATCTATTTGCTTGGCTAAGACAGCTGCTAGTTCGTGACCCTGCTTGACCCAAGCTGGGTTCTCTTCACCGTGACCCTGTCTTGAGGTAACCTTGCCTCTTTTGAGGAAGGTGGTTAGTGAGTTATCCCTTGATTGCATGACCAAGAGAATCAATGTTCGTTCAGGCCAGGTTCTCAAGTTATAGAGCGAAGGTAGTCTGTTGAGATTCTTTAGGGTCGCGAGAAGTAATCTGCCAAAGTTAGGCTTTTTTCCTTTGTTAGAAGCCATAACTGATTCCATGAGACCCATAAAGCCAGATCCACGACCATATCTGACTGGCTCAACGTGAGTGTGTTCATCAGGGAAAACCGATGAGGTGATAGCTGAACCTAAAGAGAAATCATTGTGCTTGCCTCTAGCCACTACACCTAATAAAGATTCACTGTTGGTTCTGGAGAGGTAACCAAGTTTAGAGCTCACGCCTTGCAGGTTTCCGTTTGCTCTGGTTTTGTGAAGAAGTTTTGCAGAACCTAAGGCACCAGCTGCAACCACAACCTGGTCTGAGGTTAGTGCTTTGGTTTTCTTGATCCAAGATTTACTTGACTTAGTTAAGACTGTGAAGCCATCAACCCCATCAACAATGTCTGTGACTGTGGTACTCGAAATAACTTTCGCTCCAGCTTTTTCAGCCAAATACAAATAGTTCTTCACCAAAGTGTTCTTAGCCCCGTGACGACAACCAGTCATGCATTCACCACAGTTAATGCATCCGGTTCGCTCTGGTCCTTGACCACCAAAGTATGGGTCTTTAGCGCTTTTGCCTGACTCACCAAAATAAATACCTAGCGGTGCCATCTGGAAAGAATCCCCATAACCCATCTGGTCAGCGGCTTTCTTCAATTCAATATCTGAAGGAGATAAATACTTATTTACTTCAACCCCGAGCATCTTCTCGGCTTGCTCATAATAGGGAGTTAGTTCTTTCTCCCAATCACACATCGAAGCCCAAGAACCACTCTTGAAGAAACTTGTTGGAGGTCTATATAAAGTGTTGGCATAAACTAACGAACCTCCACCAACCCCAGCACCACTCATAACCATGACGTTTTTTAGTAGATCTATTCTTTGAATACCTTTTAGACCTAACTTAGGAAAGAACAAGAATTTCTTTAGTTGCCAAGAGTTCTTAGCAAAATCTTTATCTTCATATCTTTCCCCAGCTTCAATAACTAAGACTTTGTAGCCCTTTTCAGTGAGCCTTAGAGCAGCAACAGAGCCTCCGAAACCGGAGCCTACGATGATGACATCAAAGTCTTTGGTGGCCATAATTATGGATGTCTCAATGGTGAAGATGCTAGACGTTCTTGAGCTACCCACTTCTGGTTATAGCCAGTTGAAGAGCTCATCAGGTCAAGGAAAGGTTTAGCATCAAATTCTTCTGGACCCATAACACCAGCACCAGACCAGATTCCTGTTGCGATAAGTTCTAGAGCAATAACCGGGTTGAATGCTGTTTGAGCAACCACTGCTTGAGCTTCAATCGCAGCCATAGTTTCAGCGTTATCGGCTACGTGATAGATGTATGTGGCGCGAGCTGTTCCATCCTTAGCCTTACCGGTAATCAAAGCACCAGCACAGGTCTTACCGGTCATTCTTGGACCAATAGAAGCAGGATCTGGAAGCACAGAAACAACAACATCTCGAGGGGCAACTTCAACTGGTCCCTGAGCTGAACGAACTCGAACTGGCTTAGTTGCATCTAGACCCAACATGTGAAGGGTCTTTAGAACCCCAATGAAATCAGATCCCAAACCGTATTTGAAAGTGACTCTGCCTGCCTTTAGTGTTCTAGGAAGTTGGGTCACCTCTTCATGCTCAACGTTTACGCACTCAACAGCACCAATGCCTTCAGGGAACTCGAAGATCTCAGGTTCACTAAATGGTGCTGTTGTGAACCAGCCTTTCTTCTTCTCAAAGATTACTGGTGGGTTCAAACACTCTTCAATGGTCGTCCAAATTGAGAATGATGGTGCAAAGATTTCTTCGCCATGCTCATCGGTAACAACAAGATTGCCACCGTCTTTGATGGAGATTTCATCAATCTCACTAAACAGGTAATCAGAAGCATATCTAGCAAACACGTTGCTAAGCCCAGGCTCAACACCAATACCAACTAGAGCAAGCTTGCCTGCACGTTGCCATTGCTCTGCTAATGCGTATTGAGCATCACCTAGTTTGATTCCTGTTTTATGGAACGGGTCATGTTCGTGAGCTTCACTTAGGCTCATCGCCATGTCAACATAGTTAGCGCCTGCTGTGTAACAAGCAGCAAAGATTGTTGGAACGAATTTAGGTTCAACAGCGTTCACCACATGTGTGATCTGCTTTTCACCGATTAGCGCTGCAATAGCAGCTGCATTAGATGCGTCAATCTTTGCTGACGAGAAACGGTTAGCTACACCTTCACCATATTTACCTTTGATCCAAGCAATAGTCTTATCTGCTCTGGATTGGTCATAGTCGCTAACAACAATATGTTCATAGAAGCTACGTGTTGCAGCTATTTTTGCTACGGCGTCACCAACGCCACCTGCGCCAATAAGAAGTATGCGCATTCTTTTCACAACCTTTAGATGTTTTTTCGCCGTCGTTGGCGAATACATCCAAGCCTACCTAAGCATCCCCAGCTCGGCGACGAAGCCTGGTTAGGAACTCTATGGTTCTAGGGTTCTGGGGATTAGTAAAGAACTCCTTGGCAGGACCCTCCTCAATAATTACGCCACCATCAAGGAAAACCACCCAGTCAGCAACATCCCTAGCGAAAGTCAACTCATGAGTGGCCATCAAAATAGAGGTGCCACCTGCCTTAAGATCCCTAATCAGTTCCAGCACTTCCCCAACCAGTTCAGGGTCCAGAGCGCTGGTTACCTCATCTAGTAATAACAACTTAGGTTCCAGTGCGACGGCTCTCATGATTGCCGTTCTCTGCTGTTGACCACCGGATAGTTTGTCTGGATAAGAATCTGCCTTTTCTGCCAAACCAATACGCTCAAGCAAAGATAGGGCCTTAGCTTTAGCTGTTTCAGTATCCAAGCCTTGAACATGTTTCAAGGCCAAAGTGATGTTCTCAAGGATGCTCAGATGAGCAAAGAGGTTATAGGCCTGGAAAACCAAACCAATCTGCCTTCTAATCAAATCTTGATTGACTTTAGGATCCGATATGTCTTCATCATTCAAGAAAATCTGACCGTCAGATATTTCTTCCAACAGGTTGATGCACCTCAACAGAGTTGATTTACCTGATCCAGAAGAACCAATCAGAGCAACAATCTGACCGCGATAGACCTCCAAATCAATGCCCTTAAGAACACTCTTATCTTCAAACTCTTTCTTGAGGTTTCTAACATTCAAAATCATTGGACCTAGATCTAAACTCACAGAACACCTCCGGCCTGTTCACGTTTAGCCAGTCTGGTGGTGAAATAGTCAGCTAACCGAACTGTTGGGATGGCTAAAAGAACAAAGAGTAGCCCTGCAACAACATATGGTGTGAAGTTAGCAAAATGAGCCACCTGAATCTGTGCAGCTCTAACCGCATCAACAGCACCTAAAACAGAAATAAGACCAACATCTTTTTGCAGTGAAACAAAGTCATTCATCAGCGGTGGAGCAACTTTACGAAGAGCTTGCGGCAAAACTACCAACCGCATTGATTGGGCATAGGTCAGACCAAGTGATCTGGCAGCAAGACGTTGCGATGGGTGAACAGCTTCAATACCTGCTCGGAAAACTTCTGCAACATAAGCCGAATAAGTGAGAACTAAAGCAATGGTTCCTAGAACCTCAGCAGGTATTCTTCCAAGGAAATCTAAACGCAACCCTGGAACACCAAAACCAACTAAATACAAAACAATGATTAGTGGCAAGCCTCTAAACAGATCAACATAACCTCTAACCAGCAATCTAATTGGCGTGAAGATAGGTGACCGAAGAGTTCTTAGTAGGGCTAGTAATAATCCAAAAACCAGAACACCGATAGCCGAGAAGAACAGCACACGAAGGTTCAGTAACAGGCCATCCAGGACCAAAGGTAAAGATGCACTAAACGCATTTGGATCAAAGAAGCTCTGTTGAACTCTGTCCCAGCCTGGTGAGTTCACCAGTGTTAGCCAAGCAACAACTGCAAAAACCACGGTTGAAACTAGGGCAACTAAAGTTGATTTTCTTTGTTTGGATTTGCGAAAAGCCCTGCGGTTGCGCTCAATATCACTGAGCTCAACCGGCAGGGCTTTATCGTTAGACATACTCCAAATTTACTTCAATACTGGAACACCAGCAGTTGATGTTAGCCACTTGGCTTCTAGCTTGGCTAGAGTTCCATCGGCACGAAGATCATCAACAGCTTTGGTAACAGCAGCGGTTAGCTTTGAACCCTTGTCTAGTACTAGCCCAAAAGAGTCTCCGCCAGCTGAGTTAGCCAACTGTCCAATGATCTTTCCACCGGTTAGTTCACAGCATGATGCGTATAGTGCTGTTGGTAGGTCTAAAACGATTGCATCAACCTGACCATTGGTTAGAGCAGCTTTAGCATCATCGTTTGAGTTGAACGCAAGAGCAGCCTGGGTTGGCTTAATGATGTTGTTGATTGCATCATAAGAAGTTGTTCCAGTTTGAGATCCAATCAAGAAGCCCTTTAGTCCAGCAAGAGTTGTGACTCCAGCAGCTTTAGATTTCTCGGTAGTCACAACAACCTGTGTGGTTGTGTAGTAAGGAGATGAGAAGTCAACATTCTTCTTGCGGTCATCAGTAATTGAATACTGCTGCAAGTTGAAATCGAAAGTCTTAGGTCCAGGCTGGATTGCTTCATCGAAAGTTGTTCTAACCCAAACAACATCTGATTTCTTGAAGCCAAGCTTGTCGGCAACAGCGTAAGCAACTGCTGCTTCAAAACCTTTACCAGATTCAGGCTTGTCACCAATTACCCAAGGCTCATAAGCCGGGTTACCGGTTCCAATAGTTAGCTTGCCTGCGGTGATTGTGTCACCTGAAACACTTGAAGAACAAGCAGCAAGAGTTGTTGCTAGTAGAACAGCTGCAATCGCTGCAACTGACCTAAATAAGGTCTTTTTAGTCATTGTTAAACTCCTTGGATATGAACTTGAGGATATGTAACTATTGTCCCCGATTTTTGCATAGCTAAATACCAGTTTTACGTTCTGTTACTTCAGCCCCAGGAACTCTTTAGGAATGTTTGTTGCCACTAGATAACTAGTGAATATGAAGGTGTTCTCAAAGGTTGAATTGATGAGGTCATAGTCAATTCTGGCTTTGGTAGCCTCAATGTCTTCTGGGGTATAGATGTGGCTTGGGTAATAGCCAGGTTTATAGAACATCAGGAAATAGTGACCCTTAGGGTTCAATAAATCCAAGACCTTCTTATATGAACCTTTATCAAAATATGACGGGGGTCCATAAAGGGCCAGGATGGTATCAAAAGTGTCTTTATTGCCTTCAACAAATTCCTCAAAAGTGCTTTCGATTGTCTGGTGTTCAGGGTATTTAGCTCTTAGCTTTTCGAGCATTCCGTGGCTAGGGTCAACCCCTAGATAGTTCTCTTTAGAGATCTCTCCATATTCAATAGCTAATCCAGTCCCGCAACCCAAATCCACGACTTTCCCATTAATCCAAGGCTTCAGAAGGCTGAAGAGTGCAACATCTTCATCATGGAAATCTTTAGAGGAATAGTGCTCGTCGTAAGTCTTAGCAAACTCGTCATAAATTGCCTGGACTCGATCTCTTTCTGAACCAGACATTTTTACCCTAAATCTTCTCTAAAGCTTGGGCAATATCAGCGATGATGTCTGAAACGTGTTCAACACCAACAGATAACCTGACGATGTCATCATCAACTTCAATCGGTGAACCATTAGCTGAAGCATGAGTCATCTCTGCTGGATAGTTAACCAAAGACTCAACACCACCCAGACTTTCTGCAAGAGTGAAAAGTTCCGTGCTCTCACAGAACTTCAAAGCAGCTTGCTTACCGCCACTAAACTTCATGGAAATCATTCCACCAAAGCCAGACATTTGCTTTCTGGCTAAATCATGTCCTGGGTGAGATTCCAAACCTGGATAGTAAACCTTGGATATGACATCGGTTCTTGCTTCCAAGTAGTTTGCAACAGCTTGTCCATTGAAACAATGTCTATCCATGCGTAGTGCAAGAGTCTTTAGAGATCGATGCGTCAACCAAGCATCAAATGGAGATGAAACAGCACCAACAGCAAACTGAATGAATTCAATCTGCTTAGCTAGCTCACCATCATTAAGCACAACAGCTCCACCTAAAACATCAGAGTGGCCACCAAGATATTTAGTCGTTGAGTGAAGAACAATATCTGCACCTAATTCCAAAGGACGCTGCAGATAAGGTGTCGCAAAAGTATTATCAACAACAGCAACAGCGCCATGCTTGTGAGCAGTCGCTGAGATAGCTGAAATGTCAAAGATGGTCATCATTGGATTAGATGGAGTCTCAATCCAAACCATCTTCGTCTTACCTGAAACAAATGACGCTTCCAATGCAGAACTATCATTCAGATTCACAATTGTGAAATCAATACCCCAAGCCTTGAACACTCGAGCAAATAAACGATAAGACCCCCCATACATGTCATTAGCCAAGATGACATGATCTCCTGGTTTCATAACAGCACGAATGATTGCATCTTCAGCAGCTAGACCTGAAGAGAAGCTAAGACCAAAGCGTCCACCTTCTAAAGAAGCTAGCGCTTCCTGCAAAGCAGTTCTGGTTGGGTTAGCTGCACGGTTGTATTCATAACCTTTACGCAAGTTACCAACACCATCTTGCTTGTGTGTGGTGGTCATGTGGATAGGCGGAATAACCCCACCGGTTAGTGGATCCGGGTGCTGTGCGGTGTGGATGGCTCTAGTTTCAAACTCTGACATAACTACTTCCTTCAGTAGTTCTAGCCTAAACGAGATAAAAGGATTGAACTACTGGAGATTTTGACCCTTTAGCTGCTTGAGCTTCAAGTCAACATAAGCTGCCCTCTGCATCAATAGGGTTGCAAGTTGCGGACAACCGCTTTTAGCCATAGCGTTTGCTCCAGAAGCCGCTGAGACCAATGGTTCTCTGAAAAGGCTGAGCCAGTGAGCGAGTATTTCATCGGTGTTCTGGTTCAACATAAGCAACTGAGCCAGCATATCGTCAGGGCTCCCAATTACTAAGCCATGCACTTCTTTAGTGTTGGCAGGAAAATCACTGCTATTGAATGTCAGTAAGTGGCTGGCCCTTCCGACAATTGCTCCTGCGAGAACATGTTCATCATTTGGATCTTCACACCCAAGCTGACCGATTAGATGCTGAAACTTGGTTACTTCCGTGTCAAAGAAATGGGTTCGGTAATTTTGGAACATGCGGTAGAGACCAACTTGTTTGTCTGGAAACCGTCTGGTCAAGCTCCTTAGACTCTCGTCAAATACCTCTTTGGTCCAAAGCACCTTGACTACTTCATAATCATGAAGTGTGAAAATCAGCTTGCGGAGATAAAGTTTGTGTAAAACATCGGCGTCAACAAATACTTTTACTGCCGACACAACTCAACCGGACTTCGATTATTCATCTATGCCCAGCTCGTGTTCCAAATCTGCCATTTCATGCAGAAATCTCATTGTGTCTTGCCTTCTTGCCATTCGAAGCTCATCAAGGTTCTCAAAAGTTATCTTCCTGTGCCGCCCTACCTTACTTACTGGAATTTTGTATTGGTCTAGCAACTTGATCAGTGTTGGCCTTGAGTAACCGAGCAGATCTGCTGCCTCTTGCGTTGTCAGAAGTTTCTCTTCAGCTGCGAAACCAAACATTGTTCGAGATTGAATAAGCGGAATCGAGGTGGTCATAATTTCAACGATTCTCGGCGTCAATTGGACTTCAGTCTCACCCACTACAAGCTTGACTTTATCTCCTTGGTTATCTTCCAAGGCAGCTTTCATTGCTGTTGCCACTTTAGCGTCTCTCGCAGATGGTCGGATGAAGGAAGTCATGCCTAGATATTATTCGAAATATTCGAAAAGTCAATGATAGAGATAAATACACATCCGAAATACTAAAGACTTCAACTGACCTTTAGGAAGGAAATCACTCCTTTGTTAGTAACGCGAGAACTTCGCCTTCACGCAAAACCAGAGCACAATCATTAGTTGCCATCACCCTGTTGGCTGTTTCGATGGTGTCTGTGTAACCAAGAAGAGCAGGTTTGGCTTCCATGTAATCAAGCACTGAATCTGTTGGATTAGCTTCCTTTAGCTTTGAAGCTCTAACCAGACCCATGATTTCACCTACCCGAACTGGTCTTGAGTTGGCATAAACCAGCATGAATTCTTCATTCAGCTTCAGCGCATCAGCAACCGTGAAGTTTGGTTTGACCTGAGCTAGTTCAGTTGTTTTCACTAGATCTTCAACAGCATCATTGAGTCTTGGCATGAACCCATAGGTTCTCATCCAAGTGTCATTGAAAACCTTGGCTAAATAACCTCGTCCCCCATCAGGGAGAATCACAACAACCACGGCTTCTTTAGGAAGATCTTTAGCAACCTTCAATGCCGCAACAACTGCCATCCCACAGCTAGGACCAACTAGTAGTCCTTCTTCTTTAGCTAACCTTCTAGTCATCATGAAAGATTCAAGATCTGGAACAGGAACAAAACCATCAACTACAGATGAATCAAAGGCTGCAGGTAAGAAGTCATCTCCTCGTCCAACACCTTCAACTAGGTATGGTCTTCCGTTTCCATTGGAATAAACAGAACCAGCGGGATCGCAACCGATGATCTGAACCTGTCCGCCACTAACTTCCTTCAGATATTTACCAGTTCCAGAAACAGTGCCACCGGTGCCAACACCGATAACAACATGGGTGACTTGACCTTCAGTATCTTTCCAGATCTCAGGACCAGTTGCTGCATAGTGAGATGCAGGACCATTCTGATTGCTGTATTGATCTGGCTTAAAGGCACCAGGAATCTCTTTAGCTAAACGATCAGAAACAGAGTAATAGCTTCTTGAGTCTTCGTGAGCAACAGCTGAAGGACAAACAACAACTTCAGCTCCATATGCCTTAAGAGTGTCTATCTTGTCTTGAGCAACCTTATCTGGAAGCACGAAAATACATTTATAGCCACGTTGTTGAGCAACCAGAGCTAAACCAATACCGGTATT
>CAIXVE010000003.1 GCA_903922825.1 uncultured Micrococcales bacterium | reverse complement strand
GTCAGATATCTTCCTCGGTAAACCCACTCAAGCCAAGCAAGAGGCGCATTTAATTCTCGATCACCACCGGAAATTACGCTCTGTAACCAGGCTTTGGATACGGTCGATACATCAAGAATCGAGAAACTAGCTCTATAGTTTTGAAACCGTTGGCCTTCGACGCTTCTCCATATGGCAACTAAATCATCGTCAGAACTAAGAAAATCTGCTCCAGGAACGACCAAACCACGAAAAATAACGTCGTAGCCTTCACCGCTTTTTTCGAACAATAGAAATATTGGGCAGTTTGCTCTTTGTTCCTCGGTGCCATGACGCAAATCAAAAGCGTTTCGAAGAATCTCGTTGCCTTTGTTTTTTGTTTGGTGAAGTTCTTTTCCTGGGTGACGATTGTCACCAAAATATCTAACTATTCCAGTAAACGGATCAATTGAGTCTGGCCATTCACCCTCTTCGCCGGAGGTGAACAAGACTACGACATTAGGTTGTGGCGCTTTTCCTGAGACGCGGAATCCTCCAGCATTTCCAACAGGGAGCATTTTTGAAACTGGCTCGTCACCAATATTTCCTTTTCTACCAGCAACATAGATTGCATCCAGATGCAGGTCAGACTCTTTCAACTTTTCGAAAGGAATTTTTCTTTGGTTGGTCATGACAAAACCCTCACTTCCTCCAAAGTAGGAGGCTCACATCCTGCTCTTTCACAGGTGATGCTTGCTGCTATGCCTGCGGTGTGGACGTAGGTCTTTAGGGTTTCTAGGTCTAGGGTTTCTAGGTTGTTACCTAGGTAGTTGTTGTCATCTAGTTGACCTAGGAGATGAGCTATGAAGGTATCTCCTGCTCCAACAGTGTCCTTAACGGTGATCTTTCTAGCTGGAACATCAACTGTTTGGTCTTTGGTATAGATTCTGGTTCCTTGAGAGCCTCTGGTTAACAGGACAATCTTGTTGGTGTTGTTGATCCAGTTACCTATTACTTCAGTTAGATCTGCTTCTGGTTCTAAGTTGTATAGCCACTCAATGTCTTCATCACTGGCTTTGATGATGTGTGAGAAAGAGTTGACTCTTTCAACTCTTTCTCTTTCTTTGTTTCTATCAAAGCCAAGTGCTGCTCTGATGTTGATATCGTGGCTAATGGTTATGTCTTGTGCTTGTTTAGCCCAATCTTCAATTACTAGGTTGCCTGGTTCCATAGCCATGGTTAGGCAACCGAATTGGATTGCTTTAACGTTTAGGTCTTTTAGTTGCTGTTGGGTTGGAAGTTCTTCTTTAGTCCAACCCCAGTCAGCTGTTCCATTGGTATAGAAGTTGTATGTTGGTGATCCTTGAGCGTTAACGCTAATAACTGCAAGTGTTGTTGGTTCATCGGTAGCGATGATGTGATCAGTCTTTACGTTGTTAGAGCTAAGTCTTTCTTTGATAAGACCACCGAATCTATCTGTTGAGATTCGAGCTAAGAACTGGTGGTTATTGCCTCTTCTAGCTAGTGCTAAAGCAACATTGCAGTTGGCTCCGCCAACAACAGCATTGAATTGACCTTTAGTCTCTCTTGATTCAATAAGGTCAATTAGTGCTTCACCAATAACTAC
>CAIXVE010000002.1 GCA_903922825.1 uncultured Micrococcales bacterium | reverse complement strand
CATTCTTGAAGAATCTTCGAATTGGTTTATTGCACGGTAGACAACCTAGTGATGTCAAAGCCGAAGTTATGGCTAAATTCACCAACAAAGACATTGATGTTCTAGTTTCAACCACGGTTATTGAAGTTGGGGTTGACGTTCCTAATGCCACAACCATGGTGATTCTTGATGCAGACAGGTTTGGTGTTTCACAGCTTCATCAGCTCCGAGGACGTGTTGGTCGTGGTGGATTACCCGGCCTTTGTCTACTTCTAACCTCTGCTGAAGAAGATAGTCCAGCGATGATTCGAGTACAAGCAGTTGCTGCAACTAATGATGGTTTCAAACTCAGTGAAATAGATCTTGAACTAAGACGTGAGGGTGATGTTCTAGGGGCCACTCAATCAGGAGGTCGGTCAAGCCTAAAACTACTTCGAGTACTAAGAGACCAAGAGCTTATTCAAAGCGTTAGAACTGAAGTTCTGGAACTATTGTCAGCAGATCCAACCCTTGAACAGCACTCTGTTCTAGCCCAAATACTAGAAAACCAAGATAAAGCTAATGGGGACTTTCTAACTAAGTCATAGTTCGGTAACCTTGTAGTCATGGCTATTGCCGTTTATCCAGGTTCTTTCGACCCCTTCACCTTGGGTCATCTCGACATTGCTATTCGAGCTGCCAAGATGTTTAGTACAGTGCACGTGGTCGTTGTTCATAACCCTTCAAAGAAGCCTCGCTTCTCAGCTAGTCAAAGAGTTCAAATGATTACTGAAGTGCTTTCTAAAGAGAAGGGCAACTTTGTTGTTAACTCTTTTGAATCAGGTTTGTTGGTTGACTACTGCAAGACTGTGAACGCTGATGCTCTGGTTAAAGGCGTTAGAACTAACGTTGACCTAGATTATGAACTTCCTATGGCTCAGGTGAACAGAGACCTGAGTGGCATTGAGACTGTCTTTATACCAGCTGACCCTATTCACGGATTTGTTTCATCAACTTTGGTGAAACAGGTCGCAGATCTTGGGGGAGACATCAGCAAATATGTTCCTCAAATAGTCGCAGAGGGGTTGCGTAAATAGTGAGTAATTTCCTTATTCCAGTTCATGACCTGATGCATAAACCAGGTCACATGCGTGAAGTCGAGACTGATATTGACCTTTCCGAGCCTCTAGGGGTTGGTTTAGCCAAGGTAAATAAAGGTCAGGTAATCAAGCTTGATCTAAGGCTAGAAAGCGTTCATGAAGGCATTTATGTCTCTGGAGGGCTAAAAACTAAGGCTGAAGCTGAGTGTTCAAGGTGCCTAGACCCGTTTAGTGTCCCGATTCAAGTAGATATTCAAGAGCTTTTCGCCTATTCTTTAGAGGTAGAAGATGACTTTGTCATCCAGGCTGAACAAATCGACTTGGAACAGGTCATCGTTGACTCGGTGGTTCTAAATCTTCCGTTCACCCCAATTTGCGATGCAAACTGTTTAGGTTTGTGCCCTGACTGTGGTGCGAAGTTAAACGAAAACCCGGATCACGTTCACGAAGCCCCGATTGATTCAAGGTGGAGTGAATTAAAAAAGCTTGTTGAAGAAAGTGAAGACTGATGCCAGTTCCTAAAAGACGCCTGTCGAGATCAAACACCCGTCACCGTCGCTCTGCATGGGTAGCTAACAACACTCAGTTGGTTAAGACTGTTGTTAACGGTAAGACTGTTTACAGCTTGCCTCACCGTGCTCGTGCCGTAGAAGATGCGAACGGCGACGTTCAGTTCTACGAGTACAAGGGCCGCAAGGTAGCTGACGCCTAAACATAGGCAATCATCTTGACTTACGCCACGCTCACTAATCTGCTTGGCATAACCATTGACGAAGCATTAGTTGAATTAGCTCTAACTCATAGTTCTTATGCTTTTGAGAACGGTAAACAACCCGACAACGAACGCCTCGAATTTCTTGGTGACTCGGTGTTGGGTTTTTTAGTTACCGAGCATGTTTATCAAACTCATCCTGAATTCGATGAAGGTCAACTTTCTCGTTTGCGTAACGCGAGCGTGTCAGCAAAAGCTCTAACCGTTGCTGCCAACCAATTGGGTTTAGGTAAATTTATAAGACTCGGTAAAGGTGAACTTGCATCAGGTGGTCAAGAGAAATCAAACATCCTGGCTGATGCTATGGAAGCCATCATTGGTGCAGCTTTTATCTCTTCTGGTTTAGATGCAGCCAAACACATAGTAGATAAGTTCATCATTCCCATCATCAGCGTTGAGGATGTTTATCTTGAAACTAGCGAACCCAGGACAGTGCTGTTTGAACTCCTAAAGAAACAGGGCAGAGCGGATGCTGTGTTTGAAGTGGCTCACGTCGGTCCAGATCATGACAGAACTTTCTTTGCGGAGGTTTTAGTTTCAGGTGAACTGATTGCTAAAGGCGAAGGACGAACTCGTAAACAAGCTGAAGCTAACGCTGCTATCGCAGCACTAAAAACTCTTCGAGGTTAGTTATGCCCGAGTTACCTGAAGTTGAAACAGTTAGGGCTGGTTTAGGTGAGAGCTTAACTGGGGCTAAAGTCACCCAGATAACTGTTCATGATGTTAGATCTCTGAAAAGACATTTAGCTGGTTCTAAAGATTTCATTCAAACTCTTGAAGGCAGAACTCTTCAGGCCGCAGTTAGAAGAGGGAAGTTCCTCTGGCTTCCGCTCAATCTAAAGCGAGGTGAAGAGCAGCTCGCTCTGGTAGGGCATTTAGGTATGAGTGGACAGATGCTTTTGCGTTCACCTGATTTTGAACCTGAGAAGCTAACCCGCGTGACGCTTAAAGTTCGAACCGCAGATAAAGAAAAACTTGAACTTCGATTTGTCGACCAGAGAATCTTTGGCTCGCTAGCCATCGATGTCATGGTTCCAACCGATGACGGTTTACCTGGAGGATATTCTGCTGGAGTCACTGGTTCATGGGTGAACATGATTCCTTCAACTGTCAAACACATCGCTAGAGACCCACTTGATCCTGCATTTGATTTGAATTCTGTTTTAGCTAAGTTCAAGAAAAAAGACTCAGGCATCAAACGAGTTCTTTTGGACCAAGGGGTGCTAAGTGGGATTGGCAACATCTATGCTGACGAATCGTTATGGTTAGCCAAAATGCACTATGACCAGCCTGCTAGTACTTTGACTGGGCCTAAGGCAACTGAATTATTGGAACATGTGACCAAGGTTCTAGCAGAAGCTGTTAAGGCTGGCGGAACCAGCTTTGATGAGCAATATAAGAACATCAACGGTGAATCAGGTTATTTCAGCATTAGCCTGAATGCCTATGGTTTGACCGGGTTGCCCTGCAAACGTTGCGGCAGGCCAATAAAACGGGATTCCTGGATGAATCGGGGCAGTCATTTCTGCCCGAACTGCCAAAGAAGGCCTAGATCAAGGGCTTAGGCGTTCAATGGGGGTCTAAAAATAAGGTATTTTTTATTAGAGACCTATATGTCTTTTTGACCCCAAAACGAAGGTGAACTACTTTGCATCTAAAAAGCCTGACCCTCAAGGGCTTTAAGTCGTTCGCTAACCCTACGACTTTTATCCTTGAAAAAGGTGTCACTTGTGTCGTTGGACCTAACGGTTCCGGTAAATCCAACGTGGTTGATGCCTTGGCTTGGGTTATGGGTGAGCAGGGTGCTAAAACTTTGCGCGGTGGCAAAATGGAAGACGTCATCTTTGCTGGAACCGCAACTAAAGGTCCACTAGGTAGAGCTGAAGTTGCTCTCACCATCGATAACTCTGACGGTGCTTTAGACATCGAATATTCAGAGGTAACAATTTCCAGAACACTGTTTAGAAACGGTGGATCTGAATATGCAATCAACGGCGAAGGCTGTCGTTTGCTTGATGTTCAAGAACTGCTAAGCGACACCGGTTTAGGTCGCGAGATGCACGTCATCGTTGGTCAAGGAATGCTCGATGGCGTTCTAAAGGCAACACCTGAAGAACGTCGTGGATATATCGAAGAAGCCGCTGGTATTCTCAAGCACCGCAGAAGAAAAGAAAAGACTGAGCGCAAACTGCAAGCAATGCAGGCTAACCTAACTCGTCTAAACGATTTAGCTGGTGAAGTTAGAAGACAACTTAAGCCGCTAGGGCAACAAGCTGAAACCGCAAGACAGGCGCAAGGAATTGCTTCTGTTGTTCGTGATGCTAAAGCACGTTTGATGGCAGCAGATGTTGTTGATCTGCTCAACGGTCTTGATGAGACCTCTCAGTCTGAAGCGAATCGTAAAGCTGAACGAAACATATTGCAGCAGCAGTTAGATGAAAATAACTCTCGTCTAACCGAACTTGAATCATTACAGATG
>CAIXVE010000001.1 GCA_903922825.1 uncultured Micrococcales bacterium | reverse complement strand
CGGTTCTCACCAAAATTACTTTGACCTAACTCGAGTAGGTCGAAAACCAACTGTGCAGGGTTGTTCTTTGTAACAATGATTAACTCAACATCATCTTTACTTCGGCCAGCTTTAGTGGCAGCGACGTCTATGCGAGATTGAACTTCAATTAAGCGCGATTGAAGTTCTTGATTCACCATGGCTACTTCAAGAAATCTGGAAGGTCAAAGCCGTCGTCAAATTTCTTAGACTCTCGGCGACGACCAAAGAAACCTGTTTCTTTTCGTTCAGCTGGAACGGTTTCTGTTTCTTCAACATAAACCTGCTGAGAAACGACTTCTTCTTGAACTAGATCAGGAACCAAAGTCACAGGACCAGTATTTCCACCAAACCAGTTACTAACTGGCTCTTCAACTACCACAGTCTCTTCAACGATTGCAATCGGAGCTGATCTTGGTGCGACAAAATCAGATACTCTTTGTGGTCGAGGCGTGCTCTCATCGAAGCCGGCTGCGATAACAGTGATACGTATCTCGTCTCCGAGTGAGTTATCGATTGAGGTTCCCAAAATAATGTTTGCATCTTGGTGGACAACTTCTTTGATGAGCTTCGAAGCATTGTTAACTTCAGAAAGCAACATGTTGGATGCTGCGGCAAACTGAATCAAGACGCCACGAGCATTGTCGATGCTACTTTCAAGTAGCGGGTGGTTGATTGCTTGTTCAGCAGCTCTAACTGCACGGTCTTCACCTTTTGCAGTTCCAATTCCCATAAGAGCAGTTCCAGCACCTTGCATAACAGCCTTGACGTCTGCAAAGTCGAGGTTGATAAGTCCAGGCTCTGTAATCAAATCTGAAATACCTTGCACACCAGCACGAAGAACATCGTCAGCCATTGAGAAAGCCTCGATCCAACTTAGTTCTTCCTGCTTTAGTTCAATGAGTCGTTGATTAGGAACAACAATCAAAGTGTCCACTTCAGCACGTAAAGCATCGATACCTGCTTGGGCATTTTGCTGACGACGATTACCTTCAAATTCAAACGGTCTAGTAACAACACCAACTGTTAGAGCACCCGACTGCTTCGCAATTCTTGCAACAACCGGTGCAGCACCAGTTCCAGTTCCGCCACCTTCACCTGCAGCGATGAAAACCATGTCAGCACCTCTTAGCACTTCAGCAATTTCATCAATGCTGTCTTCGGCTGCTCTTCTTCCAGATTCTGGATCAGCTCCGGCGCCTAGGCTTCGTGTGCTTGCTCCACCAATTTCAAGTTTTACGTGAGCCTCTGATTTCAGGAGATCCTGACCGTCTGTGTTGATTGCGATAAATTCAACACCGCGTAGGCCTTTTTCAATCATCTGATTGACGGCGTTACCACCGGCACCACCAACACCAACTACCTTGATTACAGCCAAGAAGTTGCTAAGTTGCTCTGTCATTTGTTTTCCTCCATGTTGCTTAGATAATTAAACCCTCAACCTCTAGTTGAGGGTTAGATTCATCTAATAAATGCTCTAGCGCCAAGAAACTATTAGGTATTTAGCGCTTTACCCTGCACATTCTTCAGGTGTGTCTTGGGAGAAATTCCTAGCGGATGACGCTTGGCGTCAAAGGTGAAGAAACATCAAAAGTTGCTCTAACGTTTCTAGGAGTTCTAGAAAGCAAAGCCTTCAATACTTTTGATTTCAAAATAGATTGACTGGAATCTCCCCAAATAATCGTTTGAGCTGAAAACCCTCGTAACTGCATCGTCACGTTATCTCTAGTTCTAGCTTGAATGTAGGCAACCTGTTTGAGTAACTGGGATGGTAAAGCAAGCAGCACATCTATTGCCTGGCGATAGTTCTTGCTGGTCTTGGGATCATCAGTTACCAGAATGGTAGGCACCAACTCGCTACCTTTTGCCAAACCGAGATTCACCCCGGCTGGGTCATAAAGAAACTTTGACCCTCCCCTAATAACTACGGCTATGGGCGCTCGCTCAGAAACATGCACCACCAAAAGGTGTGGCGGTTTACTTTCAAGTGAGATGCTTTCAATCAATTTGAACTGCTTCAAATCATCGGCAACCGCCGTATCGCTGATTAAAGTAAGCGACCCACCTAGACAATGTTTAAGTGCATTTGAAATCTCCTTAGTAGACACCCGTGAATTCCCAACGACCTTTATCTGATCAATGGCAAGAATCGGGGTGAACATAGTCGCTAATACAAATAGGACTAGAGCACAAACGCTGGCAATCAAAGAGCGAAGAAATATCTTCCCGAATTTTGACTCTTGTCTAAATCGTTGAATCTGCTTTACCTGGGTTCTTTTCTCGCGAAAATTCAACTTTGGGGCAGAAACACTCTTCTTCACAATCCTCTGCCTTATCGGCTTGGCACTGCTCTTGCGTGGTTGATCTTGAAAACGATTGTTAGGTGGTCTGTTCATTCCTGCAAAGCCTTCAAGATGCCAGGAACCTGTCTATAGACATCGCCACAACCCATAGTGATAACAAAATCTCCCGTTTGAGCTATTTGAGCAACTGCCGCTGGAACATCATCCCAGTTTGGAACATAGTGCATATGTTTCTGATCAGCGAAGGCATCAGCAATTAAAGCTCCAGTGACACCCGGCTCCGGATCTTCACGGGCTGCGTAAATATCCAAGACAACGACTTCATCACTAGCGGCTAATGCTTGAGCGAACTCTTTTGCAAATAATCGCGTACGTGAATACAAATGCGGTTGGAAAACAGTAACCAGTCGGCCAGATCCAACTACGGCTCTAGCAGCTTCCAATGCAGCCGACACTTCTGTTGGATGGTGAGCGAAATCGTCATAAACGCTGACTCCCCTGATTTGACCATGCAGTTCAAATCTTCTTACAGTGCCAGCAAACTCAGCAATAGCTTGCAGTGTCGCTTCAGGCTCAAAACCCAGGCCCACTAGGACTGCAAAAGCACCAGCTGCATTTATGGCATTATGCCTGCCAGGAATCAAAAGTGAGGTTGAATACGTTGCCCCAAGGTATTCAACTCCAAATGAAACTTGAGGGCCACTTGAGTCAACATCGACTAAACGAATATCTGAACCTGTAGCGAATCCAAAAGTTAGCACACGATGGTCTTTGATTAAATTAGTAACTCGAACCGCACCTGGATCATCAGAACTAATAACAACAAATTCTGAAGACTGGTTAGCAAATCTTGCAAACTCTGCTTCAAAGTTCTCCAAAGATCCATAGTGATCCAAATGGTCTGGATCAACGTTTGTAATCAAAGCAACAGCTGTGTCGTAGTAAAGGAAGGACGCATCCGATTCATCTGCCTCAATTACAAAAAGCTCAGAACTTCCACTTGCTGAAGAAGAATCATATGCCGCGATTACACCACCATTAACAAATGACGGATCCTGACCCAAGTTTTTTAGTCCAGTAACCACCATCCCAGTACTGGTCGTCTTTCCATGCGCTCCAGCGACTGAAATAAGCTTCTTGCCGGTTGTCAGATACTTCAATGCTTGAGATCTATGAAGTATCGGTAAGTTCTTTTCCTGCGCCAAAACATACTCAGGATTAGTTGGCCAAAGAGCAGATGTCACAACAACCGTGTCACAGTCCCCTAGATTCTCGGCGGCATGGCCGATAGTAATTTGGGCGCCCAGGCTTCTAAGTTCTTCTATGTTTTTGCTATCGCGAACATCGCTTCCGGACACACTGTGTCCAGCTTTAATTAGCATCCTTGCAATACCGCTCATACCTGACCCACCAATGCCAATGAAATGCACTTTACCCAAATCACTTGGGGTGGCCTGGCTGTAATCAGGTTTGATTGTCATTATTTTCCTAACAGAACTTATTTAAGACTAGGTAAGCACCTATGCCCTCTAGCCTTTCAACACACCAGAAATCAAATTCATTAGGCGTTTAGCTCCGTCGGTAACACCTTGAGTTTTCGCTTTTGCTGCCATTTCGCTAACTCGCTTCGAGTCACTGAGCAGTGGGATTAAGATCTGGGAAACATAATCGGAGGTGAATTTCGCATCTTCCACCAGGAGTGCTCCACCTGCATCAACTAAGTCAACTGCATTGAATTTCTGTTCCCCATTACCCACAGGATATGGGACCAGCACTGATGGAATACCAATAGCGGCCAGCTCACATACAGTTGCCGCTCCAGCTCTTGCCACAACAAAATCAGCACAGGCTAAAGCTAAATCCATTCGATCACAATAAGCAATTCGGTGATAAGTGCCAGAGTCAATAGCCTCTAGACCAGTCCTATCACCGACAATGTGAAGAACTTGAATGCCAGCAGCATCAAGAACTTTACGGCTTGCCTCAATAGTTTCATTTATCCGTTTAGCGCCTAATGAACCACCGGTCACAACTAGAGTGCTCAAATTTGAATTAAGTCCAAAGTATTTCGCCCCTTCGAACCTGAAATCGCTTTTACTGACCTCAACGATTTCTTTACGAAGCGGCATGCCAACAAAACTTGATTTAGGTAACTTGGTGTTTTTGAAAGTAACACCAACTGCGCTGGCTGAGTTAGCGCCAACCCGATTGGCATAACCTGGCATCGCGTTGGCTTCATGGATGATATAAGGAACATTCAAGGCTTTTGCAGCACGGTATGCGGGAGCGCTGGCATAGCCTCCAAATCCAACAACTACATCTATTTTGTTCTCTTTGATGTAAGTTTTCACCTGTTCAACGCTTCTTTGAAACTTAGCTGGAAAACTCAGTGCATAGAGATTTGGTCTTCTCGGCATAGGCAATCGAGGAACTATCAAAAGTTCATAGCCTCTTGCCGGAACAAGTCGTGACTCTAACCCCTCACTGGTTCCCAAAGCCCAAACTTTATTCGATTTGGATTCTGCAGTTATTTCATCAGCGAGAGCGAGCAACGGGTTCACATGACCCGCTGTTCCACCTCCAGCTAAAAGATAGTTAGTCATCGTCTTCTGGATCTTGAAATCTCTGCTGGCTTATTACGTTCAAATGACAGGACCACTCCAAGTGCCATCAACACAGCAACCAAAGAAGAACCACCTTTAGATATCAACGGAAGCGGAACTCCTAGCACTGGACCCAGACCAACGACAACGGCTATGTTGATGTATGCCTGAATTAGTATCCAACACATAATTCCTAAACTTACGATGTGGGAAAACGCATCCGAAGTTCCATTTGCAATGCGAAGAATGTATCTACCTAGAAGGAAGAACAAGAGAATAACAACTAGAGCGCCAACCAAACCTAGTTCTTCACCAATGTTGGCAAAGATAAAGTCGTTCTGAATCTCAGGAATCCAGCCCCAATCCAATTTTGATTGACCTAAACCAGTGCCTGTAATCCCACCAAAAGCTAAGCCCCAGAAACCATGCTCTGTTTGCCATCCAGTTCCATCCAAAGATACGTGACTTGGATCAATTAGCCGAGCTATAAAATAACCAAAGCGCGCCTTACGGGAATCGCTGGTTGAAATCAAGATGAATCCAGCAACCGCCACCACACCAGAAAAAATGAGCAAGTAGTTCTTTGGTAGTCCCAAAAGATACAACATGGCTATCAAAACCAAAATCATAACGATTCCTGTACCCATGTCTTGACCCGTAAAAACAACCAACGCAGCACAGGCAACACCAACACCGATGAACTGTTTAGGCCCTCTTTGGAAATCATCCATCCGATCTAGATGAGGAGCCAGTGCTGAAGCCAAATAAATAATCATTCCAAGTTTCAAAAACTCGGAAGGCTGAATACCAATCGCACCAAATCCAATCCAGTTGGCATTACCACCGGAAGATCTTCCAATACCTGGAACTCGAACCAGCAACTGAGCGACGATACTCCCAAAAAACAAAATTCGGCCGTAATGCTCAATTTGTTCTCGTGATCGATTGGAGATAAAAACCATAAAGAGTAAACCGGCAATGGCGAAACTTAACTGCATTATGAAATCGAAAAACGGATTTCCGTAGTTCTTGATAGAGCTAACATGACTTGCAGAAAAAACAGCGACTAGACCTAAACCAACGATAAAAAGAATAAGCATCACCATCAGATAGAACTGACGAGACTGGTGCAAGAAGTAGTTATCGAACCAACTCATAAAACTTTGTTTAGGATTCACAACAAAACTTCTGAATCCTGAGTGACTGGTCTGTTGATTTCTGTTTCTTGAACCGCGGCTCGAAGTTCTCTCGCGTGTAACCATTATTTATTTTCCTCCAAAACTGCCTGAGCAAATGAGTTCCCTCGGTCTGCGTAGTCAACAAACTGATCCATTGAAGCCGCAGCGGGTGCCAACAGGACCACATCACCCTCAGTTGCTATACCTTTTGCAATCCCTATTGCTTTAGCCATTACTTCAGTGGGCTCAGCGACAATTTCCGTAACAAGACAATTAGGGGCATATTCTTTCAAGGCCTTTAGAACAGGTTCTCGATCCAAGCCGATCACCAAAGCAGCTTTTAGCTTTGTGGCGTGCTTTTGAACCAAGTTAGAAATATCGACACCTTTAAGTAATCCACCAACAACCCAAACCACTGAATCAAAACTAGCCAGCGCCGCATCAGCAGCGTGTGGGTTTGTAGCCTTCGAATCATCAATCCAACGAATACCGGCTTTATCTAAAACCAATTCGATTCGGTGGGCATCAAGCTTGAATACTTGAAGCGCACTTCTAATTTCCTCTGGTTGCACGCCCGCACCCCTGGCTATTGCGGAAGCGGCAGCCACATTTGCTAAAAGGTGCGGGCTGATCACGGGAATGTTTACCAAGTCAGAAATAGTTGCGATTTCATCCGCAACATCAGCGCGATCCACAAAAGCTCTATCAACCAGAATGTCTTCCACCCAACCAACTTCGTTAGGTGTTGGGGTCATTACGGTGAATCCAACAGCCTGAGCATTTTCAGTACCGTGTGCTTTAGCAAGAAGTTCACTCGTCTTAGAATCCAAGGCGTTATAAACACAGCAAACCTTTGTGTTGTTATAGACCTTCCCTTTATCTGATGAGTAAGCATCGAACGAGCCGTGCCAGTCAAGGTGGTCATCTGCGATGTTTAGAACAGCGCTAACTAAAGGTTCTATGTGTTGGATGTAGTGAAGTTGAAAACTACTCAGCTCAACTACAAGCGCTTCGAACTCTGCGGGGTGTCTAATCGCATCAAGAATTGGGATCCCAATGTTGCCACAGGCACTTGCTTTAACTCCAGCTGATAAAAGCATTCCTTCAACTAGTTGGGTGACAGTAGTTTTACCATTTGTTCCAGTTATGCAGATCCATTCGGCTGGCTTACCAAACTTGTCTCTAACTTGCCAAGCCAAATCAATGTCTGTCCATAAAGGAATGTTTCTTGCCGTGGCTGCAAGTAAAAGTTCATTGTTCGGCCTGATTCCAGGTGAAGTAATGATGACATCCGGCTCGAATTCTTCCATGAGTGCGAGATTCTCTGAAAAAGATTTTCCTATAAAACTTTTAACTTCCAGAACATCTAGCACCTTAACAAGGTCATCGTCCGCTTTATCAGCGATGACAATTACTTGTGCACCAAGTTCTACCAAGGTGTCGGCAACAGAAAATCCAGATACTCCTAGACCGAATACAACTGCTTTAGTGCTGGTCCAATCAGAGTGCCAACTATTCAATGAATCTAGTTTGCTCATGCCACTGAACCATAAATCCACTCAACATAGAACAAACCAATACCAGCTAAGACCAAAAGTCCACAAATGATCCAGAACCTGACCACGACTGTTACTTCGTTCCAACCTTTTTCCTCGAAGTGATGATGCAAGGGACTCATCAGAATAATTCTTCGACCGGTTCCAGTTGCTAAACGAGTCACTTTGAAGACCAAACGTTGCATAATTACTGAACCAGCCTCAATTGCAAATAAACCACCAACTAAAAGCAGCAGAATCTCAGTTTGAGAAAGAATTGCCAGAGCTGCCAAAGCCCCACCTAAGCCAAGAGATCCGCTGTCCCCCATGAAAATCTGTGCTGGATTTGTGTTAAACCAAAGGAACCCAATAAGTGCTCCAACAATGGCAGCTGCAATCACTGCAAGATCTAACGGGTCTCGTGTGGTGTAACAATTGGATGCAGTGTTTGTTAGGTCACAGGCCTGGTTGAATTTCCAGAATCCGATCACTGCGAATGCACCAATAGACATGATTAGTGAACCGGTAGCCAACCCGTCTAAACCATCAGTTAGATTCACACCGTTTGATGCACTGGTGACTAGCAAGAAAATCCAGAGTAAGAATGCACCAACACCTATCCAGATTCCGATCTGCCCCCAATTAGTTGGTGCAATCTTCATAAGATCAAAGCCAGTATCTCTAAAAATAGAAACCTGAGTTGAAGCTGGTGTTAGTCCAAGGTTGTCTTTATAACCAATGGCAACAAAAGCAAAAACAGCGGCAATAATTACTTGACCAAGGATCTTCAGAACACCAGGTAATCCAGCACTGTTTTGTTTTCTAACTTTCAAAAAGTCATCTAAGAAACCAACTAGCCCTAATCCAACCATCATAAAAATAACTAGAAGAGCCGAAAGGGTTGGGGCTTCACCGTTGTAACCCTTGCCCAAGAAGTATGCAGCTATGGCACTCACAAGGATTGCAATTCCACCGCTGGAAGGTGTCCCACGCTTAGTTAGATGAGTATTCGGTCCATCAACTCGAATAACCTGACCCCAACCTAGCTTTTTGAAGAACCATATTTGTAGTGGTGTCAACGCAAGAACAAGAACGAGGCCTAAAAATCCAGCTAAAAGTAACGCTCTCATGCATTCACCTCCAAAAGGTCATCGCCTAGATATCTCAAGTTCGCAGACTTTGACGACTTAACTAAGACAATCTCATTACTGGTAAGCATTCCACGGAGATAGTCCAACGCTTGGGAGATTTCATCAAAATACTTAGATTCTCCATCCCAAGAACCCTCCTGGCTAGCTCCCATGTGAACCAATTTTGCACCATGACCCACAACGACTAACTGATCGATGTTTAATCTAACAATAAGTCTGCCGATGGCATCATGTTCGTGAACTGAGAATTCGCCTAGCTCCGCCATCTCACCGATGACTGCAACAGTCGGCCTACCGGTTTGTCGTCCCAAATCAGCCAGCGTAATTAGTGCGGCTTTCATTGAATCCGGGGATGCGTTATAGGCATCATTTATGAGTGTTAGCCCATCTGCTCTGGTGTGCAGCTCCATACGCCAACGTTCGGCTAGCTTCATGGACTCTAAGGATTTAATGCTCTTAGCGCTATCTAGTCCAAGCACATCAGCAACGGCCAAAGTTGCCAATGCGTTATACACGTGGTGTTCCCCGAGAATTTGAAGATTAACCACTTCACTGGTGGCATCAGATCTGGTTAGAACAAAACTAGTTCCAGCAAGAGTTGGCTTGACTTCGCTGGCTCGATAATCTGCAGCGGAATTGATGGCAAAAGTCTTGATCTTTGCTTTAGTTTGAGAAGCCATGTTGATAACGCGGGGGTCATCAGCATTCAAGAGTGCAACATCATTGCTTGAAAGTTCAGCAACGAGTTCAGCTTTAATCAACTCTGTAGTGTCAATACCACCGAATTCACCGGCATGTGCCAAACCAACTTTTAATTCAATAGCAATATCCGGCTTACACATTTTGGCGAGATATGCGATGCTACCCAAACCATCAGCACCTAGTTCAACAACTAGATATTTTGTTTGCTCATCTATCTTGAGCATTGAATATGGCGCACCGACTTCATTGTTGAATGATTCTTGAGGTGCCACGGTATTGCCGAATTCACTCAAGACAGTTCGAAGCATATTCTTAGTGGTTGTCTTCCCATTTGAACCAGTAACACCGATAACCGTGAGTTGCCCCTTGGATTTCAATTCGGCTACGACATAGCTGGCAAGTAAACCAAGTGCGATAACAGCATCGGAAACAACTATCTGTGTGATTGCAGATTCAACAAGTCTTTCAACAACCGCAGCTACCGCTCCTGCATCGCCCACAGCTCTAACAAATAAATGCCCATCAGTTTCTTCACCAGGTTTTGCAAAGAATAAACCTCCGGCTTGAATGAATCTAGAATCTGTTTCAACGGAACCAGTGACAATAATCGAACCATCACCGTGGAGCTGGCCACCAACAATCTTGGCGATTTCTTCAAGCGAAAGATTAATCATTAATAACCCGCCTCTTTCAAAGCGGCTCTTGCTTCAGCTCTTGCTGAGTATGGAGTTCTAACCCCTTCAATATCTCTGTAGTCCTGATGTCCTGGACCGGCCCATAAAATCGCATCGCCTGGCTTTACTAGCGAAACAGCTAAACGAATGGCTGCTTCGGGCGGTGAAACCTCATGAATTTCAAGTTCAGGTCTGAAATCTCGAGCCGCTTCGACCAAAGTCTTTCTAATTGAAGCAGGATTTTCAAATCTCGGGTGATGATCTGTGATTACCAAGATGTCACAACCCTTAGCTGCAACTCTAGCCATCTCGGGACGCTTCGATGCATCACGGTCACCGTCAGCACCAAAAAGCATTAGCACTTTGCCTTTAGTAACTTTTCTAACAGCTGACAGAGTATTTAGGAATGCATCAGGAGAATGCCCGAAGTCAACATAAACACTTGGAGCACCCGCTGGTGAGACAAGTTCAGTTCGACCGGGAAGATATGCATCAATCCCGTTGGCTAAGACTTCTTGAAGCCTGGCAAATTCATATCCTGATTCAACAATCATGGCAATAGCCAAACCGGCATCAAGTGCCATGTGAGCGCCGAGTAAAGGAACACTGCTGGTTAGTTTTTCACCCGAAGGGTTAGTCAGTGAGAACTCTGTTTTCCCTGGAATCTCATTGGTCACAACCAAATTCCAGTCAGCGAGAATCTCAGCCCTGCTACTAATAGTGACAACTGGAATTTCACTTAGCTCAACAACTCTCGATCCGTATTCGGTATCCAAACAAACCACACCCTTAGTGGCCATGGCATTAGTGAAAAGCCTTGCCTTAGCAGCAAGATATTCTTCGAAACCGTCATAGTCATCAAAGTGATCGTGGGTTAGGTTTGTGAAACCAACAACATCGAAATGTAAACCATCGACACGAAGTTGAGTCAAAGCCTGAGCGGAGACTTCAATAGCAATATCAGTGACACCTTTTTCACGCATTCGTGCTATCAGTGCGTGCATTTCAGTTGATTCAGGCGTCGTAAGGCGACTAACAATAACTTCCCCAGCTATGTGACGCTCAGCCGTTGATGTTAGACCTGTTACTCGGCCCAACTGTCTAAGAATTGCTTCCAGCAGGTAAGTGGTTGAAGTTTTACCATTAGTGCCTGTGGTTCCAAACAATAAAGGCATATTGCCGGGAGTATTGGCATATACGTAGGCAGCAAGTGCACCTAGATGCATTCTAGGATTTTCAAGAATTGCAACAGGAACTGATAACTCGCCTAATAGTTCTTCTCCGGCTTTATCAGTAATAACCGCAACAGCGCCAAGCTCAATAGCTTTTGCGACAAAGTTAGCACCATGTGTCTTGAGCCCTGGCATGGCCACAAAGAGGTCACCAGCCCTAATGTCGCCAGTATTCATGCTGATTCCAGTGACCTTGACATCAACTTCTGAGAAGGACAATGAGAATTGCCTGCAAAGATCTGCAAATGAAGCTGGATTGACCAGGTCAGGTCTAAGAATTGGTGGGATTGACTGTCTTATTTCCATGATTACCACCGAACCGGAATGTAAAGAGATTTAGTTGTTGCCGGAGGCACTGAGAAAGTCTTGAGCACTTGTTTCATGACAGATACGAAACCTGGAGTAGCTCCGAGCGAGTTACTAACAGTTCTTGATTTATAAGCGGTGACCGCAACAACGTATTTTGGATCTTCAGCTGGAGCAATTCCAACAAATGAAACCGCGTGCAGTCTTCCGTACACCCTACCTTCTGCTATCTGCGCGGTACCAGTCTTACCCGCGACACGATAACCAAAAATTCTTGCAGTCTTACCAATGGGACCTTTTTCAACTACCTTCTCCAACATGTCCATGGTTTGTTGAGCTGAAGATTCGCTGATCACTCGAACCGGTTCTGGAACGGCAGTTTTTGTTATGTTGCCATTTTTATCTCGGCAACCTTCAACTAAAACTGGAGATAAACGAACCCCTTTATTGGCTATTGCCTGATAAATCATTGCGGTCTGAATTGGGGTCAACGATACACCTTGACCAAACATGGTTGTTTTATCGGTCATTTTGTCCCAGCCGTTGTAGTTGGTAAGAACACCAGATGACTCGCCTTCAAAGTTGACGCCAGTTTTTGACCCAATCCCAAATTTCTGCATGTAAGCATATCGAGTTGCGCTATCTACCTGGCCAGCTATCTGAACAATTCCCGTGTTGGACGATTCAGCTAAGACTCCGGTCAGGGTCAGTTTCCATGGCCCGTGAACTTCAGAGTCATTAATGTATTGACCCCATGGCATACGGAGCTTATCTGGAGCAATCACATGGGTGGTTGGCGTTGCCTTACCAACATCGACCGCTGTGGCAGCTGCAACTGTTTTCAAAATAGATCCAGGTTCGAAAGCAGATTGGAATATTCTCGAAGATCGGTTTTGGGCAGCCACAGCACCAGGATTGTTTGGATCAACGGACGGTGCTTCAGCCGCTGCGAGGATACGGCCGGTTTTGACCTCAATGACGATAGCTGAAGCCCAGTCAGCCTTGAGCCTTCTAACAGTTGCTGCCATCTCCTGCTGGGCTTGATACTGCAAGTCCGCGTCGATGGTTAGCACTACATCAGAACCATTTTTCACTTGAGTAATGGTTTGAATTGATGATGGAATCTTAATTAGGTCAGCGCCTTGAACATAGGATTCTTTACCATCAACACCAGCCAGACAAGAGTTCATGGTTCTTTCTAAACCAGCTAATGGAGTTCCATCGGATCCTACGAAACCTAAAAGATTTCCTGCAACAGCACCCTGTGAATAAACTCTCGACTGTTGCGGATCGAAGTAGAGCCAAGGAATGTTCAGATCGTGTAAAGCGATATAGGTTGAAGCTCCAACCTTCTTCTTTATGTTTGCGTAACGCCCGACTCCGGTCATCTTGGATAGAACGCTGTCCACTGGTGTGTGAAGCATGTCTGCAAGTTTCTGCGCAATCTGTTCTTTTGTGAAGGCAACCTGTTGCCCAGATATTTTTAGAACAACTGGACCTACGTTTACCGGATCAATGTTGACATCCCAGCTCGTTACCTCAGAAGCCAGGACATTTCCTAAACTGTCAACGATGTCTCCGCGAATAGCTTTGACGTTAACGGTCTTATCTAATGAATTGTTTGCTTCATCTTTGTAATGCTGAGCTTGAACGAGCTGGAAATTTAGAAGTTGAAAAATGAACGCGCCGATCACCAGAAGAATGATTCTGTTGAACCATCTAAACCTTCTTGATGAATCTTCGTTTTGCACAACGTGCCCCTAGCTTGTTTTAGTGTGTTGGTGAAGCAGGAATAACTACACTAGGCAAAACTACTTTGGTGGTTAAGGGATTCGAGCTCTTGACACTCGACGGTGCGGCTTTTGTTATGGTTGGCAGATTCATTTTGGTGCTTGAAGACTTAGCCGGATTGCTCTTTGCAATCATTACTGAGTTAGCAATTAGGTTATTTGAAACCGAAGTAGAAGTGCTCAAAGAAGCTGGTGTTGCATTGCCTAGAACTTTAGCTGAAGCCACTTTCAAGAAAACAGGATTTGAGTTCACAATCATTCCCAAGTGTCTTGCACTGGTTGCCAGGTTCTGCGGTGAACGAAGCGAATCAACCTGTTGCTGAAGGACCTGACTCTGAGTTGAGATTGCGGCAGTTTCTTGCTTGAGCTGGGAAATTTGATAAATCGAAGTGTCACAAAGACTTCCAACAATTAGAGAAGCAAACCAAACAACTACGATGCCAAGGACTGCTTTACGCGCTAGCGCCCTAACCGCAACATTGCTGGTTGCGCTCTGCACAGTCGGTGTGGTTGAGCGTCTAGTGGGTGTCGGAACCGCTCTGAGATGTCTTCTCGGGGCTACGACCGGTCTAATCGCTGGTTGGACTGAATAAGCGCTCATGCTGCTTTCCTTATCTTTTCGGCAGCACGAAGACGCACAGAAGCCGATCTTGGATTTGTTTGAATCTCTTTGTCTGAAGCCTTCTCGGCTCCACGAACAAGAAGTTTGATAATTGGTGCATGTTCAGCCAACTCAATCGGAAGATCCACCGGGGCTGATGAAGTTGAGGCTGCAACTAGTGCTTGCTTAACAATTCGGTCCTCTAAAGATTGGTAGGAAAGAACGACAACTCTCCCACCAACCTTTAGAGCATCGATAACCGCAGGGATGGTGTCTTCAAGGATTGATAATTCGTTGTTAACTTCGATACGGAGTGCTTGGAAAACGCGCTTTGCTGGGTGTCCTGAGCTCTTACCTGGAATAAAAGGAACTACCTTAGAGATAATTTCAGTTAGTTCTTTACTTCTAGTAAGTGGAGCCTTGGTTCTTAGCTGAACAATTTTCTTTGCGGTTGGCTTGGCAAATCTTTCTTCACCGTAAATCTTGAAAATACGGGCAAGGTCTGCTTCGCTGTATTCATTTAGGACTTGCTCTGCTGTTAAATCAGAAGAGTTATCCATTCTCATGTCCAAAGGAGCGTCCTGGGAGTATGAGAAGCCTCGTTCAGTTTCATCAAGTTGCATGGATGAAACACCTAGATCCAAAAGAACTGCATCAACTTGGTTGATACCCAATTCATCTAGAACATCAGAAATTTCGCTGTAAACAGCTTGAACCAGATGAATGCGTTCCGCAAAGGGTGCAAGTCTTTCACCGGCAAGGGCCAAAGCAGTTTCATCACGGTCAATTCCAACCAAAGTTAGCTTTGGGAAACGCTTTAGAAAAGCTTCGCTGTGACCTCCAAGGCCTAAAGTTCCGTCAACCAAAATTGCATTCTCTGAAGCAAGTGCTTCTCCAAGAATTTCGATGCAACGTTCTAAAAGAACTGGTTCGTGAAGTTCAGAAATTTGAGTCATCAGTTTTGCTTGTAGTTCCTAATCACTGAACCCCATCCATCTGTCTCTGGCTTCGGGGAAGATAGCCACAAACCAAATAGCTGGAGATCAGCAACTAGCAACTAAATCTGCGTCACCTCCCCCTCGCTGTAATTTGCAAAGTCTTCGGCACCGGCAGCCATAAGTGCTGCGTACTTCTCTGGGTTCCAAATTTCAATGTGTCGCCCAACACCAGCTACAACTAATTCACGTCCAAGTTCTGCCCAATTACGAAGTCCCTGAGTGATGAGGATTCGACCCTGACCATCTGGGGTTTGGTCATCTGCTTCATTGAAAAGGTGACGGGTCAGGTTGCGGTATTTTGCAGTTCCTAAAGTCGCAGTGCCTAGAATCGCATCTGCTCTTTCCAGGTAAGCGTCCTTCGGCATCAAGACGATGCAGTTTTCTTGGCCTTTAGAAAGGTAGACGCCACCGGCCAGTCTGTCCCTGTATTTTGCAGGCAAGATCAGGCGGAACTTCTCATCAAGCTTGGGGTAGTTAGTGCCGATAAACATTGACTTCCCCTTTCTTAGGTGAGTAGCGATTAACTATCTCCACATTACACCACTTCCATCCACCATTTGTCAAATTAACACTCCAAACTATTATTTTGGCGTGTCTTGACCAATAAAAGCAAGGGGTTGCTTGGTGGAGCAAAAATCCAGCTTTAGTCGATTTTTGACATAAAAATGGGTAAAAAAATGGCCCCGGATCACTCCGAGGCCATTAAAATAGCTAGATTTGGGGGCTAATCCCTTTGATTCCAACGCTTCTCAAAAGGATTTTCTTTGGATTTAGCCTTACTTGGCTGCGCTTTAGCGGAGCTTATCCCCTTATTGGACCACCTTTGGCTCACAAAATATAGCCCCGAGAGCATAACTAGGAAGGCAATAACTCCCAACCAAGTCAGATGGATGGAAGTGGCGAAAATCAAAATACTCAAGCCAACCACGAAAAGTAGTGCTCCTGAGACGACCAAGCGGGCGTAATGAACGGGAGCGGCGGGCTTAGCCTCTTGGACAGGCTTCTTTCCACCGGTCAATTGACGTTCTAACTGTTCTAGAACTTCTTGTTCTTTGTCGCTCAGCCCCATTTTTGCTACCTTTCAGAACCTATATCTAAATGTTATTCCTTTGTGTCCAGTTAGGCTATTCCAGTGAAGAGCACAGAACAGTTCCTGAACCAGGTCCAAGCTAACCTGGTCGAATTTTGCGGTAAGCAGCGATCCGACTTTGAGGCTATTTCCGGTGACCTTGTCCCAGTTGTTGACTTCACTCAGTCCTTACTCGAAGGCGGAAAACGATTCCGCGCACTATTTGCCTATTTTGCTTGGCTTTCGAGCCTAAAAGACCAAACCATAGCCGATGAGCAATTTGAAGCCATAACAGGCATAGGCGCTGCCCTAGAAATGTTCCATGCTGCGGCCCTGGTTCACGATGATCTCCTTGATCAGTCTGATACTCGTCGAGGCGCTCCAGCCATCCACAAACGCTTTGAAGCTATGCACAAAGCAAAGAACTGGGCGGGCTCGCCAGAAAGATTTGGTGTTGCAGGATCAGTTCTTGTTGGTGATCTGATGTTGGGTTGGTCAAGCGAAATCTTTGGTCACGCACTTCTACAGTCAAAAGATAAAGAAGTTGAGAGTTCTTGTCGTGATGAGTTCAGCCTTATGCGTGTCGAAGTTATGGCTGGGCAGTATCTTGATGTTCTCGAAGAGAATGCCGCTGCGACCAGAACCATTTCTGAAGCTGTTGGCAGAGCAGAGAAAGTTATTCTCTATAAAACTGCTAAATACAGCATTGAAGCACCGCTTAGGCTAGGTGGTGCCTTTGCTGGAGCTGATCAATCAGATTTAGGTGTTTACACTCAAATCGGTATCCCCTTAGGTATTGCTTTCCAACTTAGAGATGACATCTTGGGTGTTTACGGCGACCCAAGTGTGACCGGTAAGCCAGCCGGTGATGACCTGCGTGAAGGTAAAAGAACTGTTCTAGTCGCTCTAACCAAAGAGGCTTTGGCAGAGCGTTCTCCTTCAATGGTCGACACTTTCGAAGAGCTCCTTACCAGTCGTGAACTTGATGAGAACCAAATTAGTTTCCTACAGAAACTCATTAAAGATTCTGGTGCATTAGATAAAACCGAACGCATGATTGTTGAGTTAGGTGACAGATCCTTGGCAGCACTAGATGCCGCAGAGCTAAATGAAATAGGTAAGCAGGGACTAAAAGCCCTCGCACTAAGAGTTATGAACCGGGACTCTTAGAGCGCTAGAGCTTGAGCTAATCTTCTAACTTCTGCTTTTCGACCTGATATCAAAGCTTGTATTGGAGTTGTCTGCAGACTTTCTTCAACCGTATAAAGCCATTTGATTGCTCCACCTAAAGTGAAGCCATCATCCAAAAGCACAACAATTGTTCCTCGAAGCGATGCTAAAGGTTCTCCATCAATGATTAGTTCAGCTGGTATTAGTTGAACTCTATCACGCTTGATTGCAATAAGGTGGTGTTCTTCAATCAGGCGTCGAACTTTGCCGGGTTGAATTCCAAGCAGCTCACCCGCCTCAATAACGGTTAGCCAGGAAGAAACTTGATCTAAAGGTTCAGTCACACATTAACATTGCCACACCATAGCCATTCCTGCGAACTATAGGCTCATAGTGGCACGATATTCTTGCAGACCAATAAGGACCAATGAACCCCGGATTTGACCAAGACCAACCAGTCTCGTCAGATCAACCCAAGGTGCATGTATTTCTCCCCAATGAGAATCTCGCCGAAATAGCTAACAAATATGGCTTGACTCTGTCAGAACTTTTGGCTGCCAACAACCTAAACTCAACCAGTTTCATCTTTCCGGGTCAAAAACTCATTATCCCTAGCCAAAATCAATTGCCAGTATTTACCGAAATCCCAATTGAACATGTTGTGGACCAAGGTGAAACCTTGGTTGGGATAGCCGACCTATATGGACTCAGAGTCAATACGCTCCAAGAAATTAATGCCCTGCACCCAGGTTCAATTCTGTTTCCTGGAATGAAGATCCGTCTTATCGCCGACCAGGCAAATACTCCTGAAGTTTCAAGCGACGCTCGCGCACCTAAACACTGTCTCGTGCACGGTTATCACAAAGTGAAATCTGGAGATCAACTAAGTCGGATTGCAGCCTTTCATGGAGTCAGCACCCAGTCATTGCTTATGGCAAACCAATTAAGTTGGAATTCCGTTGTCTCCCCTGGGTCAAAATTGATAGTTCCCATAGCCCACACCCCGTATAACTGCCCTAGCTTGGTTCAATTGAGTAAAAGTTCTTTTGACATAGCTTCTGAATTGGTTTCGGTTGGAAAGAAACTTTGGTTATCCGATTTTGGATTGGTAGTTGCACTCTGTTTAGAAATGCAAAGAAGTGGTTTACAGGCAGAGCTTGGAAGCAAACATCTAACTGAGGGTCTACTAGTCAAACTTTCTGAACTTGAAGATAAAAACCTTTTATCAGTTAGAGAAACTCTTAAGGAGATTGGCTTAAGTGATTTGGCTGAAGGCTCGGCTCTTTGGGAGCCTTCGGCTTGGTTTTGGTTGCATTCGATAGAGTCGAATAATGAGTAATTTGGTTGGTTCTGTGCTGGCTAATCGCTACCAGCTGACTGCAATGATTGCTCGTGGTGGCATGGCGACCGTGTATGAAGCTAAAGATCAAAAACTCGAGCGCTTAGTCGCAGTTAAAGTCATTCATCCACACTTAGCTGAAGACCCGGTTTTTAGAGATAAATTCTTCCGTGAAGCCCGCATGCTTGCCAAAGTTAATCACTCAAATTTAGTGAACATCTATGACCAGGGTGATGACAATGGCAGGGCTTTCATTGTTTTAGAACTAGTAAAAGGAATTACCCTAAGACAAGCGCTCAATGATTTTGGAAAACTGTCTACAGAACAGATCACTCAGGTTAGCAAAGCAATTCTCTCCGCTTTAGAACAAGCTCACGAATCAGGAATAGTTCATCGAGATCTAAAGCCAGAGAATGTTCTACTTGCTGATGATGGCCGAATCAAAGTAACCGACTTCGGTTTAGCTAGAGAATTAACTGCCGATACTGACACTGGTTCATTAGTTGGCACAGTTGCCTATCTAGCTCCAGAAGTTATTCGTAGAGGTAAAACTGAAGCCGCCAGCGATATCTATAGTTTTGGCATCATGCTCTTTGAGATGCTTACAGGCAATCAACCTTATGAGGGTGAGGATGCAATGCAGATTGCATTCAAACACACCTCTGAAAGGGTTCCATCCGCACTAACAGTGAATCCTTCAGCAAACCCAAACTTGAATTCTTTGATGCTTGATTGCACACAACCTAATCCCCTAAATCGTCCGAAGAATGCAAGTGAAGTTCTTTCCTCGCTTGCAAGCCTTCCTCAAACTAAAACTGATCTCGCTCAAACCCTTGTGATGCCAGAGAACACTAATTTCACTGAAGTTATAGGTGAGCCTGAACCTGAGGTGAACTTGTTTGGCAAGCATGGCTCAAAGTATTTAGGTTTGCGTTGGCTGGTAGCCAGCGTGCTTGCAGTTGGCCTTGGTTCTTTTGGTGGCTGGTGGTTTGGCTCAGGTCCTGGCGCTCTTGTAGCCATTCCTGCAACTAGCGACAAGAGCCAAGCCCAAGCTACAAAGCAACTGGCGAGTGTGACCACCAACGTTCTAGTTAGAAGCATATTCAGTGCTGATTATCCGGAAGGAATAGTGATAGGAACTGAGCCTGCCGCTGGCATCCTTGTCCCACACAATGCTCAAATAACCATCTTGATCTCAAAAGGAAAAGAGACTGTTGCAGTTCCAAATATAAAAGGATTGGACTTAGTCACAGCGACCGCTCAGATAATTGGTGCAAGGCTTTCAGTTGGAAAAGTAACTCAGTGGTTCAGTGCCGACCATCCAATTGGAACAGTGTATTCATTCACTGGAATGGATGGAACAAAACTTCCAGTTAGTTCAGGAGTGGATATAAAAGTTTCACTAGGATCAATCCCCGTTGTTCAAGGATTGCAGCTAAATGTTGCTAAAGCAGCTTTACAAGCAGCTGGGCTATCCGTTCGGAAAGTGAACTATAAATATTCAAACAGTTTTGCCAAAGGCGAAATAATTTCAGTTTCACCAGATGAGCAAGAAGTTGGTAAAGGATCAACACTGGTGCTAAACGTGAGCCTTGGTCCTAACACAGTCGTGATGCCTAAAGTAAAAGGTGAAACAATACTTGCCGGCAAGTCTTTACTTGAATCACTTGGGTTGAAAGTTGTTATCGATACCAAGTGGTTAGTCAAAGACTATGGAATCAAACGAATCACAGGGGCATCCGAACTGCAGGGCACAACACTGCACGTCGGAGACACTGTGATAATTCGCGCTAGATAAGTTATCTAACTGCTAGTTCTTCAGCGACTAAGAATGCCAATTCAAGTGATTGTGAATGATTCAATCTCGGATCACACAAACTTTCGTAGCGTGATTCTAAAGTCTTCTCATCAATGTGCTCAGAACCACCAAGGCACTCAGCAACATCATCACCAGTCAATTCGACGTGAACTCCACCAGGGAAAGTTCCAAGCTCGCGGTGGACTTCGAAGAAGCCTCGAACCTCATCCATGACATCATCAAAACGACGTGACTTGTAGCCATTCTTGGTGGTAATTCCATTACCGTGCATAGGGTCAGTTATCCAAAGTGGCTGAGCATCAGATTTCTTAACTGCTTCAACCAGCTTTGGAAGTGCATCACGTATTTGTGATGCACCCATACGCGTGATGAAAGTTAGTCGACCGGGTTCACGCTCTGGATCTAATTTCTCGACTAGCGCCATCAAATCATCAACGCTGGTTGAAGGTCCAAGTTTTACGCCGATAGGGTTTCTAACTCTTGAAAGAAAATCAACGTGGGCACCATCGAGTTGTCTGGTTCGCTCGCCAATCCAAATAAAGTGACCAGAGGTATCGTAAGGAGTTCCCGTTCTGGAATCGATACGAGTCATTGACCTCTCGTAATCAAACAGTAAACCTTCGTGAGAAGTGTAGAACTCTGTTGTCCTAAGTTCATTAAAGTCCGCTCCACAAGCAGCCATGAATTTGATTGCTCTGTCGATATCTCTTGCCATCACTTCATAGCGTGAGTTAGCTGGGTTATCTGTGAATCCTTTATTCCACTCGTGAACCGAACGAAGATCCGCAAAACCACCCATGGTGAATGCACGAATCAAATTCAAAGTTGAAGCAGAAGTGTTATAGGCCTGAAGCAATCTGTTTGGGTTAGGAATTCTCGACTCTTCAGTAAAGTCATATCCGTTAACGGCATCCCCACGGTATGCAGGAAGAGTTAGGCCCTCTCTAGTTTCGGTGTCAGAAGATCTTGGTTTAGCAAACTGCCCAGCCATGCGCCCCATTTTGATAACTGGCATTGATGCTCCATAGGTAAGAACAACAGCCATTTGCAAAAGAGTTTTGACTCTTGCTCTAATTCGATCCGCGGTTGCATCAACAAAAGTTTCAGCACAATCGCCACCTTGAAGCAAAAATGCTTTACCAGAAGCAGCTTCAGCTAAACGCCCTTTCAAAATATCTACTTCACCGGCAAAAACTAGTGGTGGATATTTAGCCAGAGTCTCCCGAACAGCCTTTACGGCTTCGGCATCAGGCCAGGTTGGTTGCTGAGCAGCAGGCAGAGTCAGATAGTGATCAAGACCAGATAAAACTTTAGGGTCTGCTTTTACTACTGGTTCGTTGGATGACAATTTTTATGCTTTCTTAGGTGTTGCTGGCTTTTTGAGAGTTGAGGCATAGACGTCGATATATTCTTGGCCACTTAGTTTCATCAGCTCATAGATAATCTCATCAGTGACTGCTCTAAGCACCAAGCGGTCACCTTCCATTCCAGAGAACCTAGAGAAATCCAAAGGTGCGCCAACAACCACACCGATACGTCTAATTCGAGGAAGTCGCTTACCTATAGGCTGCACTTTCTCTGTGTCGATCATTGCAACAGGTAAAACTGGAACCTTAGCTTCAAGCACCATTCGAGCGATGCCAGTTCTACCTCTAAACAATCTTCCATCAGGTGATCGTGTGCCCTCAGGGTAAATTCCCAGTACTTGCCCTTGGCTTAGAACTTGAAGTCCAGTATTTAAGGCAGCTTCAGAAGCTTTGCCGCCGCTTCTATCGATAGGTAACTGGCCAGTTCCTTTAAAGAACCAACGGTTCAGAGTTCCTTTTATACCTTTACCGGTGAAGTATTCACTTTTAGCTAAAAACACAACTGGGCGTCTTAGCATCAGCGGCAAAAATATTGAATCTGAGAAAGATAGATGGTTGCTTGCCAAGATCACAGCACCTTCAGAAGGAACGTTTTCAACTCCTCTGATCCAAGGACGGAAAAGCACCTTGAGCAAAGGTCCTAAGACAATGTTTTTCAACAGAAAATACCACATGGTGCACCTCCTCTTCTCAGTTGAATTTCAAGTTTATCTTGACTGAGAACCGAGACGAGCAAGGTCGGCAGCGCCAATGGCACCTGCTTCGTTGACCAACTCAGCGGTAACAAGTTTGATTTCAGGTCTGAAGCCTCTTGCTGGAAGATGCTCCAGGTATGCCTGACGTATAGGCGAAAGCAGCATCTCGCCTAAGACACTTACTCCTCCACCAATAACCACAATTTCGGGATCAATTAGAGCCACCATCGAGGCAATTGCAGTTCCAAGGTTTTCACCAAGCTGGTTTAGAAGGTTAAGTGCGCCTGCGTCGCCATCAAGGATGGCTTGATACACCATGGCTCCAGTTAGAGCTTCTGCTGAACCAGCAAGACTAAGAAGCTTTGAACCTTCTGCCTTGCCAGAAGCAATAAGCTCTTTGGCCATGTTTAAAAGTGCTGTTCCAGAACCATACTGTTCTAAACAACCCTTCTGACCACAACCACAAGCCTTTCCATCTGGGATAAAACGCATATGACCTAATTCAGCACCAATGCCAAACCCACCACGCAAAAGGTTCCCATTGGTAACGATGGCGCCACCGACACCGGTTCCAACGGTCACCATAACCATTGTTTTATAGCCACGACCAGCACCGAAACGGTATTCAGCCCAACCAGCAGCGTTAGCGTCATTTTCGATAAAAACTGTTCCGCTAACCAGCTTTTCAATCTTCTCTTTTAGCGGTTCATTGCGCCAAGACAGATTAGGTGAATACCTTACCGAGGCACCTTCGGCATCGATAAAACCAGCGGCAGCAACTCCTATGGAGTCAACAGTCTCATCCCCTTTGAGCCTTTGAATCATGCCAACAATAGCCTCAAGCAACGCATCTGAATCCTGAGCAGGAGAGGCTACCCGCTCCTCGCGAATCACCTGATCGTCGCTGCCTAGTAAACAGCCGGCGATTTTGGTGCCACCAATGTCGATTCCTATACTCAGCATGCAGCTTTCCTTGTTTTGACTAACTTTGTAAGTTTATAGCCCGTAGCCACCTATAAGGAAAGTGCTTTATTGCAGAAATTGGCCTAAACCTTGGGTAGAGTAAGGGGAAAGTTTGATTTCCAGTCAAAGGTGGTGGCAGTTTTGCAGGTTTTTGAAGTCCCAAGCATGGTCAACTCCCCCGACCACTACAACATCACAGATCTACTGATAAACCGCGTAGCTGTGAACCCTCAACTTCCTCTAATGTCAAAACAAACCTCTCCAGGTGTTTGGGAAGACGTTCTCGCAGGAGACTATCTTGCTGAAGTTAAGGCGCTAGCTAAAGGTTTTATTGCTTCAGGCATTGAACCTGGTCAACGCGTTGGAATCATGAGTCACACCAGATACGAGTGGGCTCTTTGTGATTTTGCTCTTTGGTTTGCCGGAGCATGTTCTGTTCCAATCTATGAAAGTTCAGCTCCAAGCCAAATGGAATGGAATCTAAGTGATTCGGGTTCAATTGCAGTAATTCTTGAAAACAAAGCAATGGCCGAATCATTCAAGTTCATTGAAGGTTCGCTTCCTGCAGTGAAAAACGTTTGGATTATCGAAGGTTCAGATTTATCTGATCTAGTTGACCGCGGAACAAGCATTTCTGATGAAATCCTTGAGGCAAGAAGAAAATCTGCCGGGCTTGATTCACTAGCGACGATTATTTATACATCAGGAACTACTGGTAGACCTAAGGGTTGTGAACTTCTTCATAGAGGCTTCGTGGATCTATGTGAAAATGCTCAGGCTGTGCTGCCTGAAGTTGTTTGCCCTGGTGGTTCAACCGTTTTGTTCCTACCTATGGCTCACGTCTTTGCTCGATTTGTATCAGTTCTATGTGCTGCTGCTGGAGTTCAGGTTGGGCATCAGCCTGATGCTAAAAATGTTGCTCCTGCGATGCAGAGTTTTCATCCAACGTTCCTCCTTGCTGTTCCAAGAGTTTTTGAAAAGGTATATAACTCGGCTGAACAGCGCGCTGAATCTGGTGGCAAAGGAAACATTTTCCGTAAGGCAGCAGAAACAGCTATCGCTTGGTCTGAAGCGCTGGACACTCCTAAAGGTCCATCACTAATTCTGAATATCAAACACAAACTTTTTGATGTTCTTGTTTATAAGAAGCTCCGAGCAGCCATGGGTGGAAGAGTCAAATACGCCATCAGCGGTGGTGGTCCACTTGGAACTAGGCTTGGACATTTCTATCGTGCAATCGGACTTATAGTTCTAGAAGGTTACGGTCTAACTGAGAGCACCGCACCGGTAACCATCGGTAGACCAGGAAACCTAAAGATTGGTAAAGTCGGTTTCCCACTTCCAGGCTGTGCCGTTCGAATTGCCGAAGATGGTGAAATCTTGCTCAAAGGTTCAAACATCCTCAAGAGTTATTGGCAGAACGCAGACGCAACTAAGTCAACCTTTGACGGCGAATGGTTTAAGACTGGTGACATCGGCGTTCTAGACGAGGATGGTTTCTTGGCCATCACAGGTCGCAAAAAGGAATTGATTATCACCGCTGGGGGAAAGAATGTTGCGCCAGCGCTTTTGGAAGATCCACTTCGAGCCAATCCCCTAATCAGTCAAGCAGTGGTTATTGGTGATGCTAAGCCGTTCGTTTCAGTTTTGCTATCGTTGGATGAAGAAATGCTCCCGATGTGGCTGGAGAATAACGGCATCAAAGAAAAGCTTTCACTTGACCAGGCTAGAACAAACACTGCTGTTTTAACTGAAGTGTCACGGGCTATTGAAGAGGTGAACAAGCACTTCTCGCAAGCTGAGTCAATTAGGAAATTTGCCATCTTGCCTGAAGACCTCACCGAGAAGAGTGGCCATCTCACTCCTTCACTAAAGATCAAGCGCGGAGCAGTAAATGACGACTATGCACATCTAGTCGAAGACATTTATGCAGATAGCGCTAAATCCACCTGTCACAACATAGGTGATTACAAAATCTAACGAAGAAACCAATCAGTTTCTCTAAGTATTGCCATAGCTTTTTTGCGCTCCTCAGCGCTGAGCCTATCTAGATAAACAAAACCATTTAGATGATCGAACTCGTGTTGCAGAGCCTGTGCGAGCAATCCCTCTCCAGAAATTGTGGTGTATTCACCATCGAGCAGATATCCAGAGAGCGAGGCTTTAGGGTAACGAAGAGTCTCGTGCCATAAACCTGGAACAGAAAGACAGCCCTCTTCAACCAAAGCTGCTTCACCGAAAACTTCAAGCTGCTCTGGATTTATTAGGTAACCAAGTTTTCCTTCAACGTGATAACTAAATGCGCGAAGACCGACACCTATTTGATTTGCAGCTACTCCAGCTCTACCTGGAACTTGAGTCGTGTCAAGTAGATCTTGAATAAGCGCTTTGGCTCGGTCATCAAAATCTTTGATTGGATCACAAACACTTTTTAGTACTGGATCACCGTAGAGGCGTATCTCACGAACAGCCATAAATTACTTAGAGTTCACTAAGCCTTCAACAACCAGTGCGGCAAGTTGACGAGCGGCCGCTTTGGTGTTTTTATGAAGTTGATCAAATTTGATCACAGATCCAGCAGCTAATGCAGGGTCATAAGGAATCTTCACTACGGCTCTAACTCTTGATTTGAAGTGAGCTTCGATTTCATCTAGTTTGACCAGGTTAGTTCCCTGAGTTGCAGTGTTTAGCGCGACAACTGATTTACGAACCAAATCACCATAACCATTAGCTTCTAACCAGGTTAGAGTCTCAGAAGCCAGTCTCGCCTCATCCACTGAACCACCAGAAACAATTACTAAACCATTAGCTCTTTGCAGTGTTGGTCGCATAACCGAGTGAACGATACCTGTTCCACAGTCAGTCAAAATTACGCTGTAATAGCGGGCCGCCATGTCTGCGACAACGTTGTAGTCACCTTCATCGAACGCTTCAGAAAGCATAGGGTCACTGTCTGAGGCTAATACATGCAATCTGGTTGCATCGCGTGAAACCATGGTGGCAAAATCTGTGAAGCCATCAATGGCTGCTGCACGGTTAACAACATCTCTAACCGTAAATCTTGTTGACTTGCTAACTCGTTCAGCTAAAGTTCCACGGTCAGGGTTAGCATCAATAGCTATAACTCGATCTTCACGCACCAGCGCCATAGCCATACCTAAAAGTGTTGAGACGGTCGTCTTACCAACTCCACCCTTACGAGTTAGCACTGGAACGAACCTTGCGCCACCGTCAAGTGGAGCTGAAATGCGGGCATCGATTGCTTTGCGTTCACGAACCTTTAGGGAATCACCAAGGTTTACCGATTTGAAAGTTAGGAAATAGAAGAAACGACGAAAGCCAGATTCAGGTGCTGGACGGTTACGTGGAGAGACATCGATAAGACGATCAGCGGTGAGCATGGCTGCCGGCTCTGGTTGCTCAAAAGCATCACCGCGAAGTGAATCTCTTCTGGTGTAACCAGCCGATGAGTTAGCTAAAAGATCGGTCTCAGAAGCTCCCCCTGAAGGAACAATTGAAGTTGATTCGGTTACTACCCGGATTGAGGAAGTGGTTGGGCTTAGATCAACTGTTCCAGCGTCAAGAACAACTTCACTCAAGTCGTTATTGACTTTAGGCTCGGCATTTCTGCGACGAGAAAGTCCTTTTTCTGGCTTATCAGACACTTGAGAACCTATTTCCTAATTCTTGGCAAACATTCGTAAAGGCTAACCTTTTCAACTAGGTAAGTCTATTCGTTACAGCGGTTCAATGACGAGAATCAGGTCGCCAGCCTCGACTGACTGAGTCTTAGATATCGCTAAACGGCGGACGGTCCCAGCTATATTCGCGGTAATAGTGGCTTCCATCTTCATAGCTTCAATGGTTGCAACAGCCTGACCAGGCTCAACTAGGCTGCCCTCGCCAGCCTGCAAACTCACCACACCAGCAAATGGTGCTGCAACTTCTCCAGGCTTTGAAGAGTCCGCTTTTTCTGCCGAAATGACGTTGGTAGCAATCTTTCGGTCTCTAATCGTGATTGGTCTAAGTTGGCCGTTTAGAGTGGCCATAACAGTTCTAAAGCCCTTTTCATCTGCACCAGAAATAGCTTCCAGCCCGATAAAGAGTCGAACACCTTTACTTATCTCAACAACATGCTCATGCCCGTGCTCAAGCCCATATAGATAGTCCAAGGTTTCCACCGGATCTAAGTTTGAGAATTGCGCGCGGAACTTATCAAACTCTGCTGTTGGACCAGGGAATAACAAACGGTTCAAAGTTTTACGGCGAATTTTCGCATCAGCAGATTTTAGATCGTCAAGTTCATCAGGTTTGAGCTCGGTTAGCCCAAACTTGATGTTCTTTCCAGCCAGCACCTTAGTTCTGAACGGCTCAGGCCAGCCACCAGGCAAGTCCCCTAGGTCACCCGCCATAAAACCAACAACCGAGTCAGGAATGTCATAGTTTTGGGGGTTCTCTGCAAAATCTTTAGGATCAGCGTTTACTGCAACCAGGTGCAGGGCGAGATCGCCAACAACTTTTGAAGATGGCGTCACCTTGGGTGGTCGCCCCAGAATTTCATTTGCCGCCGCATACATGTCTTCAACTTTTTCAAATTGATTACCTAAACCGAGCGAAATAGCCTGCTGACGAAGATTGCTTAGCTGACCGCCTGGAATCTCATGTTTATAAACTCTTCCAGTCGGACCAGAAAGACCTGACTCGAAAGGTGCGTAAACTTTGCGAACGCTCTCCCAATAAGGTTCAAGTGCATTCATCTGCTCCAAGCTGATACCTGCATCAAACTTGGTGTTCTCTAGTGCCGCTATCAAAGCAGATGCTGCCGGCTGGCTGGTAGTTCCTGCCATCGGTGCTGAAGCAACGTCAACCGCATCGACACCAGATTCAATGGCCGCCATCAAAGTTGCCAATTGTCCACCAGCTGTGTCATGGGTGTGAAGGTGAACTGGAAGTTCAAAGCGGTCACGAAGTGCGCTCACTAATCTTCGAGCAGCTTCTGGTCTTAATAAACCGGCCATGTCTTTAATAGCAAGAATGTGAGCACCAGCGCCAACAATCTTTTCTGCAAGAGCGAGGTAATAATCCAATGTGTAGAGGTTTTCATTCGGATCAAGTAGGTCACCTGTGTAACAGATAGCAACTTCTGCCACAGCTGTTTTGGTTTCCAAAACCGCCTCGATAGCTGGAAGCATCTGGTTCACATCATTTAGAGCATCAAAGATTCTAAAAATGTCCACTCCGCTGGCAACCGCTTCTTTGACAAACGCTTGGGTAACTTCTACTGGATATGGAGTGTAGCCAACAGTGTTTCTTCCTCGAAGAAGCATCTGAATACAGATGTTCGGCATAGCCTCACGAATCTGGGACAAGCGATCCCAAGGATCTTCACCTAGGAAGCGAAGTGCAACATCGTAGGTCGCTCCGCCCCAAGCTTCAACAGAAAACAGTTCTGGAAGAATCCTTGCTTGATAAGGTGCCACTTCAACCAGATCTCTGGCTCTAACTCGAGTAGCCAGAAGTGACTGGTGAGCATCACGAAAAGTAGTGTCGGTAATGGCAACATGGCCTTGGTTACGAAGAGCTTGAGCAAAAGCCTCAGGTCCTAGTTCTAAGAGCATTTGTCTTGAACCGCTAGGAGCAGGCTTAGTTAGGTCCAACTTAGGCAACTTAGCCTTTGGTGAACCAAGACTTCCTCGAGTTCCGTAAGGCTGATTAACTGTGACATCAGCTAACCAGGTGAGGATTTTGCTGCCACGATCTTGTGAAGGGTAGGAGTTTAGAAGTTGAGGCCTCTCTTCAATGAAAGCTGTGCTTAACTCCCCTGCCATGAAACTAGGGTCGGATAGAACACCTTGGAGGAAAGCAATGTTGGTTGAAACACCTCTAATACGAAACTCAGCTAGTGCGCGCTGGGCTCTAAGCGCTGCTGATTTGAAATCCCTACCCCTAGCAATCAATTTCACTAAAAGAGAATCAAAGTGTGGGTTTATTTCGCTTCCCGTTGCAGCAGTTCCGCCATCAAGACGAATACCGGCACCACCAGGAGATCGGTAAGTTGTGATTTTTCCTGTGTCCGGCCTAAAACCAGCGGTTGGGTCTTCGGTTGTAATTCTGCACTGAATAGCAAAACCATGCATTTCAATTTGATCTTGAGTAAGCCCAAGCTCAACTAGCGACTGACCTGCAGCAATTCTCATTTGAGATTGAACTAAATCAACTTCCGTGATTTCTTCTGTAACAGTGTGCTCAACCTGGATACGCGGGTTCATTTCGATAAAAACATGCTTACCCGCATTAGGTCCAACTGTGTCGATAAGAAATTCAACAGTTCCAGCGTTAACGTAACCAACCTGCTTAGCAAAAGCAGTTGCATCTCGATAAAGTTCTTGTCGCAGTGATTCATCAAGATTAGGCGCTGGGGCTATTTCAACCACTTTCTGGTTTCGACGTTGAACAGAGCAGTCTCTTTCAAAAAGGTGAACGACATTTCCTTGGCTATCGGCAAGAATCTGAACTTCTATATGTCTTGGTCTAAGTACTGCTTGTTCAAGGAAAACTCTTGCGTCACCAAAAGCACTCTCGGCTTCACGCATAGCTTCATTTAGAGCACCAACTAATTCACTTGAGTCAGCAACTCTACGCATTCCTCGGCCACCGCCACCGGCGACAGCTTTAACAAAAAGTGGGAACCCAATTTTGCTTGATTCGTAAACTAAAACCTCGACATCAGAAGACTGAATCGAAGATTTGAGCACTGGAACTCCAGCTGCGATGGCAGCTTCTTTGGCATTGACTTTATTTCCTGCTAGTTCAAGAACCTCTGATCCAGGACCGATAAAAACAATCCCATTAGCTTTGGCAGCCTCTGCTAACTCTGGGTTCTCTGAAAGGAAGCCATAGCCTGGATAAATAGCGTCAGCACCGGATTCTTTAGCGACACGGATTATTTCTGAAATATCTAGATAGGCGCGAACTGGGTGCCCAACTGCACCAATCTGGTAGGCCTCATCAGCCTTTTGTCGATGTAAAGAGTTTCGGTCCTCATAGGCAAAGACAGCAACTGTCTTGGCCCCTAGCTCGTAAGCAGCTCGGAAGGCGCGAATGGCTATTTCGCCACGGTTAGCAACCAGAATCTTCTTAAACACGATTTCCTTTACTGCTTTACGAACAAATACAGGTTTGCACTTCAATCAAAAGGTAGCCTAGTTAGGTGCAGGTATTAAGCATTAGCGCCTTGAAGGGCGGAGTCGGTAAGACCACAGTTACGCTGGGTCTAGCCTCTGCCGCCATGCAACGCGGACTGCGAACTTTGGTTATTGACCTCGATCCACAATCTAATACCAGCCATGGTTTAGGTGCAGTTGGGGATTTTGATGTTACAGCGGCTGAAGTAATCAAGAAACCCCGGCACAACACTGTGTCTGAGGCAATTCTAGTCTCATCCTGGGCTAAGGGACAGACTGGAAAGCTCGATGTCATGGTTGGCAATTCCAGGCTCACAGCAGCCAATGGAACTAACCCGTCTTTCAAAAAGCTTTGGAATCTAGAGCAGGCTCTTGCAAAGGTTGAACCCTCATATGATCTTGTTCTGATTGACACCCCGCCGTCAATAAACACATTAACCCGGATGGCTTGGGTAGCCAGCGACAGAGTCCTGCTGGTAACAGAACCAACCTTCAACTCAGTTATAGCTGTTGAGTCGGCCACGAAGGCCTTAACTGAATTACGCAAACAGGTGAATCGCAATGTCACGTTGATGGGCATTGTGATTAACCGACTTCGAACCACCGTTGCGGAACACCAGTTCAGGATCAACGAATTAGAAGAACTTTATTCAAGTTTGCTGATTGACGTGGTTTTTGAAGAGAAATCTGTGATTGCCCAAGCTCAAGGGGCTGGTCGCGCCATTCACTCTTTTCCAGGTCAAGCGGCAGCCAAGATTGCATCCCAATTTGATGCTTTGCTTGAGAAAGTCCAAAAATCTTTCGCTTCAGAGGACATCCGCAGGATTGAGATGACCGGAAGATCGTCCAAGAACCGTTTTTCTAAAAGAACTCATGACAGCACTAAAAGGTCTGGCAGAAGGTCTGCAGAGATTAGTCAGGCCAATATCGGAGCCAGAGTTGATTTAGTAGACAACTCCCCTGTGTCAGATGAATACAAAGACAAATTCAGTGAGGCCTTGCGTCAAACCATGACCAGCAAGCAGATTAAGGCAATTGAAGAAGGCGAACTGCCAGAAACTAAAAACTAACCAGCGTTCTTCTTTAGTCGACGAAGCGTAAGCTCATCCATCTCTTCGATGTGGCTAGGGTCGATGCTGGTTAGAGTGGCTTCAACTTCACCAAATACCTTGCCAACTGAGATTCCAAAAACACCTTGGCCCTTATCTAAAAGGTCAATTACTTCATCCATAGATGTGCAAAGGAAAACTTTTGCTCCATCTGAAATCAAAGTGATCTTAGCCAAGTCTTTAATGCCGGCATCGTGAAGTTCAGCCATAGCAATTCGGATCTGCTGAAGAGTGACTCCAGCCTCCAACAAACGCTTAACAAGTTTTAGAACAAGAATGTCTCGGAAAGAGTAAAGACGCTGAGAACCTGATCCAGCTGCACCTCTCACACTTGGCTTAACCAAAGCACTTGAATCCCAGTAATCAAGTTGGCGGTATGTAATTCCAGCTGCGGTGGCTGCCGATGTTCCGCGGTAGCCAACATTCGGGTCATGCCAAGGTTGCGACTCTGCGAAAAGGTCATCTGCCAGGTAGGCAAACTCGCTTGCTCCACTTAGATCGATTCGTCCAGTTTCTGTTTTTGGCTCTTCGTTCATAACACACGACCTCCTCTCAAGGTTCAAGTAAAGATTGAATCTTTTCTTAATTCTTGTCGCTGGTACCGACTTATGTCGGTTAATATTCTTCTTCGGCGTGTCGCATTAGTCAATCAAATCGATCACAGATCTTATGATCTCTGAACGAATAAGGGCGAAATCGGCTTCAATCTCGTTAGCATACTGGGCTGCCCTGGATTTTGCTGCTGGATCACGCTGTTTCTTGATTGTTGCTATCACTCCCTGGATGAGACCAAGGTCACGATCCGCAGCAGTTTTAATACCTCGCAAGTGACGTGGTGCAATACCGAAACGCTGAAGGTTCATCAGTGCTCGAGCAATCTCAATGTCACTAAAGACAAACGGTTCAACACCGATTAGCTTATGAAGTTGAGCTTCAGCCAAGAGAGTTTCGTTAATCCCGGTTTCAGCAATAAGTTCAATCTTTTTGAACTTGGTATTTACGCTAGGTCTTCTAGTCTCATTAGGTAAAGCTGGTTGTTTACCGGCATCCAAATCCTCTAAATAGGTTCTAATCACCTTTAAAGGCAAAAACTTATCTCTCTGAAGTTCAAGCACTAAACGAATTCGCTCGATGTGTTGATCAGAATACTTACGGTAGCCAGAAGCAGTCCTAAACGGAGCAATCAAACCCTGTTCTTCAAGGAATCTAACCTTTGAAGGTGAAAGGTCTGGAAACTCTGGTTTTAAAAGTTCAATTACCCGACCAATGGTGTGTTGTTTACCACTCGGCGCTGGATAAATCTGACTAGCTTGATTTGATGCCACTTAACTGTCCTTCTTAGATGCATAGAAGGTGAAGTGATATTTTCCAATCTGTATCTCTGACCCATTTGATAGCGACTGAGAGTCAACTCTTGAGCCCTGGAAATAGGTTCCGTTAAGTGATGCTAAATCTTTGATGGTAAAACGAGCAGCGCTTCTTGAAATCTCCGCGTGACGTCTAGAAACGGTAACATCATCAAGAAAAACGTCAGCATTTGGGTGTCGTCCAACCGTGACCAAATCCTGATCTAATAGAAAACGTGAACCCTTGTTTGGACCTCTACGAACAATCAAAAGAGCGTTACCTGAAGGCAGAGCGTCAACTGCTGCCTGCTCGTCATCGCTAAGAGCAAATTGGTCTTCGGCAATCAAATCCGCGGAGAAGTTACGAGTAGCGTCTAGCTCATCATTTGTAGGCTTTGGTGTCTCGTTCAATTACTTCTCCTGTTCGTTAACAAGAATAGTGGAATTGGTAAGGGCTGCTTTTCTTAAGTTATAAACCTGAAGTAAATAGACTCCCCCTGTCCACCAGTAAAGCCAAATACCCCAAAAGGCAAAAGCCCAAGCAATTGGATAGACCACGACAGCGTAAGATTCTGGCAAAACCTGAGGAAGCAGCAAAAGCGGGAAAGCATAGAGCAGTGCAAAGGTGCCAGCTTTACCTGTGTAGTTAACGGGCAGTGGTCCATAACCAATTTGGGCTAAGAAGGGCAACGTGAAGAACAAAAGCAGATCCCTTGAAACGATAACGATTACCAACCACCAAGGAACCTGATTGGTGATGGCTAAACCAAGAAGTGAAGCCAGGATAAAAAGTCGATCGGCAGCCGGATCGAGCAACTGACCCAATCGAGACATCTGGTTTAGTTTTCTAGCCAAATACCCATCAAGCCAGTCAGTGAAACTAGAAAATGCCAACACGGCAAATGCTAAAAGGTTTTGATCAATCAAAATCAGCCAAAGAAAAACAGGAACAAGCAGCAACCGAAGCGCGCTCAACAGGTTCGGAACGGTGAGCACCTTTTCCGATAACTGTAAATTACTCTCTGCCATGTCTTCCTTTTACCTGTCGGGCTAGCGGGATTTGAACCCACGACCCCTTGACCCCCAGTCAAGTACGCTACCAAGCTGCGCTATAGCCCGTGTGTTCACAATATTAACGCTTACGCTTCTCTCTAACCCTCATGCTCAATTCAATAGGGGTTCCTTCAAAACCATAGGTTTCACGAAGTCTCCTAATGATGAATCTACGATAACCAGGATCTATGAATCCAGTAGTAAACAAGACGAACCTAGGCGGTCTTGAGCTTGCCTGAGTAGCAAATAGAATTCTTGGTTGCTTGCCGCCACGAACCGGGTGTGGGAATTCCATAGCTAGTTCTTGAATGAAAGCATTGAGTTTACCCGTTGGAATACGGGTATCCCAAGATGCAAGTGAAACTTCCAGAGCTGGAACAAGTTTGTCCAAGTGACGGCCGGTCTTAGCGGACATATTGACTCTCGGAGCCCAAGCTATATGTGCGAGGTTCTGTTCAATATCGCGTTCTAGATATTCACGTCTATCTTCACCTAGGTTGTCCCACTTATTGAATGCAACAACTAGGGCACGTCCAGACTCAAGAGCCAAATCAACTATACGAATGTCCGCTTCGCTAATCTTCTCAGTAACATCAAGAACTACAACAGCAACTTCCGCTCTTTCAAGAGCCGCTGTTGTTCGAAGCGATGCATAGAAATCTGCACCCTGAGCCAAGTGAAGTCTCCTACGAATACCTGCAGTGTCGATGAACCGCCAAATCTTTCCACCAAGTTCAACCTGCTCATCAACAGGATCTCTTGTGGTGCCAGCCAAATCGTTAACCACAGCTCGTTCGCTGCCAACAGCTTTGTTTAGAAGTGATGACTTACCAACGTTAGGTCGACCAATGATGGCAACTCTTCTAGGGCCACCGAACTCTTGTTTGGCAACTCCAGAAACTTCAGGTAGAACCTTCATTGCTGCATCCAACACATCAGCAACACCGCGTCCATGAACAGCTGAAACCGGATGTGGCTCCCCTAGACCTAAAGACCATAAAGTTGCTGCGTCAGATTCTTGGCGTTCATCATCAACTTTGTTGGCTAGTAGTAAAACCGGCTTCTTTGACGCTCTAAGCATTTTCACGACGCGCTCATCAGTTGCAGTGGCGCCAACAGTTGCATCAACCACAAACAAAACAGCATCAGCTAATTCAACTGCAATCTCGGCCTGAAGTGCCACAGACTTATCAATACCTTTAGCATCTGGTTCCCAGCCACCAGTATCAACCAGAGTGAACTTACGTCCATTCCATTCAGCTTTATAAGAAACACGATCGCGAGTAACACCTGGCTTATCTTCAACCACAGCTTCTCGTCGACCAATAATCCTATTTACCAAAGCAGATTTACCCACATTTGGCCGACCAACAATTGCTAGGACTGGAAGGGCAGGAAGCAGGATTGGTTGGCCTTCATTTTGACCAAGTTCCTCCAGGATACGAACATCATCTTCGTCAAGATCGTAGTCTTCAAGGCCAGCACGAAGCGCGTTCTCTGTTGCCAGCGCCTGTTCATCAGATAGCGAATTAACGCGTTCAATGAAATCAGAGTTCACTAACTCTGGTTCAAACTCTTGCTCGTCCATAATTCCCTATCTAAGTTCTCTAACTAAATGAATAACTGCATCAACTGTTTGCTCAAAAGTGAGTTCAGTTGAATCCAAAAGACTCACACCTTCGCTTGGGGTCATAAAGTCAACAACTTTAGAGTCTGTTTGATCACGTTTGGTCACCATTTCGGTGAGTGAAACACCAGCTGGCAATTCAGCGGAACGCCTACTTAGTCTAACTTCTTCACTGGCAGTTAAGAGAATACGAGTTTGTGCATCAGGAAATACAACCGTGGTTATGTCTCTTCCTTCAACCACCACTCCAGGAAGTTGACTTTGTGAAACTAAAGTTCTGGTCAACTCTTTCATGTATGCACGAACTTCAGTATTCCCCGCTGTCAAGCTCACAGCCTGTGCAACTCTAGGCTCGCGGATGGCCTCTGTGACGTCAAAACCGAAAGCTCTAACCCAGAAATTACTGGGATCGAGGGAAATCGCATAATCAAATTGTTCGGCAATCTCCTGAGAGTTTAGATTAGTCACATCAATCTTCTTTTCAAGAAAACTCAGAGTTAGTGCACGATATGCAGCACCGGTGTCTAGATAACCAAAGCCAAGTCTTAGAGCGCTGGCTTTACTAACGCTGGATTTGCCTGAACCTGCAGGTCCATCAATTGCAACGATATGCATCAGCCGACCAACTTCCAACCATTTTTGGTTAGCAACTCAATTAGCGAACTTTCAATATTCGGCAAAACCGCAAGTTCAACAAGACCAACTTGCGCACCGGTAGCGTGATCTAGTTTCAGATCCTCAATGTTTAGACCTGCATGTCCTATTTCATTTAGCAATCTCGCAAGCTCGCCAGGTTTATCGTCAATCATGACAACCAATGAAGCATAGGAAGTATTGCTTGAACCATGTTTGCCGGGAATCCTAGCAATACCTTGATTCCCAGCTTCCAGCGTTTTAGCGATAACACTCAATGCGCCATTGGAGTTGACTTCCTGCAAAGAAGAAATCAGTTTGTTTAAATCATCTGAGAAATGCTCAAGAACTGGGAGTAGTGCTTCTGAGTTAGCCACCAGAATTTGTAACCAAAGCTTAGGGTCACTCGCAGCTATGCGTGTAGTGTCACGAAGACCTTGACCTGCGAGCGCCAAATCTTCATCTGGCCCATCAATGAGCCTTGCGGCTAGAAGCGATGAAATAACCTGTGGTGCATGAGAGACCAAAGCCACTGCCCTATCGTGCGCAGCAGCGCTCATGCGAATAGGACTAGCACCTAGGTCTAAAGCAAGTTTCTCGATAATCTCTGCAGCTAGAGTGCTGGTATTTGGTTCGACGGCAATAACCCAAGGTCTGCCCACAAAAAGATCAGGCCGACCAGATAAAGCACCACCTTTTTCGCGTCCAGCCATAGGGTGAGAACCAACATACCTCGAGGTATCTGCAGAACTTGCTACCACAGCTTCAAGGACTGAGCTTTTCACTGAAGCAACATCGGTGACTGTAGCTTTAGGAAATCTATTTAGTGCAGAGATAACTGTGTTCGCTGTGACATCAGGTGGAACACAGACAACAACAATAGCGACGTCATCGCTTTCTTTAAGTTCCCTACCTGCACCGAAATCGATAGCCAGTTTTGTGCTTGCTGGTGAACTATCTTCGAGTGAAACATCAAGGCCAAGGTTGGACAAAGTCAACCCGATGCTGGTTCCTAATAAACCTGCACCGATGACATGGACCTGACCTGATGTTCTAGACATTACTGAGCAATGTCCAATCTAAGTGCCGCCGCACCACGAAGGTAAACATGTTGGATTTCGCTTCTCGGGGTATCAACTTCAGCATTGATCATCACGCGAACCACTCTAGGTAAAGCACCTTTAACGTTCATCTCAACAAAGCAAAGTAGTGGAACATCGCCAAGACCTAATTCTCTAGCAGCTAATGCAGGGAATTCACTTGTGATATCTGGGGTGGCAGTGAATAAAATACTCACCAACTGGTCGGTGTGTAAGTTATTTGAGTGCAACATCTTGGCTAGAAGCTCAGCTGTGAGTTTCAATAAATGTTCGCGCTCATCAACATCGAGTTGAATTGCTCCACGAATGGCTCTGATTACCATTTGCGTTTCCCCCTTGGCTTGGGCCCTGGCTTAGCACCAGAGTTGGTTTGTGGTTTATTGGCTGAATTTTGAGCTGCCTTCAAAAGTGCTCCAACTTCAACCTTGCTAAGTAATCTGGTTTGGCCAGGTTTAAGTGGACCTAATTGAATAGGACCAAATTGCCTTCTGACCAACTCAGTGACCGGATGACCGATCGCTTCAAATAGACGTCTAACTACTCTGTTTTTTCCTGAATGAATAACAATCTCAACTAAAGACTCCCAAGCATTACCGTCAATTAGGTTCGCTTTATCGGCTTTCATTGGTCCATCTTCCAATTCAACGCCATTGAGCAGTTTGTTTAGATCTTGGCTTGAAATCTGACCTTCAACTTTTGCAACATAAGTTTTGGTAACACCATATTTAGGGTGAGCCAGCATGTTTGCCAGTTCACCATCATTGGTGAGGATTATTAGACCAGAAGTGTCAGCGTCTAAACGCCCTACGTTATAGACACGATCATCGCGAAGCGCATATTGACTTAGATCTGGTCTACCGAACTCATCAGACATTGAAGAGATAACCCCAATTGGTTTGTTGAGTGCCAAATAAACACGACTTGCATCTAGCTGAATTGGCGTTCCCTTAACTGAGACCATGTCCTGAGTTGGATCGATTCTAGTTCCAAGTTCTTTAACTACTTTGCCGTTGACTTTAACTGAACCCGCAAGAATGAGCTCCTCGCTGGCTCTCCTAGAGGCAACCCCGGCATTGGCTAACACCTTTTGAAGGCGAACCCCTTCATTATTTGCATTCATCACTACTGTCCGTTCGAACTATCAAAGTCAGCAGTGGCATCTGGAAGATACGGGCTGATGAGCGGCAGATCTTCCAAGGCATTAATACCAAGAGTTTCTAAGAAGGTTTCTGTGGTTCCATAGTTGATTGCACCTGTCTCACTGTCGGTGAACAACTCTGTGATCAAACCTCTAGAAAGCAAGGTTTTAACAACTGTGTCAACGTTAACTCCGCGGATAGAAGCAATCTGTCCTCTGGCAATCGGTTGACGATAGGCGATAACAGCCAGCGTTTCTAAAGCTGCTTGCGAAAGCTTGGTTGGGTTTTCATTAGAAATGAATTCTCTGACCGCCCACTCGTATTCTTCACGAACGAAAACTCGCCAGCCGCCTCCAACCTCGCGAAGTTCAAAACCTCTCGGTCTTGAACCATCAGCACCATCGAAATCCGCCTTAGCTTTCAGAACGGCTGCTTTAATCTGTGGGACAGGAGTGTTTAGCGAAGTGGCAAGGTGAACCAACGAGAGCGGCACTTCAGCGACCATCAAGATAGCCTCAACTGCACCCTGAAGTGAATCAGGGTCTAGCTCTTCATTGAGAGCAAGAGCTTCTCTTGGGTCCTGAGTGTCAGTGAGTTCTTCAACCACAGTTTCCTCAACGGTTACTTCAATTTCTGGTTCTTGGTTATTCTCAAGAGTCATAGTCGGCTCCTAACGCTGACAATAGTGATTCATCAAAATTTTCTGCTCGCCAAGTGATTTGCAAAGGTCCAAGCGATTCGGTCTGCTCAAAACTAACTGCACCTAAACGGTAAAGCTCAAGAACAGATAGGAAACGGGCGATTAGCACTCCACGATCTCGAACCGAAGCAATAAGTTCTCTGAAGCTAAGACTGGTCGCCGAACGCAGCATGGCAACAACTTCATAAGCCTGCTCACGAATAGAAACTCTAGGCGCATGCAAGTGAGTCAGTCCAACCATCGGGATTTCCCTAGGGGTCATGGTCTCTTCGGCTAGCCTTGCGAAATCCTCAAGAGTTAAAGTCCAAATAAGTTCCGGTTGCTGAGCTTTGAATCTATCTTCTAGTCGAACAGATCTATAAACTCTTCGAACTTCCAAAGCGATGGCAGTTTGGAACCAAGTTGAAATCTCTTTGAAAGCTCGATATTGCAATAGGCGAGCAAAGAGCAAATCACGGGCCTCCAGTAATGCAACATCTTCTGGGTCAACCACTTCACCTTTAGGGAGAAGTTCAGCAATCTTAATATCCAGAAGTGTTGCAGCAACAACCAAAAATTCACTGAACTCATCCATCTGGTCAGTTTCTTCAAGTGTTCTGACGTAGGTGATGAAATCGTTGGTCACCTGGCTAAGCGAGATAGAAGTTATATCTAACTGGTGCTTAGAGATAAGCGAAAGCAATAAATCAAAAGGACCTTCGAAGTTACCTATGTTTAGTGAGAAACCAGAACCTGAAAGATCGTCAACATCATTATGGAGCGACGCCACGGTCCACCATCTCTCGTGCAACTGCTCGATACAGCTCAGCTGCTTCAGAGCTTGGAGCGTACTGGGTCACAGGTCTTCCCTTTTCGGAGGAATCTTTGAACTTCACAGTCATTTTTATAACTGAACGGAAAACTGTTGAACCATACTTTTCGTTCAATTCGTTGAGCATACTTCTCGAGTGCAAAGTTCTAGGATCAAACATAGTAGCCAAGATTCCATCAATCTTTAGAGACTCATTTAGGCGTTCACGGACGAGTTCAACTGTGTTGTTAATTAGAAGTTCTAGACCTTTTAGAGCAAAGTAATCACACGCAACTGGAATTAACACACCGTGAGCCGCAGTCAAAGCATTTACAGTTAAGAGGCCCAGCGAAGGCTGGCAGTCAATCATCACAAGGTCATAATCACCAAGAAGTGGACGTAGCACAGAGGAAAGTATCTTTTCACGACCAGGTTCCGCAACTAACTGAATTTCTGCTGCCGAAAGTTGAATATTCGCAGGAATAAGATCCAAGCCTTCGACTTCGGTGTGGACAATCACATCGGAAGCTTTAAGTTTGCGGTCTAGAAGCAACTCATAAACAGTCTTGCCGTCTTCTGGTTCAACGCCTAAACCTCGAGTTAGGGCACCTTGCGGATCAAAATCAACCAGAAGAACTCGACGCCCGTATTCAGCTAACGCTGCAGCGGTATTGATGGTTGTTGTGGTTTTGCCAACCCCACCTTTTTGATTACATAAAGCAATAATCCGGGCGGGGCCGTGACTGGTTAGGCGCTTTGGGGTGGGAAACCGGCTGTCAGTGTTTTTACCTGCCATAGTAAGGCTTCCTCTCTAGCTTCACAGCAGTAAGTGTTGAAGGAATAACCTTCAATAAGTTCTCTGAATAGTCTAACGCTGTGCACGGGGGTGACTAATTGCATATATCTCCCTAAGTGCATCTACGGTAACCAGGGTGTAAATCTGGGTGGTAGCCACAGAAGCATGGCCTAAAAGCTCCTGAACTACCCTCACATCAGCTCCACCTTCTAGAAGATGGGTGGCAAAAGAGTGCCTAAAAGTGTGTGGCGATACTTCTTTTTCCATTTTGGCCACCTCGGCAGCATCCGAGATGATCTGCCAGACACTTTGCCTCGACAATCTGGTTCCCCGCTGATTCAAAAACAGGGCCGGGGTTCCTTTGGAAAGCATGGCCAGCCCTGGCCTCACTCTGACTAAATATGCCTGCAAAGCCGTCTGGGCATACTTACCCACCGGAACAATCCGCTCCTTTGAACCTTTACCAAATAGCCGAATAATCTCGGGGTCAACCAGATCATCTAGATCAATATTGACCAGCTCTGAAACACGTGCTCCAGTTGCATATAGAAGTTCCAGAATTGCCCTATCACGAACCCGAATGAGGTCGATGGCAAGTCCTGAAGCGCCATCGGGATCGGGTCCAGCAGCTTTGAGCAGTCTCTCAATTTCAGATACTGATATGGCTTTCGGTAAACGTTTGGGGGCTTTAGGCGGCTTAACGGAAGCAGAAACATCTGTTTCAACCATTCCTTCTAGAAGGAGGAACTTATGAAGACCCCTGACAGCAGCAAGAACCCTAGCCACCGAAGCTGCAACCAGATCCTTAGTGAGGACCAAATACTGCGAGAAGTCTCGAACTGTTAGTTCGGTAACTTTAGAAACATCCTCGATTTCTCGCTCGTTGAGGAAAAGAGAGTAGATGCCTAAATCTCGGCGATATGCCAAAAGCGTGTTCTTCGCCATGCCTCGTTCGATGGTTAGGTGACGCAAATAAGCATCAATGGCAAAACTAGTTTTTGCCATGCTTACGCCTTTGG